>DVOQ01000007.1 GCA_018713485.1 Candidatus Avisuccinivibrio pullicola
GAATGCGGATTTGAACGCCGCTGAAAACATCAGAAGGGCAGGAACTGCCCGGATAGCCGGGGCTGCAGGCTCAGTAATGAGCTGTCACCCGGAACCTGCCGGAGAGCGGCCTGAAAACCGCTCAGCCGGAATCCCCTGAGCTTCAGCTCATGGGAGGAGTTCACCCATTTTTATACTGATTCCATCAACGATCTGCCGCTGTGCCGCATGGCCGACGCGGTAAGCGTGATTAACCCCGCCCTGCCCTTACTTAAGGAGGCACGTGTGGGAGGTTTTGAGGTGCTGCGCTGGGGAGAGCAGAAGAAAGCCCCCTGCGCGGGGGCCTGATACTGGGTAAGATTGCGTTACTGAATGCGGGTTAACACGTAGAGGGCCATGAGCCCTAAGAGGAAAATAAGAGCCGCGGTGAGGACGTACATGGCGCTGAGGCCAAACACGGTCGCTACGGCGCCGAGGATGCCCGGGCCCAGGAGCAGGCCGCTGTAGCCTAAGGTGCCGACAAAGGAAATGGCTTTGCCCTGCTGCGCTCCCGCAAGGCGCGCCGTCTCGGAGAGCATTACGGGCACGACGTTGGCGAGGGCTAACCCGCAGATAAAGAAGGCGCCCACGAGCACGTAGGGCGAGTGACTTAACGCGATGGTCACCATCCCCGCGCAGGCAAGGAGCGCCCCGCCCACGATGAGTTTTAAGGGGCCGCAGGCGGTGACGATGGCGTCGCCCCTGAAGCGCATTAAGGCCACCGCGCCTTCAAAGGCGAGATAGCCCACCGAGGCGATGGTGATGTCGAGCCCGCCGTTCTGAATCAGGTACACCGAGCTCCAGTCATAAATCATGCCCTCGGTTAAATACATGATAAGGCAGATGGCCCCGATGATAAGCACGGGCAGCGTCAGGTAGGAGGGGATAAGTCCGGTCTTTTTATGAGAGGGAGTTTCTCTTTCCTCATCGCCTGCACTGCCCTCGCCGTGGGTATTGATGAGCTTGCCGTAAAAATACACAAGGAGAATGATACCCGCCCCCGAGAGCATCAGGGACACGGCCGTGGAATGGAGCCCCAGGTGCAGCGCGAGGGCGCAGAAGAGGGCGGCCACGATGCAGCCCACCGTGTACCAGGCGTGGAAGGAGGACATGAGATGCCGTCCGGCTTTCTCCTCGATATACGCCCCGTGGATATTGTTGGCTACGTCAATGATACCAAGGGACATGCCCCACATTATGACAGAGAGGAAGGCCAGGGGCAGGGTGAGGCTTTCAAGACTCAGACCCACCATGCCAAGGTAGAGAGTAATGCAGGAGACAAGGATAATGGGTTTTACTCCGAAGCGCGCGGCGAGCCTTCCCGTCAGGGGCATGCCGATGACGGCACCGAGGCCGAAACACAGGACTAGTGAGGCGTAGTGCATCTCATCAAGATTCTGGCGCATCTTGACGTAAGGCACGAGCGAGGCCCACGGCGAGGTGGCAATGCCGGCTGTAAAGAAGGCCAGACGAGTGGCAAGGCGCGAGTAGACGAACTCGTTCTTGGTCATCAGGCTCGGGTGGGGCCTTACGCTGTGCTTCAGAACCCCGATAAAGCGCACTAAAAAGAAGGTCAGCCACGGGGCGGGATTTTTAGCCATCATGCTCTCCACAGAAGAAAAAGATCGCCGCCATGGGCGGCGATGACGTGCTTACAAGCTTAGAGTTTAAGCGTGTTTAAGAGATGTTCCTTAACCCTTTGCGTATCCACCCCCACGCAGATCTTTCTTAAGGGCAGGCCCCTGAAGTTGTCATCGGGAATGGGCATCGCGCTTTGCGGTATGAGTGTCTGACCGTAGGTAAAGCCGGCGCAGGAAACCCGTACCGGCTTTTCAATAACGTCAAAGCATTCGGGATGGAGAAGGTATTCGATGGTCAGGGCGTCGTGCACGGCCATGCCGTAGTAGCCTTCGTCCTTTAAGGTAAATTCGAGATAGCAGCGCGAGATATCCTTAAGGAAGCTGTCTCCCGTGGACGCGACTTCCCCGCCCGTTAAGAGCACCTCGTAGGTTACATCAAGGGGCAGCACGGTCATCCTGATCGGTGAGCGGAAGACCTGATCGGCAGCGTCGGGATCCTTCCAGATATTGAACTCGGCGAAATTGGACATATTGCCGGTATGGCCTTTGGTGCCGAAGGCCCCGCCCATGATGACTAATTCCTTAACCTCATGCGCAAACTCAGGGCGCAGGTTCAGGCAGAGCGCGATATTGGTTAAGGGGCCGATCGCCACCACGGTGATTTCGCGGGGGTGCTCTTTTACCGTCTTCAGGAGAAACTCCACGGCATTCATTTCCGTCACTGCGTCAAAGGGATTGTCATAGCAGCCTCCCATGCCGTCTGAGCCGTGTACCTCGGTGATGGGCGGGGTCGGCTCGATGGTAAGTCCCCGCGAGGCTCCCTTGCACACGGGGATGTCTAAACCATAGTGCTTACAGAAGAGTTTTGCGTTACGCGTGGCCATGTCCGCCGTGACGTTTCCCGAAACGGTGGTGATCCCGATAAGTTCCTGCGTAAGAGCGCCGTAGCGCAGTGCAAAGGCGTCGTCGATACCGATATCGGTGTCAATAATGATCTTTTCCATAGTCTTTTCGTCTCCTAATCACAGGTAAAGCTGGCACGGCGCACCATGGCGAGGAGCGCGAGGGCGAGGAAAATCACGCCGCAGATGATAAAGCACAGCGCGGCCGAGCCGCCGCCTGACAGGGTGGACATGAGCGAGAAGCCCCACGGCGTAACCATAGCGCCCACGTTACAGCCGATGAGCATGAAGGAGGTCACCATCACCGTCGAGGCGTTGACCGAGAGCCTGCCAATCATGTTAAACATGTAGGAAATGATGATGGGATAGGCAAGGCCGTTTAGCACGCAGGCGATGGTCAGTACCGTCATCGAGGGGCTGAAGGCCAGTAAGAGGCAGGAGAGGGCGGTGGCGATGAGGCCTAACTGCAGCGAGTAGAACTTCATTCTGGCGTAGAGGAAGCCAAAGGCGCAGCCGCCTGCCATGGAGCAGAAGGCAAGGGCGGTGAAGAGATTGTTGACGTACTCAGGGTCAGCGTTGAGGCTCTTCTCGCCGATGACGTCAAAGAGCTTGACGTAAAAGCCCACCGACACTAACACCGTGAACATGAGTATGAGACACTGCGGCAGGGCGTGCCACGGCAGACGGCGCTCACCCCTGCTCTCAGCCTTTTCTTCCGCAGGCGCGGGGGCCCCGCCCTCGGGGGTTACGGACGGTACGAAGAGCGCAAAGATAACGAGAATGGGGAGAGCTGCGAAATAGACGTAGAAAGCGTTGCTCCATCCCGTGACAAAGAGCAGTCCTGCGACATAGGTCAAAAGCGACTGGCCTAAACCCTCAAAGGCGTTGCGCACGCCCATCATGGTGGCGCATTCATTGCCGGTAAAGAAATCGGCGATGAGGGACACGGCGAGCGCGTTGCAGAGTCCCAGTCCAATACCTAACACGATGCGGCTTATGAGCATCATGGGATAGGAGGTAGCCGCGAGCGATAAAAATACCGAGGCGCAGACGATGATAAGACCTAACATCACGGTGCGCTTCTTGCCTAATTTGCTGGCGATGAAGTCGGAGAGCAGCATCATCACCATCACCGAGAAGGCGGGAATGGTGATAAGCATCTCGATGGATGAGGCGCTGTAGCCCGTGAACTGCTCCGTGAATACCGGAATGCAGATGGAAACCGCGTACGCCGACGTCAGCAGTAAGGACACTGACAGGATGGCGAATTTAAGACATAACCTTTGCACTTTAAACTCCTTTCTTTGAAGACGGTCCTTTTCCCGTCCGTGCCTTGCATCTTAGGCCTTTCACTTCGGTTACAATTGCATTTAAGAGTGATTTTTAGTACTTAAGAGTGAAGGAGAGGCGCAAAAGCGTGATCCTTTTCAAAAAGTGAGGAAATGTATGCAAAAACCGCCCTTTGAGCTGGCCCTGCATCTGGCCCTGAGCCTTAAGTGTCCCGTGCGCGTCATGGACAGTGACGCTAAGGTCCGCTCCTGCGTGCCGGAATTTCCCGAAAAGGGCGATCCTTTAGTGACCGATCCCGCTTTTGCCGCCTCCTTTAAGCCGGAGTTTTTAAAGGGCGAACCTTTTCTTTATGTCGGAAGCCTCGCCGTCTGTTACGCCGGCTTAGGCCTCGGGGAATACGCGCTTTTAGCAGGTCCCTTCGTGGACGGGCGCGACGGGAGCACCGGTAAGGACAGCGCTCACGCCCTGCTGCATCACGCCTCCCGCACGTCCCTTACCGTGGCCTCCCCTGCCTCCGTGCTCCACGCGCTCTCTTTAATCTACGTCACGCGCACGGGTAAGGACTGTGCCGTGCAGGACATCCTTGATAGCGTAAGCGAGCCTCTTAGCTTCCGGCAGGAGCAGTCGCGGCAGTTAGCGAGGGTCATGGGCGAGCGCCTGGGCGGGGACATTCCCCACGATGACGTCAGATACGAGACCTCTTTGCGCGGTGCGATCGCCGCCGGGGATACTGAGGGGCTAAAGCGTGTCTTAAGCCAGCCACAGCCGGGGGAGCGTCCCGCTCTCGCCGCCTCGGCCCTGCGCGCGGTTAAGAATCAGGCCCTCGTCGATCTTACCGTGATATCAAGGGCCGCCGCGGACGCCGGGGTCAACGCCGGTGAGGCTCTGGAGTTAAGCGCCGCCACCATCCTCTTAGTGGAAAGCGCTGACAGCGCTCTGCGTGTCGAGGCCCTGGTGCGTGACGGTGCCTTACGTTTTTGCGCTTTGGTGAAAAAAACCCGTGAGCAGCCGGGAGCCTTGCAGGATGAACTGGTCGCTGCCATCGAGCTTTACGTGCGCCAGAACCTGCACCGCTCCTTTAGCATGGAGGAACTGGCGAGGACCCTTAACTTTTCCCACGATCACCTCATGAAGCTCTATAAGAATGTCACGGGCCGCACTATCATGGCCTACGCCCGCCACATGCGCGTGGAGGCGGCCAAGGTCCTGCTCGTCAGCGGCCGTTACGCTGGGGCCGAGATCGCCTCCATGGTCGGTTTCAGCTCGCAGAGCCACTTCATCCGCGCCTTTAAGGCTGAGACGGGGCTGACTCCCTTTAAGTTCGAGGTCATTTACGAGGGACGGCCTTTCTTTAACCGCGGGGGCAGTGAGGGCATCTATAATCCGTGAGAGGGGGGAACAGGGGAGGACGGGTGCCTGTCCGTGAGGCCGCGCTCTCCCCGCGCCCGGTATAGGAAAGCTCTTGCGCACTGCCTGAAGGAGGCTGCATGACGGACAAACTCATCATCGCCCATCGCGGAGCCTCGGGTTACCTGCCCGAGCACACCCTGGAGAGCAAGGCCCTGGCCCACGCCATGGGAGCGCCTTACCTCGAGCAGGATCTGGCCCTGAGCCGTGACGATCAGCTCATCGTCATCCACGATCACTACCTTGACCGCGTCACCGACGTCGCGGAGGTTTTTCCCGGGCGGCAGCGCGCGGACGGCCGTTACTATGTCATCGACTTTACCCTCGATGAGTTACGCCGCCTGCGCTTCAGCGAGGGCTTTAAGCTCGTGGACGGAAGGCGCGTCCCCGTGTTTGAGGGGCGTTTCCCTCTCTTTAGGTCACGCTTTGCCCTGCATACCTTTGAGGAGGAGATCGAGTTCATTCAGGGGCTTAACGCCACCACGGGACGGGAGGCGGGACTTTACGTGGAAACCAAGGCCCCGTGGTTTCACAAGCAGGAAGGGAAGGACATCTCGCGCGCCACGCTTAAGGTATTAAAGCGCTATGGCTATACATCTAAGGAAAGTAAGGTCTTCTTTCAGACCTTTGACTATCCCGATCTTCAGTACGTGAAAGGCACGCTTTTTCCTGAGCTTAACATGGAGCTTAAGACCATTCTGCTCATCACTGACGATCCCCGTGAGACGCAGGTGCTAAAGGATGGTCTCTGGGTGCCCATGGACACGGACTATCTCTTAAATCCTGAGAACTTTGAGGAAATCGCCCGTTACGCCGACGGGGTAGGGCCTGACTATCATCTCCTCATTGACGGGGCGCACTCCCTGCAGGGAACGATCGTTCCCAACGCGCTTACCTCTCAGTATCGGGCGGCGGGCCTTGCCGTCCATCCGTGGACGGTGCGCGCCGACGCTCTCCCTGACTATGCCGCCACGGTGGAGGAACTCTTCGCGGCCCTTCTGGATAAGGCAGGCTGCGACGGTCTTTTCACCGACTTTCCGGACAGGGCGCTTAACTTTCTTCAGCGGCGCCGGCAGGGAGCTTAGAGGGCTTTTCAGAAAATAGTCAGGCCTGTATGGTGAGGATGTCCGTGAAAAAGGCAAAAAACACTTGCCCCTAATGTGATTATCGTGTAAACTCGCAAAGCTGTTTTGCGTGAAAGCAAACGCGGGAGAGCAATCTCCAAGGGAAGCGCGGAAAGGCCGCGCGACATCACCCATTTTACAGAGGATTACCTCAACATGGCTAAGAAAGTTACAGCCTACATCAAGTTACAGGTTGGCGCCGGCAGCGCTAATCCTGCTCCGCCCGTTGGCCCTGCCTTAGGTCAGCATGGCGTCAACATCATGGAGTTCTGCAAGGCTTTCAACGCGCAGACCACCAAGATGGAAAAGGGCTCCCCGGTGCCGGTGATCATCACCGTCTACCAGGACAAGTCTTTCACCTTCGTGCTGAAGACTCCGCCTGCTTCCTTCCTCATCAAGAAGGCTATCAACATCCAGACCGGCTCTCACAAGCCCGGTAAGGAAAGCGCCGGCAAGATCACCAAGGCTCAGCTCCTTGAGATTGCCAAGACTAAGGAGCCGGATATGACCGGTGCCGATCTCGAGGCTTCTGCCCGTTCGATCGGCGGTACCGCCCGCTCCATGGGTATTGAGGTGGAGGATTAATCATGGCCAAGTTATCTAAGCGCATGAAGGAGATCCGCTCCATCGTCGACCGTACCCGCGAGTACGAGGTTACCGAGGGCTTTGAGACCCTCATCAAGTGTGCCAAGGCCAAGTTCGTCGAGTCCGTGGACGTTGCCATTCAGTTAGGTATCGATCCCACCAAGTCCGATCAGAACGTGCGTGGCGCCGCCGTGCTGCCCCACGGCACCGGCCGTACCGTGCGTGTGGCCGTGTTTACCCAGGGTCAGTTAGCCGAGGACGCCAAGGCCGCCGGTGCCGATTTCGTCGGTATGGATGAGCTGGCCGCCGAGGTTAAGCGCGGCATGATGGACTTTGACGTCGTCATCGCCTCCCCCGATGCCATGCGCGTCGTGGGCCAGTTAGGTCAGATTTTAGGTCCGCGTGGCTTAATGCCGAACCCCAAGGTCGGCACTGTCACCCGTGACGTGGCCGCCGCCGTCAAGAACGCCAAGGCCGGTCAGGTGCGTTACCGCAATGACCGTACCGGCGTGATTCAGGCTTCCATCGGTAAGGTGAACTTCACCCCCGCTCAGTTAACCGATAACCTCAACGCGTTACTGGGCGCCATTACCCGTGCCAAGCCCGCTGCCGCCAAGGGTGCCTTTATCCGCAAGGTCTGCATTTCCACCACCATGGGTGCCGGCATCGTTGTGGATAAGAACAGCCTCAAGGCTGACACCGCGTCCGCTGCTTAAAGAATTAAGCGACCGGCGGGGGATGCCCGCCGGTATATAAGAATTTTGGCCGGGAGCTGGTCTCCCACCAAAGACCGCAGGGGGTTGCATCCTTAATCATCCTGCGCAGGCGGAACAGCTCCACAGGAATTTCCTTTGGAACTGATTTCCGGTAGTCGTCCCCGTGAGGGGACTGTGTTCCACCAGGAGTCATGCTAAAAATGGCATTAAATCTCGAAGACAAGAAGGCGATTGTCGCCTCCGTCAACGAAGCCGCCAGCAAAGCTCTGTCAGCCGTCGCCGCCGATTCATGCGGTATCCCGGTTGCCCAGATGACCAAGCTCCGCAAGGACTGCCGCGCTAACAACGTGTATCTCCACGTCGTGCGCAACACTCTCCTTGCCCGCGCCGTCGAGGGTACCGAGTTCGAGTGCATGAAGGACAGCTTCAAGGGACCGACCATCATCGGTTTCTCCATGGAGCATCCCGGTGCCGCTGCCCGTATCTTCAAGGAATTTGCCAAGACCAATCAGACTTTCGCCGTGAAGTCGCTGGCCTTTGAGGGCAAGTTCTACGAGGGTAAGGATATTGACGTTCTTGCCACCCTCCCGACTTACGAGGAAGGTATCGCCAAGCTGCTTGCTACCATGAAGGAAGCTGCCGCCGGCAAGTTAGTCCGTACCCTTGCTGCTTTAGGCGACAAGTTAAAGGCCGAGGGTGGCGAAGCCGCCGCTCCCGCTGCTGAATAAGCTGCTGTTTTTTTAAACACCCGCAGATGCGGGATAACACAAGTTTTTTAAAGGAATATCAAAATGGCTTTATCCAAGGATGAGATCATTGAAGCTATTGCCTCCATGAGCGTTATGGATGTGGTTGAGCTCGTTAAGGCGATGGAAGAGAAGTTCGGCGTTTCCGCCGCTGCCGCTGTTGTCGCCGGCCCCGCTGCCGGTGCTGCCGCCGCCGCTGAGGAGAAGACCGAGTTCGACGTCACCCTGAAGGAAGTCGGCGCTAACAAGATCGCCGTGATTAAGGCTGTGCGTACCGCCACCGGTTTAGGCCTCAAGGAGGCCAAGGACCTCGTCGAGTCCGCTCCCGCCAAGATCAAGGAAGCCCTCCCGAAGGAAGAGGCTGAGGCTCTCAAGAAGGCCTTCGAGGAAGCTGGCGCCAAGGTCGAGCTGTCCTAATCTCAGGCTTCTCACAGGACCGGCTCTGCACCGGAGCCGGTCTTTTAAAGTCAGTCCAAGTGACTTTCAAACCCGATCCTCAGAAATGGGGATCGGGTTCGGTGCCTGATTAGAGATAAGATGCACGGCATCTCCCACGAAACAGATCAACCTGAGGAACCCCAGTCCATGGTCTACTCGTTCACTGAGCAAAAACGCATCCGTAAGGATTTCGGCAGGCGCGTGAAGGTGCTTGACACCCCCTACCTGCTGGCTGTTCAGCTTGACTCGTTTAAGCAGTTTATCTCCTCCGATCCGCTCAACGAAAACGGCCTCGTCGCCGCCTTCAAGAGCGTGTTCCCCATTCGGAGCTATTCGGGTAACGCTGAACTCTGCTATAACAGTTTCCACCTGGGTGAGCCCAAGTTCGACGTGCACGAATGCATGATCCGCGGCACGACGTACTCCGCCCCCCTGAAGGTCAAGCTCAGCTTAGTGCGCTATGAGAAAGACGCACCGCGCACCGTGAAGGAGCGTATTGACCAGGACGTTTACATGGGCGAGATCCCGCTCATGACCGACAACGGTACCTTCATCATCAACGGTACCGAGCGCGTGGTGGTCTCCCAGCTGCACAGAAGCCCCGGTGTCTTCTTCGATAACGACAAGGGCAAGACCCATCCCGGCCGTATCCTGTTCACGGCCCGTATCATTCCGTACCGCGGCTCGTGGCTCGATTTCGAGTTCGATCACCGCGACAACCTCTACGTGCGTATTGACCGCCGCCGTAAGCTGCCGGCCACCGTCTTACTGCGCGCCTTAGGTTACAACACCGAGCAGATCCTCGATTTATTCTTTGACACCGTCGAGATCGAGATCTCCAGGAACAAGATTTTAATGGAGTTAGTCCCTGACCGCCTGCGCGGCGAGACGGCTTCCTTTGACATCGTCCTCAACAAGAAGGTGCTCGTCGAGAAGGGCAAGAAGATCACCGCCCGTCACATCCGCGAGTTAAAGAAGGCCGGTGTCTCCTCGATTGAAGTGCCGCCCGAGTACTTAATCGACAAGATCATTGCCCGTGACTACTGCGACAAGGAAGGCAACAAGGTGCTGCCGGCCAACTCGCTCATCGGTGCCGATACCCTGACCATCATCCGCGATCACGGGATTAAGAAGTTCGAGATCCTCTACACCTCCCAGGTGGATGAGGGCCCCTTCATTTCCGACACCCTGCGCAATGACACCACCCGCGATCTGACCTCCGACGAGGCCGATCGTCAGGCGGCTTTATTTGAAATCTACAAGATGATGCGCCCGGGCGAGCCTCCCACCGTGGAAGCCGCCGAGAGCCTCTTCCAGAACTTATTCTTCGACGCCGACCGTTACGAGCTTTCCTCGGTGGGCCGCATGAAGTTTGATTCCCGTTTCACCGAGGTCAAGTACTTCAAGTTAGGCTTAGAGCGCGCTTTCGCCGACGAGGCCGTCTCCGTCAATACCGCCGAGAGCCCCCTCGTGGTCTCGGGCAACCTCGTGTACGCTAAGTTCCCCGAGGTGGTGGACATCGTCAAGGCCCACCTTGACGCCGGTGAGGTGGAGTGCATGCCCAATACCTTCCCGGGGCGCTGCGCCGACAAGCTTTTAGACTACTTAGACGGTCTTCTCATCAAGTCCAACGACGATCCGTGGATCAAGGCCCGCGAGCGCTTCGTGCGCAAGGTCAGGTTCCAGGGCGCCGAGGGTGAGTCCTTCACCTTCGATAACGCCGTGGTGCTGCCCCTGGACGCCCTCGATCTCGAGGTCAAGGTCGAGAACATGGACGTGAAGGCCACTGATCCGAAGGGCAAGGACTTAGGTCTTATCATGGCTTCGGTCAGCTCCGAGGACAATCCCCGCGGCACTTTATCCCATAACGACATCGTCAAGGTGATGCGTTACCTCGTCAAGATCAGAAACGGCAAGGAAACCATCGACGATATCGATCACTTAGGCAACCGCCGCATCCGTTCGGTGGGCGAGATGGCGGAAAATCAGTTCCGTATCGGCCTCGTGCGCGTGGAGCGCGCCGTCAAGGAGCGTTTATCCTTAGGTGATCTCGACAACACCACGCCCCAGGAGCTCATCAACGCCAAGCCCATTTCGGCCGCGATTAAGGAGTTCTTCGGCTCCTCGCAGCTCTCGCAGTTCATGGATCAGAACAATCCGCTCTCCGAGGTCACCCACAAGCGCCGTATTTCGGCCCTGGGACCCGGCGGTCTTACCCGCGAGCGCGCGGGCTTTGAAGTGCGTGACGTGCACCCGACCCATTACGGCCGTCTCTGCCCGATTGAGACCCCTGAAGGCCCGAACATCGGTCTTATCAACTCTTTGGCCGTGTTCGCCCGCTGCAATGACTACGGCTTCCTCGAGACCCCTTACCGTAAGGTGGAGAACGGCTTAGTCTCCGAGGACTTTGAATACTTATCGGCCATTGACGAGGGACAGTACGTCATCGCCCAGGCCAATACCGATCTCGATGCCGACGGTCACATCATCGACGAGTACGTGCAGTGCCGTTACAAGGGTGAGTCCACGGTGCGCCGCGCCTCGGACGTACAGTACATGGACGTCTCGCCGCAGCAGGTGATTTCGGTCGCCGCCGCTCTCATTCCCTTCCTTGAGCACGACGACGCCAACCGTGCCCTCATGGGCGCGAACATGCAGCGTCAGGCCGTCCCGACCGTGCGTTCCGAGAAGCCCTTCGTGGGTACCGGTATGGAGCGCGCCGTGGCCGTGGACTCCGGCGTGACCATCATCGCCCGCCGCGGCGGTGTCGTGGAGCACGTGGACGGTGCCCGTATCGTGGTGCGTGTCAACCCCGACGAGATCGAGGGCGCTTCCGATGCCGGTATCGACATCTACAACCTCATCAAGTACTCGCGTTCCAATCAGAACACCTGTATCAATCAGCGTCCCTGCGTGGGCCTTAACGAGAAGGTCCGTGCCGGTGACGTGCTAGCCGACGGCAGCTCCACCGATTTAGGCGAATTAGCCTTAGGTCAGAACCTGCGCGTGGCCTTCATGCCGTGGAACGGTTACAACTACGAGGACTCCATCCTTGTCTCCGAGCGCGTGGCGGCCAAGGATCGCCTGACCACCATCCACATTCAGGAGCTCTCCTGCATCGCCCGTGACACCAAGTTAGGGCCGGAGGAAATCACCGCCGATATCCCCAACGTGGGCGAGGCCGCTCTCTCCAAGTTAGATGAGTCGGGTATCGTCTACGTCGGTGCCGAGGTGGTCGGCGGCGACATTCTCGTCGGTAAGGTCACCCCCAAGGGCGAGACGCAGCTCTCCCCCGAGGAGAAGTTACTCAGGGCCATCTTCGGTGAGAAGGCCTCCGAGGTTAAGGATTCCTCGATGCGCGTGCCCAACGGTGTGTCCGGTACCGTCGTGGACGTGCAGATCTTCACCCGCGACGGCGTGGAGAAGGACGCCCGTGCCCTCGAAATCGAGGAAATGCACATCAACAAGGCCAAGAAGGACTTAGACGAGGAGTTCAGCTTCCTCTCTTCAGGCCTCATGCGCCAGGCCCGCGCCCACGTGGTGCGCTCGGGCATGAGCGAGGCGGATGTGGAGGCTCTCTCCGACGCCGAGGTGCTCGCCTTACACTTAGACGATGACACCGCGCAGCGTCAGTTAGAGGAGTTCGCCGCCCGTCTCGACGGTTTCCGCAAGGAGTACCAGGAGAAGTTCGAGAAGGCCCGCCGCAAGATCACCGAGGGTGATGACCTGACTCCGGGCGTGCTCAAGATCGTCAAGGTCTACCTCGCCGTCAAGCGCCGCATTCAGCCCGGTGACAAGATGGCCGGCCGTCACGGTAACAAGGGCGTGATCTCCAAGATCTGCCCCATCGAGGATATGCCCTTCGACGAGAGCGGTCATCCCGTGGATATCGTGTTAAACCCCTTAGGCGTGCCCTCGCGTATGAACATCGGTCAGGTGTTAGAGGTGCACTTGGGCTTAGCCGCCAAGGGCATTGGCCAGATGATCGACCGCATGCTCATCGAGCAGCGTGCCGTGGCCGAACTGCGCGAGACCCTGCAGAAGATTTACGACCTGGGTAATACCTCGCAGGGCGTGGACTTAAGCGAGCTTTCGGATGACGAAATCCGCATCCTCGCCGAGAACGTGCGTGACGGTATGCCCGTGGCTACCCCCGTGTTCGACGGCGCCGACGAGACCTCCATCAAGGAGATGCTGCGTTTAGCCGGCCTCCCCGAGTCCGGTCAGATGACCCTCTACGATGGCACCACCGGCCTGCCCTTCGAGCGCAAGGTGACCGTGGGTTACATGTACATGTTAAAGCTCAACCACTTAGTGGATGACAAGATGCATGCCCGTTCCACCGGCTCCTACAGCTTAGTGACGCAGCAGCCCTTAGGCGGTAAGGCGCAGTTTGGCGGTCAGAGATTCGGTGAGATGGAAGTGTGGGCCCTCGAGGCCTACGGCGCGGCCTACACGCTGCGTGAGATGCTCACCGTGAAGTCCGACGACGTCAACGGCCGTACCAAGATGTACAAGAACATCGTGGACGGCGCGTACCGCATGGACGCCGGCGTGCCCGAGTCGTTCAACGTGCTCTTAAGGGAAATCCGCTCGCTGGGTATCAATATTGACCTGGTGCGTAAGGACTAGACAGAATTTTTCCCGGGGGAACCCGGGATTCACTTGGAGTAAAGAGTAGTGAGTATTCAGGATAAAGAGCAGGATAACGCCCTGTTAGAAGGTCTTAAGGCCGCCCAGAACGAGGGTCTCGCCTCGGACGAGGCCGCCCTTGACCTGGGGCTTACTGACAGCCTCGGCAAGCTTGCCAACCGCTCCAACGCCGCCTTCAGGCAGCGTCTTGAAGACTTTGACGCCATCAAGATCGGACTGGCGTCCCCTGAGATGATTCGTGCCTGGTCTTACGGCGAGGTCAAGAAGCCCGAGACCATCAATTACCGCACCTTCAAGCCCGAGCGCGACGGTCTGTTCTGCGCCAAGATCTTCGGACCGGTCAAGGACTACGAGTGCTTATGCGGTAAGTACAAGCGCTTAAAGCACCGCGGCACCATCTGCGACAAGTGCGGCGTCGAGGTCACCCAGGCCAAGGTGCGCCGCGAGCGCATGGGCCACATCGAGTTAGCCTCCCCCGTCGCCCACATCTGGTTCTTAAAGTCGCTGCCCTCGCGCATCGGCTTAATCCTCGACATGAAGCTGCGCGACATCGAGAGCGTGCTGTACTTTGAAAGCTATGTCGTGACCGATCCCGGCATGACCGAGCTCGAAAGCCGTCAGCTCTTAAACGAGGAGCAGTACGTCGAGGCCCTGGAGCAGTACGGCGATGACTTTACCGCCAAGATGGGAGCCGAGGCCATCCTCGAGATCCTGCAGAACATGGATCTCGAGGCCGAGGCCCGCTCCTTACGCGAGGCCTTAGAGACCACCTCCTCGGAGAGCAACCGCAAGAAGTTCTCCAAGCGCTTAAAGCTCATTGAGTCCTTCATCTCCTCAGGCAACAAACCCGAGTGGATGATCCTCACCGTGCTGCCGGTGTTACCCCCGGATTTACGCCCCCTGGTGCCGTTAGACGGCGGCCGCTTCGCGACCTCCGACTTAAACGATCTCTACCGTCGCGTCATCAACCGTAACAACCGCTTAAAGCGCCTGTTAGATTTAGCCGCTCCCGAGATCATCGTGCGCAACGAGAAGCGCATGCTGCAGGAGTCCGTCGACGCCCTGATGGACAACGGCCGCCGCGGCCGCGCCATCACCGGCTCGAACAAGCGTCCCTTAAAGTCGCTTGCTGACATGATCAAGGGCAAGCAGGGCCGCTTCCGTCAGAACCTCTTAGGTAAGCGCGTCGATTACTCGGGCCGTTCCGTGATTACCTGCGGACCGTTCCTGCGTTTACATCAGTGCGGTCTGCCCAAGAAGATGGCCTTAGAGCTCTTCAAGCCATTCATTTACGGCCGTTTAGAGCTGCGTGGCCTTGCCACCACCATTAAGGCCGCCAAGAAGATGGTGGAGCGCGAGGACGCCGTGGTGTGGGATGTTCTCGACGAGGTCATCCGCGAGCACCCCGTGCTCTTAAACCGCGCCCCGACGCTGCACCGTTTAGGTATTCAGGCCTTCGAGCCCATCCTCATCGAGGGTAAGGCCATCCGTCTGCACCCGCTGGTCTGCACCGCCTTCAACGCCGACTTCGACGGCGATCAGATGGCCGTGCACATCCCGCTCACTCTTGAGGCGCAGTTAGAGGCCCGTGCCCTGATGATGTCCACCAATAACATCCTCTCTCCGGCCTCCGGCGATCCGATTATCGTTCCGGGCCAGGACGTGGTGTTAGGCCTTTACTACATGACCCGTATGAAGGTCGGTGCTAAGGGCGAGGGCATGATCATCTCCGACGCCCGCGAGGCAGAGCGTATTTACAAGGCCGGTATCGCCGAGATGCAGGCCCGTGTCGCCTGCCGTATCCGCTATGCCGTCAAGGATCCGGATACCGGTAAGGTCGAGGAGCGCAACGAGCTGCGTCTGACCACCGTCGGCCGCGCCATTCTGTCGCTCATTCTGCCCCACGGTCTCTCCTACGATCTCATCGATCCGCCCCTGGAGGGCGTCAACGCCGAGACCATCCCGCAGATCCTCACCGAGAAGAACTGGTTCACCCGCGTCTCGAACGTGGCCTTAGGCAAGAAGCAGATCGCTTCCCTGCTTAACAACTGTTACCGTCTCTTAGGTCTCAAGGACACGGTGATGTTCGCCGACCACATCATGTACACCGGCTTCCGTAACGCCGCCATTTCCGGCTCCTCGGTGTGCGTGGACGACATGCTCATCCCGAAGGAGAAGCAGAGCATCATCGCCTCGGCCCAGAAGGAAGTGCTCTCCATTCAGACCCAGTACGAAAACGGTCAGATCACCCCGGGCGAGCGCTATAACAAGGTCATCGACGTCTGGTCCAATGCCAATGACAAGGTCATGAAGGCCATGATGTCTAACCTTTCGGTGCAGACGGCCACCAATATCCTCGGTGAGGAGGAGAAGATGGCCTCCTTCAACAGCATCTACATGATGGCTGACTCCGGTGCCCGTGGTTCACCCGCCCAGATCCGTCAGTTAGCCGGTATGCGCGGCCTGATGGCGACCCCGGACGGCTCCATTATTGAGACCCCGATTATCGCCAACTTCCGTGAGGGCCTGAACGTACAGCAGTACTTCATTTCCACTCACGGTGCCCGTAAGGGTCTGGCTGACACCGCCTTAAAGACCGCTAACTCCGGTTACCTGACCCGCCGTCTGGTCGACGTCGCTCAGGATCTCGTGATTACCGAGTTTGACTGCGGTACCGACGACGGCCTCGAGATCACCCCGCACGTGTCCGGCGGTGACGTCATCGAGACCTTACGCGATCGCGTCCTGGGCCGTACCCTGGCCTCCGACGTTATCCGCCCGGGTTCCCGCGAGGTGTTACTGCCGGCCGGCACTCTCCTCGATGAGAAGTGCTGCAAGATCCTCGAGGATCACAAGATCGATCACGTCAAGGTGCGCTCGCCCATTACCTGTAAGACCAAGTTCGGCGTCTGCGCCAAGTGCTACGGCCGTGATCTGGCCCGCGGTCACCTCGTGAACGCCGGTGAGGCCGTGGGCGTGATTGCCGCCCAGTCCATCGGTGAGCCCGGCACGCAGCTTACGATGCGTACCTTCCACATCGGCGGCGCGGCCTCCCGTGCCGTGGCCGAGTCCGGTGCCACCGTGCGCAACAGCGGTACGGTGCGTATCACCAACGTCAAGACCGTGCTCAATACCGAGGGCAAGGAAGTGGTGACCTCCCGTCAGGCCGAACTCATGGTGATGGATGAGTTTGGTACCTCCAAGGAAAGCCACAAGATCCCCTACGGTGCCGTGCTTGAGGTCAGGGACGGTGACGAGGTCAAGAACGGTGCCACTGTGGCCCGCTGGGATCCGCACACGCACCCCATCATTTCCGAAGTGCATGGCCGCATTAAGTACATCGATATCATCGAGGGCGTGACCGTGGACAAGAAGGAGGACGAGGCCTTAGGTATCTCCTCCATCGAGGTGCGCGAGATCGCCGCCCGTCCCACGCAGGGCAAGGAAAAGCGTCCTGCCGTGAAGATCGTCGACGAGAACGGCAATGACGTGATGATCCCCGGCACTACCGTTGCCGCTCAGTACCTGCTCCAGGCCAAGGCCATTGTGCAGTTAAACGACGGTGCCGAGATCAACATCGGTGACATTATCGCCCGTATTCCGCAGAAGGCCGGCGGTACCAAGGACATTACCGGCGGTCTGCCGCGCGTGGCCGATCTCTTCGAGGCCCGTGCCCCGAAGGAGCCCGCTATCCTGGCCGAGATCAGCGGTACCGTGTCCTTCGGTAAGGAGACCAAGAGCAAGCGCCGCCTCCAGATCACTCCCGAGCCCGGTGCCGTGGATGAGGCCGGAAATCCCCTCGAGATGCACGAGGAGATGATTGCCTTATCGCGTAACCTCAACGTCTTCGAGGGTGAAAAGGTGCAGAAGGGCGAAATGATCGCCGACGGTCCCGAGAGCCCCCACGACATCCTGCGCTTAAGAGGCGTTAACGCCGTGGCCAACTACATCGTCAACGAGGTCCAGGACGTGTACCGTCTGCAGGGCGTGAAGATCAATGACAAGCACATTGAGGTCATCGTCCGTCAGATGCTGCGCAAGTGCGAGATCCTCGATCCGGGTGAGTCCACCGAGTTCCTCGAGGGCGAGCAGGCCGAGGTCGCTCAGGTCCGCCTCGTCAACGAGCGTCTCGAGGCCCAGGGCAAGAAGCCGGTGCGCTACCGTCACATCCTGATGGGCCTCACCAAGGCTTCGCTCTCCACCGAGTCCTTCATCTCGGCCGCCTCCTTCCAGGAGACCACCCGCGTGCTTACCGAGGCCTCCGTGGCCGGTAAGACCGACGAGCTGCGCGGCCTCAAGGAGAACGTCATCGTGGGCCGTCTCATTCCGGCCGGTACGGGCTTCAAGTACCATCAGCAGCGCCGCGAGGAGATCGCCCGTGCCAAGATGATGGCCCGTGCCTCCGCCGAGAGCCAGGTGTCCGCCGAGGACATTCAGAAGCAGCTCTCCGAGGCCTTAGCCACCGTGGACGCTTCGGCCTTAGAGTAAGCCTCAGGCTTCACTTAAGCGTATGGCAGGGCGGGTTTTTCCCGCCCTGCTGCTATCTGGCAGACAAGCTTCCCTCCCTCATTATTCCTCCCGGCCTTTTTCTCCCCGCGCTGATCTGCCCCGTTGCGGTGCACAAAAGCTTTTCTCAAGGTGTACCCCACCGTGCAAATGGTGTATAAAAGAGGTTAGCGCTAAGCTTTATAGAAATTACAAGGAAACGCATCATGGCAGATATCAAGGTATTGCATACTCCCAACGCTCCGGCCGCCATCGGCCCCTATGTCCAGGGCAAGATCGCGCACGGTTTCCTCTTTGCCTCAGGTCAGATCCCCATCGATCCCGCTACCGGTAACTTAGTGCAGGGTGACATCAAAGCCCAGACCGAGCAGGTGATGAAGAACGTCACCGCCCTCATCGTGGAGGCCGGTGCCACCATGAACGACATCGTGAAGACCACCTGTTTCCTGAAGGATATCGGGGATTTCGCCGCCTTCAACGAGGTCTATGCCGCGTACATGGGCGAGGAGGCTCCGGCCCGTTCCTGCGTGGGCGGTATCGATCTGCCCAGGGGCGCGTTATGCGAGGTTGAGGTCATCGTGGCGTTACCCCGCTGATGCGCTGGCTCTTCATTCTCACGCAGGGCCCGCAGAGCGCGCATTTAAAGACCGCGCTCTCCTTAATGCGGGCCGCCCTTGACGCTAAGGAGCGGATTGACGCGGTCTACCTTACGGGGGAGGCCGCCTCGCTTGCCTCGGGCCACTATGTCCTGGGATCGCCTGAGATGCAGCTTGAGGAAAAGCTTTACCGTCTCTCCGTGGAAGGAGAGTTCCCGATCCTTGCCTGCGGGCGCGCGGTACGCGCGCTGGGGATCCCCGTGGATCATCTGTCCAAGGGCATGATCCTAAGTGGTTACGCCGATCTGGCCCGTGCCCTTGAGGAATGCGACGAGGTAGTTGAATTATGAACCCGCGCCTTATCGTTATCGCCTCTGCGCCTGCCGCCTCGCAGCGCTACGAGCACGCCCTCGAGCTGGCCATGGCGCTTAATGACGCCTCCCTTGAGGTGGTGGTCTTCATTGACGGCGAGGCCCGCGAGGCGCTCCTTGCTCTGGCCTCAGACCCGGAGAGCGTCTTTGTCAGAAAGCTGTCGCAGTTAGAGCTGATGGGCATTCCCTGCGTCATGGCGGGAACGGGACTTCAGGTAAGTCCGCTTGCCTTTATCACCCTTGAAGATGAGAACGCGCTGCGTGCCTTGCTGCGCTCGGCCGTCAAAACGGTGGTGTTCTGATGCTGCACCTGATTTTTACCAACCGCGCCCTTAAGGACAGCGAGACGCAGTTCTCGATGGGCGATCACGTGGTGCTGATGACGGGCGTTAACCGTCCCCTGACCTTCCCTGACGGGGTGAACCTGCATGTCCTGGGCGAAGGCGAGGGGAGGCTTTCCGCCCCTGCGCTTTTAGAACTGATAAAGAGCGCGCGTCCCGTCTTAAGCCACTATTAGGCATGAAAAAGGTACCTTACGCGGTGCCTTTTCAGGTTGGCTGCTGCCTTTCTAAGCGCGTGTCACGATCTTGCAGTCGTGGGGCTCCCGGATATTCTCATCGAGGATGATGTCCCCGATGCTGTCGGCCTCAATCGATCCCGTGACGGGATTTTTCACGGAGGTGATCTTGCCCTGAATGGTGGCTTCGACCTCGGAGTTTTCAAAGGCCAGATCGGCGTCGCTCTCAAAGGTGCAGTTCACCAGCTTTAGGCCCTTGCAGTAGCACAGAGGCTGCGTGCCGCCTAAATGACAGTTCTCAAAGGTGATGTTGCGCGCGTACCAGGCTAAATATTCCGAGGTGACGCGGGAATTGCGCACCACCACGTTCTCGCATTCCCAGAACAGATCCTTGGAGTCAATGAGGGCGTTCTCGATGGTGACGTTGCGGCAGTACTGGAAAGAGTACTTGTTCTGAATGTCGATGTCCTTTAAGGACAGGTTCTCCGAGTTCATGAAGAGGTAGGTGCCGCCGCGCACCTTAAGTCCCGAGGCCCTGACGTTACGGCAGCGCCACAGGGTCTCCTCGGCCTCGTTAAACACCATGTTGACAAGGTTAAGGCCGTTGACTTCGCGCAGGATCTTGGGAGATTCCGACACGCCGTCGCGCATGGTGATGTCCTCGTCGTACCACAGCGGGGCACGGCACGCTACGCTGAACCTGGGTCTTATGAAGGTGACGTGGCGGTTGTGCCAGTTGACGTATTTACAGATAAAGGAACAGTCGGTTAAAGTGAGATGCGAGCTTTCCTTAAGGGCGGACTCGCCTTCATCAAAGACGCAGTTCTCAAGATTGAGTTCCTCGCTGTGATATAAGGCGCGCTCGCCTGCAAAATGCTGTCCGGTTAGAGTCTGCATGATATTTCCGTGTGTCTTAGAAAACCTGAATTAGTGGTGACATGAACATGGGCTTAGCATAGCCTTTTTTAAAGTGACGAACCCTCATCGTGCACAAAGAGGCAAGAAGAGGGCAGTCACCGTCAAATCAGGGCGCCTTAGCTGCAGAGGCCGCCTCCTTTTCCTTTAAGAAGCGTTCGCGGTCCAGGACGCGCTTAAGCCAGTGCCCGCGCAGAAGCCGCACGAGGAAGATAATGCCCCTGAAACAGAGCTCGCCGCACATCGCGATCCACACGCCGTAGAGCCCGAAGTGTGGGGCCATCAGGGCCGCGGCGGTTAAACGCACCGCCCACATCGAGAAGAGATTCATGAGGCAGGGAGTAAAGGTATCTCCTGCGCCCACGAAGACGCCGTAGGTGACGATGGCCGCGGCAAACAGCGGCTCGGCGAAGGCCTCAATGCGCAGCACGCCTACCGCGAGATCGCGGATCCGCTCATCGGGGGTCATCACCGCCATCAGTTCGGGGGCGAAGACGTACATTAAAAAGCCGGTGAAGCTCATCACGAGCATGCCCGTCACGACGGCGATTTTGGCGAAGGCGAAGGTAAGGCGCGGCCGGCGCGCCCCGATGGCCTGGCCCACGAGGGTGGTGGCCGCCTCGGAAATGCCGTTACCCGGCATATAGCAGATACTCTCCACCGTGATGGCAAAGGAATGCGCCGCGATGGCGACGATCCCCAGGGGGGCCACGATCATCGTGGAGACGATTTGCGCAAGCGAGATGGCCAGATGCTGCAGCGCCATGGGCACGCCGATCTTAATGGCCTTTACCACGGTGTCCTTGCGGGGTATGAAGGAACCCTTTTCAAGACGTAAATTAAGCTCCTGAGAGCGCAGCGTGGCGCAGTAGGTCATGATAAGCGAGCAGCACACGAAGGCCGCGGAGGTGCCTAAGGCCGCGCCGGTCACGCCTAAGCCCGCGCCCCACAGGGTAAGCTCAAGTCCTCCGATACTTAAGGTGCGGGTCTCAAAGATAAACAGGGAGTTAAAGAAGACATCGAGAACACACATCAGCACGTTGATGAAACTGGGAACTTTCATATTCCCCGAGCAGCGCAGCATGGAGCCTGACAGGAAGTTGAGCTGCGCGAAGGGCATGGTCAGCGCGAAGATGAGGAAGTAGGCCGAGCCGTCAGGACAGATCTCCGGCGCGCCGCCTAACCACTGCGGTAAAGGGCCAGAAATGAGCACGCCTAAAGCTCCGAGGCACAGGGAAACGAGCAGGGCGCAGGGATAGGCCTGGCGCACGATCTGACGCGCCCCCGCGTTATCGTTCGCCCCGATGGCGTGCGCCACCTGCACGGAAAAGCCCATCGCCACGGCGGCGTTAAGCCCGCCGAACACCCATAAGGAGGAAGTCACGATCCCCACCGCGGCCGAGGCCTCCGCCCCGAGCGATCCCACCATCGACGCGTCGATATAGAACATGAGAATGGTGGAGAGCTGCGCGAGCATCGAGGGCAGGGAGAGCTTTAAGATAAGCTCGATTTCCTGCGCGACGGTCATGGGCTGATGATTGCGCACCAGCCCTAAGAGTTCCTGATCTTTCATGGCTCTAAAGACGCGTTAAGCTTCCGTGGACTTAGTGGCTTCTGTCTGCGCGCTCTGACCATCCGTGGCGTTAACCGGCTTTAAGGCCGTGTCCTTTAACAGCGCCACGATGAGATCCACCGTCCGCTCCACGCCTAACGTTCCCACGTCAAGGCAGAGATGATAGTTGCGCGGATCGGCAAAGTGACGGCCCGTATAGTGGAAGTAATGATTCTCACGGCGGCGATCGGTATTCTGCATGGTGGCGATCGCTTCATCCTTTGCCTGATGGTAGTGTTCGTTACAGAAGCGGATCTTCCTGTCAAAGGAGGCATAGAGGAAGACGTTCAGGCAGTGGGGATTGTCCTTCAGGATATCATCCGCACCACGGCCCACGATGACGCAGTCCTCGATATGGGCGATGCGTCTTACCACCTTGGCCTGCGCCACGTAGAGCGCGTCCTGCGTGGAGAGGCTTTCCTTCACGGGGGAGAGATAGTCCTGCATCACCATCTCGTAAAGTTGTTTCGCAGGAGCCGGCTCCTCGTTCTCACGCACCGTGTCCACGGACAGTCCGCTTTCGCGCGAGACCATCTCGATAAGCTCGCTGTCATAGAAGGCCATGTTGAGACGCTCGGCCAGAAGCTTGCCCACCACGCGTCCGCCGCAGCCGTACTCGCGCGCGATGGTAATGACGCGGCAGAACGAACCCTGCACGGCAGGAAGTTCCTCGGAGGCATTCTCCGCACTTTCCGGAACGCTCTTTGCCTTACCTCTGGCCCAGCGGCTTAAGAAGGAGAGGCGCGGCAGCATGAAGCGCACCAGCGTACCCGTGGCGAGTGCCCCGATAAGCGTACCCTCGCGCACGCCCTCGATGGCGCTGAAACCGGTAAAGAGCAGGGAGAAGATCACCGCTAACACCACGAGGGTGAGATCGAAGGCTACCTTGACGGTGCCGAAATTCTTGTGAAGCTTGTCCGAGATGACCTTCACGGCCGCCTCGCCCGAGACCATGGCGATATTGGCCGTCACCTCGAGGGACACGCCTAAAGCGAGCAGCACCGTTCCTCCGGTAAGGAGCGCGAAACTGGGCAGATACGCCATGTCAGGGGGCAGGACGCTGTTTAACAGGAAGGTCCCGAGGTCAATGGAGAGCGCGAAAATCATCGTCACCGGCAGCTGCATGAAAAGCCGGATCCGGTTCTCACGCCGCTCCTCTTTCGTATAGAGTACCCACTGCAGCACAATAAGCAGTACGTTAAAAATAAAGGTCATGCCGCCTAAGCTTAAGGGCGTGTGCAGGGAAATCACGAAATTGGGGGAGGAGATGGGCGTCGTGCCTAAATTGGCTCTGGCGATGGCGGCGATGGAAAAACCGACCACGAACACTGACAGGGCAAAGATGAGACTGCGTTTTACAAACTCGCTTCTGGACATAGGTAAACCCCTCTTGGAAAAGCGCTGCCATTGTAACGCCCGGGGGCGTTTTTCAACAGACGTTCCGCCGGATAATGGCCGGTGATACCGGCATCCCGGGACTTTTCATCACCGACTTCAGGAGGCGGGGCCTGAAGGACATCGCGCCCCGTAGTGACCGGGAGCTTATGCTACCGCTTTAAAGGCAAGCGCACACGGTAGCTGTTACCCGCCGATCCGTGTAGGGGTGTTACCGACGTGTTACCTTAAGATAACTAACTGATTTTAAATAAGTTAACTAAATTGTTAATTGCTTAACAAATTTTTGTTAGGTTGATAACAAAAATTTGTTAGTGTGATAACATGATTTTGTTTTGATGATAACAAAGATCCGTTCGCATTGATTAAGGCTAAAAAAATCCAGTTCCCGAGGTGCTGCGTTTTAATCTCCTTGGCCGGACGCCCGATCCTGCAAGGATTCGACTGTCATTTAAAAACCGGGGGAACTAGAGAAAAATAACGGGATAGATTTTAGAAAAGTATTGCTGGCGGAGGCGGGTATGCTGTACCGGAGACGTGAATACACAACGTTAATCAGGCGTCTGGAAGAAAAACGCCGTTTCATGCAGATTGTTATTGGCCCCAGGCAGATAGGCAAGACAACCTTGATTAAACAGGTGCTGGGGGATCTTAAGGAGCGCTATCTGTACTGTGAGGTTACAAGGCCGCAGGCAACTGCGGGATTCATCCGGACTAACTGGGATCTGGCCCGTGAAACTCTAAGCCGCTATCAGCTCAATTCTGTAATTCTGGTATTTGACGAAATTCAGCTCATTCCGCAGTGGAGTGAATACGTTAAGAAAGAATGGGATGACGATACGTTCCATGATCGCAACATTAAGGTTGTACTCTCGGGATCATCGAGGTTACTGCTGCTTAATGGTCTAAACGAATCCATGATGGGGCGTTATGAAATGCTTCACATGGCTCATTGGGACTTCGGAGAAATTCACGAGAACTTTGGGCTGGATTTTGATGACTATATTTTAAGCGGCGGCTACCCCGTAATGGCAGATATGCTGCGTGATGCCACTGACAGGAAAGGGGATTTTTATCAGAGAATCCGTAATTACGTAAACAACTCGCTGCTCCAGGCCATTATCCGCTATGATTTAGAGGTGGATACGGATCTGGGCAAGGGAAAGAGCGTGCTGCTCGAACGTCTGCTCGAAATGGGCTGCCGCTATTCAGGTCAGATTGTCTCCGTCAATAAGCTTGCCGGTGAACTTCAGGAAGCAAAAAGCCGTCTGACCATTGCCAAATATCTAAAACTTCTGGAGGAGAGCTGCACGTTAAGCTGTCTTCAGAAATATGCCGCGGACGCCATGCGCAGAAGGGCAAGCGCTCCCAAACTGCAGGTCTGGAGCAATGCCCTGAAGCTTCAGTATCTGAACGCTGACCGTGAAACGCTGCGCTCAGATCACGCAGAATGGGGCAGAATTTTTGAGTCTGCTGTCGGCGCTTACCTGTTAGGACGCAGTTACGTAGAGGGATTTGAAGTACATTACTGGAGAGAAGGAAGCCTCGAGGTGGACTTTGTTTTGCAGAAAGGCAGTCAGATAGTGGCTCTGGAGGTTAAGTCCAATCGTGAAACCTACACTGAAGGAATGGGGGCGTTCATACAGAAGTTTCGTCCGCAGCGCACGCTGGTGGTAGGGCCGGCGGGGATCAGGGCTGAGGATTTCATGTCCATGTCTGTAAGTGATGTATTTGACAGACATTAGACATTAAAAAATAAGCTAAGTCAGGCCGGAGAGTGCACACCGGGCTCTATGCTTCCTGAACGGTACCCGTGCACGGCAGCACAGACAGTGCCATAGCCGGGGTCACTTCGGGTAAGGCTTTTTGAGAGTTCCCGGAAAAGCTTTAAGAGATGCTCTTTACTCAGGGATTTTTTTGTGGCATAGGCTAAAAACCGCTTTACTTTGTTTTATAATGGCGTGCCCTGCGTCTAAACGCAGGACAAGGTAAAGTCTGTCCATTATGGACTAACAGGAGATTTTATTTAATGGCTACTATTAATCAGCTGATTCGCAAGCCGCGTGTCAAGGTGGTCTCCAAGAACAAGGTTCCGGCCTTGGAAGGATGCCCCCAGAAGCGCGGTGTTTGCACCCGCGTGTACACCACCACGCCGAAGAAGCCGAACTCGGCTATGCGTAAGGCCTGCCGTGTCCGTCTGACCAATGGTTTCGAGGTCACTTCCTACATCGGCGGTGAGGGTCACAACCTGCAGGAACACTCTGTGGTCATGATCAGAGGCGGTCGTGTTAAGGACCTTCCCGGTGTTCGTTACCACACCATCCGCGGTTCCTTAGACTGCTCCGGCGTCAAGGATCGCAAGCAGGGCCGTTCCAAGTACGGTGTCAAGAAGCCGAAGGCTTAATGGGCACCTCGGGAAAGTAAGGCCAAACGCATTCATCTGAATGCATGAAATTAGAAAAAGTTAAACCCCAAGTTTTGGATAACCCTGAAGAACGAGGATTTATCAATGCCAAGACGTCGTGTTGCCGGACAGCGCAAGATTCTGCCTGATCCGAAGTTCGGTTCCGAGCTTTTAGCCAAGTTTATCAACGTGGTCATGTTAGATGGCAAGAAGTCCATCGCTGAGTCCATTGTTTACGGTGCCTTAGATACCATCGCTGAGAAGAGCGGCAAGGAGCACCTCGCCCTGTTCGAGGAAGCTCTCGATCACATCCGCCCCTCTGTTGAGGTTAAGTCCCGCCGCGTGGGCGGTTCCACCTATCAGGTGCCGGTTGAAGTCCGCCCCGTGCGCGGTAACGCCTTAGCCATGCGCTGGCTCGTGGATGCTGCTCGTGCCCGTCACGAGAAGACCATGGCCGCCCGTCTGGCCGGCGAGATGATGGACGCCGTTGAGAACAAGGGTTCCGCCGTCAAGAAGCGTGAGGACGTTCATCGTATGGCCGAGGCCAACAAGGCCTTTGCTCACTTCCGCTGGTAAGATCGAGGTTAATTTAAATTGCCACGTACAACTGCTTATAACCTGTACCGCAATATCGGTATCAGTGCTCACATTGATGCAGGCAAAACCACCACTACCGAGCGTATTCTGTTCTACACCGGCAAGAACCACAAGTTAGGTGAGGTTCATGACGGTGCCGCCACCATGGACTGGATGGCTCAGGAACAGGAGCGCGGTATTACCATTACTTCCGCTGCTACTACCTGCTTCTGGAAGGGTATGGCCCATCAGTTCCCCAAGCCCTACCGCTTCAACATTATTGACACCCCCGGCCACGTGGACTTCACCATTGAGGTGGAGCGTTCCATGCGTGTGCTCGACGGTGCCGTGATGGTGTACTGCGCCGTGGGCGGCGTGCAGCCCCAGTCTGAGACTGTGTGGCGTCAGGCCAACAAGTACAAGGTGCCCCGCATCGCCTTCGTGAACAAGATGGACCGCACCGGTGCCAACTTCCTGCGCGTGGTCGAGCAGATCCAGACCCGCCTCAAGGGCAACCCCGTTCCGTTACAGCTCCCGATCGGCAAGGAAGACTCCTTCGTGGGCGTCGTCGATCTCTTAAAGCGCAAGGCCATTGACTGGAACGAAGAGGACCAGGGCGTGACCTTCACCTACACCGATATCCCAGCGGATATGGTGGACGAGGTCGAAGAGTGGCGCGGCAAGATGGTCGAGGCAGCCGCCGAGGCCAACGAGTCCCTCATGGAGAAGTACTTCGCCGGTGAGGAACTGACCGAGGAAGAGATTGTCGCCGGTTTACGTGAGCGTACCTTACGCTGCGAGATCATCCCCATGACCTGCGGTACCGCCTTCAAGAACAAGGGCGTGCAGGCCATGCTCGACGCCGTCGTGATGTACCTGCCCTCGCCGCTGGATATTCCTCCGGTCAAGGGTGAGACCATGGACGGCAAGCCCGATGAGCGTCCCTGCGATGACAACGCTCCGTTCTCGGCCTTAGCCTTCAAGATTGCCACCGATCCCTTCGTTGGTAACCTGACCTTCTTACGCTGCTACTCCGGTAAGATCAATTCCGGTGACACCGTGCTCAACTCCGTGAAGCAGAAGCGTGAGCGCTTCGGCCGTCTGGTGCAGATGCACGCTAATAACCGTATTGAGATTAAGGAAGTGCTCGCCGGCGATATCGTCGCCGCCATCGGCTTAAAGGACACCACCACCGGTGATACCCTCTGCGATGAAGAGCATCCGATTATCCTTGAGCGTATGGAGTTCCCGGATCCCGTGATCTCCGTGGCCGTGGAGCCTAAGACCAAGTCCGACCAGGAGAAGATGGCCTTAGCCTTAAACCGCCTCGCTCAGGAAGATCCGTCCTTCCGCGTGCACACCGATGAAGAGTCCGGCCAGACCATCATCTCCGGTATGGGTGAGCTGCACCTCGACATCATCGTCGACCGTATGCGCCGTGAGTTCAACGTGGACTGCAACGTGGGCAAGCCGCAGGTGGCTTACCGCGAGACCATCCGCGGCAAGGTCGAGCAGGAAGGCAAGTTCGTGCGTCAGTCCGGCGGCCGCGGTCAGTACGGTCACTGCTGGCTCCGCATCGAGCCGCTGCCCGAGGGCAAGGGTTACGAGTTCGCCAACGAAGTCGTGGGCGGTGTTATTCCCAAGGAATACATCCCGGCCGTGGACAAGGGCGTCCAGGAGCAGATCGCCAACGGTGTGCTCGCCGGCTTCCCGGTGGTGGACGTCAAGGTTACCGTTTACGACGGTTCCTACCACGAAGTGGACTCCTCGGAAATGGCCTTCAAGATTGCAGGCTCCATGGCTTTCAAGGCTGGCTTCATGAAGGCCCAGCCGGTGCTCTTAGAGCCCATCATGAAGGTGGAGGTTGAGACTCCTGAGGACTACATGGGTGACGTGATCGGCGATCTCAACCGTCGTCGTGGCCTCGTCGAGGGCATGGAAGACGGCCCGACCGGCAAGATCATCCGTGCCATGGTTCCGTTAGCCGAGATGTTCGGCTACGCTACCGATCTGCGTTCGCAGACCCAGGGCCGTGCCTCTTACGTCATGGAGTTCGGTAACTACGCCGAGGCTCCGAAGAACATCGCTGACGCCGTCATCGCCGAGCGCCAGACCAAGTAACAGTTTTTTAACCAGGCGGGAGTATGCTTCCGCCTTTTAACAGGAAATATTTAAAATGGCAAAGGAAAAGTTTGTACGTTCTAAGCCTCATGTGAACGTGGGCACCATCGGTCACGTGGACCACGGCAAGACCACCTTAACGGCTGCCCTGACCAAGGTGCTGTCCGAGAAGTTCGGCGGTAAC
>DVOQ01000058.1 GCA_018713485.1 Candidatus Avisuccinivibrio pullicola
AGCGGCTTTTAGAGTCCCTGACCGCTCACACAGGACCTTCCGAGAGGATTTTCTCGCGGGAGGTAAGCGTTAAGGGCGCAAACGTCAGGGCCCGCGGTCTGTCGCCTTTAGAGCAGTCCCAGGCCCGTGCCTCGATTGCAGGGTTTGCCTCCACTTATGAGCGCGCGGGACTGCCTGACGTGCAGCAGGGGTTCAGGGATCCCCAGGATTTCGTGGACAAGCTCATGCCCTATGCCTTAAAGGCCGTGGAAGAGTCGGGCATGAATCCTCTCGTGCTAGTCTCGCAGGCGGCCCTTGAAACGGGCTGGGGCGAGCATGTGCCTCAGGGCAATAACTATTACGGTATCAAGGCCGGCTCCGGCTGGTCAGGTGAGACCGAGGACTTTGGCACGCACGAGTACGTAAACGGGGAGAAGGTGAACCTAAGCGACACCTTCCGCGCCTATCCTTCGCTTTTAGAGAGCATGCAGGATTACGTCTCCTTAATTCAGGGACAGGAGCGCTATGCTAAGGCCGCTCCGCTTTCCTGGGACCCGGAACGGTATTTTGACGAAATTCAGAAGGCAGGTTACGCCACTGATCCTGAGTACGCCTCTAAACTCAAGTCCATCGCCCGCCGCGTGGCCTTCATGGCTTACTAAGAGGAACTGGCACGTTTTTAGCATGTAGTGAGGTGAACTGGAATTAAGTGGCGGCTTTTGCCGCAGGCGGTGCATTCATGCTGGATATGATTAAAACCGGAAAGTATGGTCTCCTGGCGCATCAGAACCTTCTCGGGACCACTTCCAACAATATCTCGAACGTCAATACCGAAGGCTACGTCAGGCAGCAGACTAACTATTACACCTCGGTCATTGACTGGGGTATCGGTGAATCCTACACCCGCCGCATGTACGATCAGTACGTGCAGAGAGAGCTGTACCGCGACCGTGGCACCGTGGGCTATTATGACGCCTATACCTCGGGCATGAGCTCCGTGGACAGCATGCTCTCGGATGATTCCATGTCCATCTCCTCCTCGCTTAATTCCTATTTTTCCGCCCTGCAGGAGGCAGTTCAGAACCCGACTTCCACCGCCACGCGCCGTGAACTCCTGTCCCAGCTCGAGATCATGGTCGACCGCTACAGCACCCTCAATACCAACATCACGCAGCAGTTAAATGACGTCAACGCCAAGGTGGACGACACGGTAACCACCATCAATGATTTAGTGTACGGCATTTACAATACCACCAAGCAGATCAATCAGATGTCCGACGAGCAGAGCGACATGGCCCTGCAGCTTAAGGACAAGCGCGATCAGTTAGTCTATGAGCTCTCCGAACTCGTGGATATCAATACCACGACCAATGAAAAGGGTGAGCTCTCGGTTTACATGGGCAATGGTCAGCTCCTGGTGAGCGGCGACACTTACGCCACGCTGCACGCCCGCCGCGATGAGTTCGATCCCACCCGCCGCTCGGTGACGGTGAGCTTTAACACCGAGTCTGATTACGAGATCAACATCAAATACGATAACTGGGGCGGCAAGTTAGGCGGTTTGCTGCAAAGCACGGATGAGATCCGGCAGAGCATGCGCCAGTTAGGGCAGCTCGCGGTGGCCTTTGCCGATGCCATGAACGTGCAGAACAAATCCGGTATCACCCTGGAGAACAAGTCCGGTTCCGATCTCATCACCATCCCAGCGGTTAAGGGCGTCCCGGATACGGAGTCCGCAGCGGCCGGCTTTGCCATGACCCTGACCTTTAACGAGGGTGAGGGTTCGGACATTACCGCTAACGATTACAAGGTCTCCTTTAAGGGCGGTCAGATGCTGGTTTTCATGGTGGAAGACGGCAAGGAGATCGACATCTCCGACTGCATGCAGCAGAGCACGGCTCCCGATGGTACGTTGCAGGTTAAGCTTGAGGGACACGGCGTGACGCTCTCCTTTAATCAGAACGCTGCCACCCTGACGGCTCAGGAAAGCGTTTTTTACGTACAGCCCACCCTCAATGCCGCTTACGACATTGAAACCAATATCACCAAGCCCGAGGATTTCGCCTTCGCCTCGGCAGTACGCGGTAATACCTCCTCTGCCAATCAGGGTAATGCGCTCATTGAGTTCGTGCATATGGATCAGACGGGCGATGACATGGGCGTGACCATCAACGCCGACGGCGATCCCGTGTTTACCGCGAATGCCCCGACAACGGTGGTGATTGACGATGACGGAAATTATCAGATCCGTGACGCGGCCGGTAATACCCTCGGCGTCGCTCCCGCCTCCTGCAACGGCCAGAATATCTTTGAGCATACCGACTGGGTAGATCCGGCCCTGGATGCTCTGGAAGGTTACCCTGGCTACGAGTTCTCCATCACCGGCACGACCGTGGTCAATGATACTTTTTCCATTGAAATCAATCGCGACGGTTTTGCCGATAATTCCAACGGCGTGGTGATGGGCACGCTGCAGCAGGAAAACCTCGTGTATTCCTCTGGGCCGAACAAGGTCAGCTTTACCGAAGGCTACGCCAATATCCTCGGCGACATCGGCTCGGCCGTGATGTCGGCTCAGACCGATCTGGAGGCGGCTACGGTGAAGATGGAGCAGACCGAGGAGATGTACTCCTCCTGCGCGGGAGTCAATCTAGATGAGGAGGCGGCCAATTTGCTGCGTTTTCAGCAGTGCTATTCGGCCTGTGCCAAGATCATCTCGACCTCGCAGACGACCTTTGATTCCCTGATTTCAGCTTTTTAGGAGATAAGTGATGCGTATTTCAACTTCAATGCAGTATGACACTCATCTCTCATACCTGCAAAAGGCCAATTCCCGCTTAGACAAGGTGTCGCAGCAGTACAACACCGGCCTTAAGTTCAACACGGCCGGTGAAGATCCCTCGGGTATGGCGCAGAAGACCAAGTACACGGCCGATATCGCCGCCTACGATCAGTATCAGACGAACGCAGGCCTCGCCGCTGACGCCCTCGCGCAGAGCGAGACGGCCTTAGACAGCCTGTGGACGGTGTTAAATTCCCTTGAGGTGCGCATTCAGCAGGCCGTTAACGGCACGATGGATCGCTTAAGCCTTGACGCTATCGCCGAGGATATTGAGCAGAGTCAGGAACAGATCTTCGATCTCATGAACACCAAGAGCGCTGAGGGCGAGTACATCTTCTCCGGCGCGCAAAGCGATCGTCCCACCATCACCCTTACCTCGGACGGTCACTATGTCTGTCAGGCTGACGGCTCGGCCCGCTACGTGCAGGTATCACCCACCGTCACGGTACAGGTCACCGACAGCGGTCAGAACATCTTCCAGAACGTCGCCAAAGCCAAGGAAATTACCGTTAACGTGGCCGGCGGCGGTGCCGAGGTGGAGTCGCAGATCGTCAATTACGATGACTTTGACGATCTCTACAAGGATTATTACAGCAACGCCACGGGAGCGGATAACACTCTTTCCATTAATGTGGACGGAGACGGTAATTTTACCGTCACGGCCCCTGATGGCACGGTCATTGAGACAGGTGAGATGACCTCCGATGGCACCCTCGAGTTTAAGGGGGTAGTGATTCAGGCGGAGGATTTCGTGGCCAACGGCGGCGGTAACCTCGAGATTGAGTTACAGCCCGTCGAGAAGGACAATATCCTCAACGTGCTCAATGACGTCATTGCCACGCTGCGTGATGAGACCCTCTCCAACGAAGAACGCGCCGAGCGTCTCGCGCAGGCGCAGATCTCGGTCTCCAACGCCAAGGATAATTACGACATGTACCGCGGTCAGATCGGTGCCCGTTCCTCCAACATCGACACCATCATCGACTCGGATAACGCGCTGTCCATCATCAAGACCACGGCCAAGGCCAATATCTCGGAGATGGACACCTTTGAGGCCGCCTCCGATCTCATCAAGGAGCAGATGGCCTTACAGACAGCGCAGCAGTCTTATTCCATGGTGCACAGTACCACTCTCTTTGACTTTATTTAAGCTGGCATTATTTTTGCAGAATTCAGGGAAAGCCTAAGGCGGTTAAGAAAGGCGGCAAAAACCTGCCGCCTGGCCTCAGGATAAAGGAGAGAAAAATTATGTTAGGCATTAACGCTGTACACGGTGAGTCCGTAACTCAGGTCAGGGGACAGCAGAGTCAGAACCCTGCAGCAGCTTCCGTGGAGGAACGAAGCTTAGCCTCTGACGCCGTCTCTGCGAAGGTCAATCTGCAGGGGCAGGTGGACGGGGAGACGGGAGCGTCCTCCGGGGTGCATTTAGACGCCTCCTCGGCCAAACAGTACGCTGCGGAGATCGCTGCGCTCTTCAGTTCCAAAGGCATGGGTCTGCAGGGACATTTAAGCGGTTTTGACGCCGCGCGTCTGCTCGCGTAAGACTGTAGGTCCCGTCTGAGGCCGCCTGAGGGCGGCTTTACTTTTTCTGAAGCCCGGGGCGCTTAATTTGTATACAATGACCTAAGTTTCCGTTGGCCTCAAAGGGTGTCTTAGAAAGGAGCTGCCGTGGGCGAGTTTGACATTATTAAGCGTTATTTTTCCTTCGGTCTTAACGCTGCGCATTCTCTGCACCCCGAGATCATCACCGGAGTGGGGGATGACTGTGCGGTCCTTGACGGGGCGGTGCTCTCTGATGCGGGCAAGCTCTGCGTCACCACGGACACCCTCGTGGAGGGAGTGCACTTCTTTAAGGACATGCGCCCTGAGGCCTTAGGATCCAAGGCCCTTGCCGTCAATCTCTCGGATCTCGCGGCCATGGGCGCGAAGCCGGCCTTTTTCACGCTTTCCCTGGTGCTTAACGACGCTCACGCCACGGAGGGGTTCTTAAAGCCCTTCAGCGAGGGACTGAGAAAGAAGGCTCAGGAGGCGCATGACATGGTGTTAGTGGGAGGCAATATCTCAAGGGGCGAGGAGTTCTCCATTACCATCACGGCTTTTGGCTACGCCCCGCGGCCCTTACTGCGCACCTTCAGTCTGACCCACAGCTCTAAGGCGCTGATCCTCGTGACCGGCACTGTGGGCGGTGCGGGACTTTTTGTCGAGCACGGCTATGGGCGCGTTACGCTTTCCCCTGGGGAGACGCGGTCCGTGCAGGAGACTTTTGAATATCCTCCTGCGCGCTGGGATTTTGCCCGCGAGGCCGCCCCGTACTGCCTTGCGGCCATAGACATTTCTGACGGCCTGTACGGCGATCTGCGCCATCTTTTGGGTTTAGGTCTTAAGGCCAGCCTTAAAGACAGCGCTCTGCCCCTGCATCCCGTGCTTAAAGATCTCAGGACGCTGACTTTAGAGGAAAAGCTGAGACTCGCTCTCTTTGGCGGCTGCGATTATGAACTGCTTCTCATCAGCCGCACCGAGCCGGAAGCCCTCGGCCCCCTCTTTGAGGTGGCGCATAAGACGGGAACGCCGCTTACCGTGATCGGTGCTCTGGAAAAGGTACAGGGAGCGGGGGGCTTAATCGAACTTACGGACGCGCACGGTCAGCCCCTCTGCGTTAAGGGCACTGCCTTCGAGCATTTTTAGAAAGGATTTAAGTCAGGGGCTGAGGCAGGGACTGCTCCCCGCCTCTTTGAAATCAGAGATGGCTAGGGCGTGGCGATAAGTCCGTAATGCCACGTGGAAACGCCGCCGAAATTGACTACATACTCATAGCCGTTGGCGACGAGGCGCTGCCCTGCGGTCGTGGCTCTTCTGCCGGTGCGGCAGTACAGGAGCACCGGTTTATGCTTGTCAGGAAGGAGGGCAGGATCAACGCCCGGCTTTATCTCATCGACAGGGATATTAAGAGCCCCCTCAATATGGCCGGCGTCAAACTCGCCCTGCGTGCGCACGTCCACGAGTACTCCCGCTCCTGACTCAATGAGCGCATGCGCGATATTCTGCGAAACCTCGGAGTAGCCCTTCTCCATGACGTAATCCTTTAGGATTTCCTCAGGAGGCAGCGTGGCAAAAGAAGGAAACATAGAGCCCAGTCCTAATGCTAAAGTCAGAGTTATCAGCGCTTTTCTCATGATTTTGCGTCCTGAATGCGTCTGACGATATTCGTCGTGGAACAGCCCTCGACAAAGGGCAGAATAATGACCTGGCCGCCGTTTTGCTGCACCTCGACATGCCCTGCGATATCCTCCACGCGGTAATCCCCGCCCTTGACGAGCACGTCAGGCAGCACCCGTCCTATAAGTCTCTGCGGTGTGTCCTCATCAAAGGGCACTACGAAATCCACGCACTCCAGGGACTCAAGGACCTGCATCCTGCCTTCAAGCGGAACGATGGGGCGGGTGGGTCCCTTTAGGGCCTGAACCGATCGGTCACTGTTGACCGCGACGATGAGGTAATCGCCTAATGCGCGGGCGCGGCGCAGATAATCGACATGCCCGCGATGCAGGATGTCAAAGCAGCCGTTGGTCATGACGAGGCGTTTGCCTCGGGCCTTAAGCGCGGTGACGGTTTTCACTAAATCCTCTTCGGAGAGAATGCCCTTTACGGGGCCGGTGTCTCCGGTAAGCTCGGCGCGTAATTCATCCACGCTCACGGTGGCGGTACCTAATTTGCCCACCACGATCCCCGCGGCGCGGTTGGCTATTTCGCAGGAGGAAACCAAATCGATACCTGAGGCCAGGGAGGCTGCCAGGGTGGCGATGACGGTATCGCCAGCTCCGGTCACGTCATAGACCTCACGGGCGCGGGTGGGCAGATGCACGGGCGCGGTATCCGGACGGATGAGACTCATGCCGTCCTCGGAGCGCGTGACGAGCAGGGCCTTTAATTCGTAATCGGCGATCATCTTGAGCGCTTTCTGCACTAAATCGTCATTGTCCTTAACCTTGCCGGCCACCGCCTCGAACTCGGAGAGATTGGGGGTAAGCAGGGTGGCGTGACGGTAGCGGTTAAAATCCGTGCCCTTGGGATCGACGAGCACGGGGATCCCCGCGTCGTTGGCGATTTTAATCATCGCCGGTACCGACGAGAGCGCGCCCTTTCCGTAATCGGAGCAGATCACGGCCTTAGCGTTACGGATAGCCTGCCGGAGTGCCTGCAGCATCCGTCCCTGATCGACGCTCTGATAGCCTTCTTCAAAATCCACGCGCAGTAACTGCTGATTGCGGCTTAAGACGCGTAATTTGGTAATGGTGGGTAAATCCGCGGCCTTAATGAAATTGGTGTCCACATGACACTGTTCCACAAGCTCGGTTAAGCGCTCGCCTGCCTCGTCCTCGCCTACGATCCCCACGAGATTGCAGGGGGCTCCCAGGGCGGCGATATTGATGGCGACGTTGGCCGCACCGCCGGCACGGTCTTCGCGGCCTGTGACGCGCACCACCGGTACGGGGGCTTCGGGAGAAATACGACTTGAGGGACCTGACCAGTAACGGTCAAGCATGACATCGCCCACCACCGCGACGCGGCCGGTAAACGCAGGAACGCTGAGGCTGTTGACAGACACGGATTACTCTCCTCTGTAAAAGACAGCTAAAGCATAGCACAGCCAGGCCTCCGCCTCTTAACGCCTCTGCAGGCTTATGTTAAAGTTTAGCGAAAGGGTTCAAGGTGAGAATATGCGTTACAGGCTGCGTGCTCTTAATGTCGATGCCGCTTTGCGGCCGCTGCGCTTCGTTGCGATGGTGGCGGGGCTTATCATTGTCTTTGGCTATGACATGGGTGTGCTGCTTTTAAACGAGAATTATTTAGCGGGCTTTTTCATCATGAATCAGGGCGATCTGGACGTCATCATGGGCACCTCGGCCCTGGGAATGCTGCTGGGCTATTTCCTGGGAGGCTATCTGACCTTTGGCTCGGGACGCAAGATCTGCATGCTCTGCGGCGCGGTTTTAGGCTGTATCTCCATTGTGGCCTCCTTTTTTGCCCCTTCCTTTTCGGTGATGCTCTGTGCTCAGTTTGTCATCGGTTTCTCCTTCGGGCTCTATCTGCTTTCCGCCATCCTCTATGTAAGCGAGATCACCCTGCCGGGTAACCGCGGCTTCGCCGCCACGCTTCTTGCCGTGGGTTATCTCATCGGCATTCTTCTTGCCGTGCTGACGAGGGGCAGCATTCCGGCCACGGGCGGATTTTTAATTCTCTTTATCGTCATGCTCCTAAATGCCATGCTCCTTGTCATGGTCATCTTCAAAGTCCCCGAGAGTCCCCGCTATCTGGCCATTTCCGGCGTGCCCGACGCTGCCCTGCCGGTACTTTTCCGCCTGCGCCTTGACATGGGCATGGCCGCCCGTGAGCTGGCCGGCATCAATGAATGCTGCCGCCAGGCCGCCCGTGGCTCGGAACTCTTTCTATTAAACTCCAATTTCCGCCGTCTGATGTGGATGCTGCTCTGTATGGCCCTGCTTAGCAATCTGTGCGGCTTTGCCATCATCCCCTATTCGTTAGGCGATCTCGTTTACGCCTCCGATCTCAGTATGCGTTACAACTATTACGAGTTCACTTACGGGCTTATCCGCGCCTCCGTGGTTGCGGGACTGGCCGGCTGTGTCACGGGCATGGTGGCCGTGGACCGGGCAGGCCGCAGGCGTACCTTACTGTGGGCCATGGGCTTATGCGCTCTCGCCCTTGCCGGCATGGTATGCGTGGCGCGTCTTGAGCCGCGTAACGCCACGGTACTGCTCTCGGGTTTTACCCTCATCTATATTTTTGCCGAAGCGCTCATCTTTCCCGTGTTTCTCACCGTGCTCTGCGCCGAGCTCATTCCTACACGGGCCCGCGAGTTTGGTCTTACCCTGGTGCTCATCTTTAACACCGTGGTGGGCATGGGCTGTATGCAGCTCTTCACCCCCATGGTCACGGCCTTTGATTTTTCGGGACTTTTTACTTTCTGTTTCGTAAGTTCCGTGGCTCTCATCGCCCTCATGTACTTTACGCTCCCTGACAGCGCTAACGCATCACTGGAGGGTATCGAAAACCGCCTGCTTTCGGGGAGGCCTCTTACCGAATTAGGGCGCGTCAGCGATACCTGACCGTAAAGACCTCTGAGCGGCCGTTTTTTCGCCTGTAGATGCGCTTTGTCTCTTGCCTTAGCGCCTTTTCCCGTGTAACTTTGAGAAAAAGCGGGGGAAAGAGCGTATGTCCAATATCATTGCGGTGATCTGGGATTTTGATAAGACCCTCATTCAGGGCTATATGCAGGATCCCATCTTCAGGAAATTCAACGTTGATCCCGAGGCCTTCTGGAGGCTTGTCAATTCCCTGCCCGATCGCTATCAGGCAGAGCAGGGCGTCACGGTCAACCGCGATACCTTCTACCTCAACTACTTCATTGAATGCGCCCACGCTAAGGAAGCCACTCCGGATATACCCTTTCCCATGTACGGACTTAACAATGCGCAACTGCGGGAATTTGGCCGGGAGCTTACGTATTTTCCGGGGGCCACCGGCATTTTTGATCTCACCCGTAAGGTGGTCAAGAAGGACATGTTCGCCGAATTTGATATCCGCGTGGAGCATTACATCGTCAGCACCGGCATGAAGGCCATCATCGAGGGTTCGGCGATCCGCGACAAGGTCGAGCATATCTGGGCCTGTGAACTCCTGGAAAAGGTCGATGACGAGGGGCGGCGCATCATCAGTGCGCCCGGCTATACCATCGACAACACCACCAAGACCCGCGCGCTCTTTGAGATTGAAAAGGGCGTTCCCAAGCGTCAGGGCGTGGACGTCAACATGAAACTGCCCGAGGAATTAAAGCGCGTGCAGTTTGAGAACATGATTTACATCGCCGACGGGCCTAGCGATGTTCCGGCTTTTTCGGTCATCAACCTAAAGGGCGGTTCCACCTTCGGTATCTACCCGCGCGGCAATATGGCCGCCCTGGCGCAGCTTGAGAAATTGCGCTCTGACGGGCGTATTCAGATGTACGCCGAGGCCAATTACGAGCGCGATTCCACGGCCGCGATGTGGCTGTGCCACAAGATCTCCGAAAGAGCCCACGCCATCTGCGACCGGGCGCTGCATGATTTCCGCAAAAACAGCTTTGTGCCTAAGCACATTTTGCCCACCTCGGGAGAGGATGGCTAGAAAAGTGCCGCATTCAGGGAACTTTTGTGCCCCGTTAACGGTCACGGTATTGCACATTTTCATCAAGAACCGTGTATCCTGTGCCGCCTTAGAGTAAAATTTTATGCAAGGTAACGCGGTCAAGAGGTAAAAGCTACAGATGATTTTGCAGAGGACAGTCAAGCAGAGCGTCAGCGCCACCGGCATCGGCCTGCATTCCGGGGCCAAGGTGCAGGTGACTTTCCATCCGGCTCCGGCCAATACCGGTATCATCTACACGCGTACTGATTTAAATCCCCACGTGGTCATGAAATGTGATGCCACTTCCGTGCGCGACACGCAGCTGTGCACGGCGCTCGTTAACCTGCAGGGCGTGCGTATCTCCACCGTGGAGCACCTTACCGCAGCACTTTCGGCCTTAGGTATCGACAATCTCTTTGTCGAGGTCAATGCCCCTGAGCTCCCCGTAATGGACGGTTCCGCGCAGCCTTTTATCTACCTCTTTGAGTCCACGGGCATTCAGGAGCTGGATGCTCCCAAGCAGTATTTACGTGTGGCGCGCAAGGTCCGCGTGGAAGACGGTGAGAAATGGGCGGAATTAAATCCTTCGGAAGAGGGGTTCTCGCTGGATCTCACCATCGACTTCAATCACCCCGCCATGGATCGCGAGCTGCAGCACTTTAAGTTCAATTTCACCGGCCGCGGCTTTGCCGATGAGATCTCCAGAGCCCGTACCTTCTGCTTCATGCGCGACGTCGAGTACATGCACGCCCACAATCTCGCTCTGGGCGGTTCCCTGGATAACGCCATCGTTCTTGATGATTACCGCGTGGTCAATCCTGATGGCCTGCGTTATCCCAATGAGTTCGTGAAGCACAAGATGCTCGATGCCATCGGCGATCTCTATATGGACGGGCACAGCATTTTAGGTGCCTTCAGCGCCTTTAAGACCGGGCACGCCCTCAATAACAAGCTCTTAAGAGCGCTGCTTTCGGATGCGAGCAATTACGAGCTGGTTTCCTTTGCCAGGGAGCAGGACGCCGCCCCCGAGCAGGCTTTTGCCTTCCTCGACGCGCGCAGCGCCCTCAGCGCCTGATGCGCATTAAGGCCGGTTTTCTCGAAGGGGTGCGCTGTGTGCCCACCCCCGTGCACGGGGCCCGTCCTCAGCCCCTGACCATTTCCCTGGTGGTGATCCACTGTATATCCCTGCCCCCGAACGCTTACTTGAATCCCTACGTGGACCGTCTTTTTACCTTAAGCCTTGACGGTAACGAGCACCCTTACTTTAAGGATATCTGTAAGTTAGAGCTTTCCTCCCATCTTTTTATCAACCGTAAGGGGAGGATCACGCAGTACGTATCCTTTCTTGACCGTGCCTATCACGCGGGGCGTTCGGTCTATAACGGCATTCCCGAGTGCAATGACTATGGTATCGGCATTGAGCTTGAGGGGACCGTTTCTGAACCTTTTACCGAAGAGCAGTACTGCTCTTTAGATGCCTGTTTAGCGGCCATTTATGAGGCTTATCCCGCCACGCGCGGGCATATCGCAGGCCACAGCGAGGTGGCGCCGGGGCGCAAGAGTGACCCGGGGCCCTTCTTTGACTGGAGCCGTTATCGCTAAAGCGGCTTTGAATTCTCAACCGACCTCTTAATGGAGGATGACATGCAAGACTACGCCTTCCTGAAAAGCTATTTTGAAAACGCCGCCGCCCGTGAGGCGCAGGGCGTCGAGCCGCTGCCCGTAACGGCTGACGAGGCCCGTGAGCTCACCTCGCTTCTGGTAAGTCCCCCAGAGGGTGCCGATGCGGTGCTCCTACACCTTTTAAAAGACCGTATTCCCCCTGGGGTGGATGAGGCGGCAAAGGTCAAGGCGGAGTTTTTGGCGGAGATTGCCATGGGCCGTCAGAGCTCTCCTCTCGTAAGTCCCGAGGAGGCCGTAAATCTCTTAGGTACCATGAAGGGCGGCTATAACGTCGCGCCGCTTATCAGTCTTTTAAGCTCTCCTGCCTTAGCTAAGGCGGCCCGCGAGGCTCTCACGCACACTCTCATGGTCTATGACGCCTTTGACGGGGTCGCAAAACTCTGTGAGGCCGGCAATACTGAGGCGCAGGCCTTAATGCAGGCCTGGGCGGACGGCACGTGGTTTACCTCCCGTGAGAGTCTGCCTGATACCGTGACTCTGAAGGTTTTCCGTGTCACGGGCGAGATCAACACTGACGATCTCTCGCCTGCCACTGACGCCTGGTCGCGTCCCGACATCCCCTTACACGCTATGGCGATGTTCAAGAACGCCCGCGAAGGCCTTACTCCTGACGAGGAAGGCGTGCGCGGTCCCATTACGCTCATTAATTCCCTCAAGGAGGAGGGCTATCCTCTGGTCTTTGTCGGTGACGTGGTGGGTACGGGCTCTTCGCGTAAGAGCGCCACTAATTCCGTGCTCTGGCACATGGGCCGTGATATCGAGGGCGTGCCCAACAAACGCGAGGGCGGTTTCGTTTTCGGCGGCAAGATTGCCCCCATTTTCTATAACACTCTGGAGGACAGCGGCGCTCTGCCCTTAGAGATGGACGTTTCCTCCTTTAAGATGGGCGATGTCATCGATCTGAAGGTCGCGGAAGGCAAGGTCTGCCGTCACGGGTCTGATGAGGTTTTAGCCACCTTTAGCCTCAAGACGCAGGCTCTGTTAGATGAAGTCCGCGCCGGCGGCCGTATCAGCCTTATCATCGGCCGCGCTCTGACTAATAAGGCCCGCGCCTTCTTAAAGGAAGGGCCGTCTTCGCTCTTTGCTCCCGCTCCGGAGGTAAAGGCTGAAGGCGGCTTTACCCGCGCACAGAAGATCATCGGCATGAACTGCGGTAAGGCCGGTGTGCGCCCCGGCGAATATGTCGAGGTGAAGGTCGCCACCGTGGGCTCTCAGGACACGACCGGCCCCATGACCCGTGACGAGTTAAAGGATCTGGCCTGCCTTAAGTTCGCCGCTCCCCTCGTCATGCAGTCTTTCTGCCACACCGCCGCTTATCCCCGTACCGTGGACATCAAAACCCATCAGACCTTGCCGCGTTTCTTTGAGGAGCGCGGCGGCGTGGCCCTGCGTCCCGGAGACGGCGTCATTCACTGCTTCTTAAACCGCATGTGCCTGCCCAATACCCTGGGGACGGGCGGTGACTCGCATACCCGTATGCCCTTAGGCATTTCCTTTGCCGCAGGCTCGGGCCTCGTGGCCTTCGCTGCGGCCACCGGCACTATGCCTCTCGATGTCCCCGAATCGGTCCTGGTGCGTTTTAAGGGGAAGATGCGTCCCGGCATTACTCTTCGTGATCTCGTGCACGCCATTCCTTACTATGCCATCAGGCAGGGGCTGCTCACCGTTGAAAAGAAGGGCAAGAAGAATATCTTCTCCGGCCGTATCCTCGAAATCGAGGGTTTAGAGGATCTCGAGGTCGAGCACGCCTTTGAGCTCTGCGACGCTTCGGCCGAGCGCTCGGCCGCCGCCTGCGCGGTGCATCTCAATAAGGACAAGGTGGTTAAGTACCTGCGCTCCAATGCCGCCTTCCTGCGTCAGATGGCCGCGGAGGGCTATGAGAGCCGCGAGGCCTTATTACGCCGTGCCGCCACCATGGACGAGTGTATCGAGAACTATCAGGACGTGATGGCTGATGAGGACGCCCGCTACGCCGCCGTCATCGAGATTGATGTCTCTGAAATTACTGAGCCCATCATCTGCGTGCCCAATGATCCTGATGACGTGCATCTTCTCTCCGACTTCGCGGGGCGCAAGATTGACGAGGTCTTCGTCGGTTCCTGCATGACCAATATCGGCCATTACCGTGCCGCCGCCACGGTCCTGTCCCAGGCCGCAAGCGAGGTTCCCGCCCGTCTGTGGATGGCTCCTCCCACCCGTATGGACCGCAGGGAACTCATGGACGAGGGTTTCTACAGCACCTTCATCAAGGCCGGCGCCCGTATGGAAATTCCCGGCTGCTCTCTGTGCATGGGCAATCAGGCCCGCGTGCGCGATAACGCCACCGTGGTCTCGACTTCTACGCGTAACTTCCCCAACCGCTTAGGCAAGGGAGCGCAGGTGTTCTTAGCCTCGGCTGAGCTGGCCTCGGTGTGTGCTCTCTTAGGCAAGATGCCCACGCCTTCTGAATACTTTGAGAGCGTGCAGGGCCTTAAGGGCAAGGAGGCGTCCTTATACCGCCTGCTTGATTTTGCAACCGTGTAAAAACGCGGTAAAAGGCTGTGGCAGAACTCCCAAAATTTGCCAAAAGTTAAGCAAACAGGGGCGGTTTTGCTACAATGAGTCAGGTTTACACAGGTTAAATGTCCCCCGTAGCAAAGCGGGGGAATTAGTTTAATTAATGACAGGAGTAACAAGATGAAAGTTGCCGTATTAGGTGCCGCCGGCGGTATTGGTCAGCCGTTATCCATGATTCTGAAGAACAACCTTCCGGCTGGTTCTTCCTTAAGCCTCTACGACGTTGCCCCCTTTACCCCGGGCGTCGCCAAGGACTTAAGCCACATCCCGACCGATGTCTGCGTTGACGGCTTTACCGGCGACGATCTGCCCAAGGCTCTTGAAGGCGCTGACGTGGTGGTCATCCCTGCCGGTGTGGCCCGCAAGCCCGGCATGACCCGTGACGATCTCTTCAACATCAATGCCGGCATTATCGCCAACCTGGTGAAGAACTGCGCTGAAGTCTGCCCCAAGGCCTGCATCTGCATCATCACCAACCCCGTCAACTCCACTGTCCCGATCGCCGCTGAGGTGCTCAAGGCCAAGGGTGTTTACGATCCCCACCGTCTGTTCGGCGTTTCCGTCCTCGACGTGCTGCGTTCCGAGACCTTCTTAGCCGAGGAGCTCGGTATTTCCAAGGAGCGTATCTTAGTTCCCGTGATCGGCGGCCACAGCGGTACCACCATTCTCCCGCTCATTTCCAAGGTCATCGGTTCTGAGAAGATCTCCGACGAGCGTATCGCCGCCTTAACCGAGCGCATTCAGAACGCCGGTACCGAGGTGGTGGAAGCCAAGGCCGGTGCCGGTTCGGCTACTCTGTCCATGGCCTCTGCCGGTGCCCGCTTCGCCCTCAAGGTCTTACGCGGCGTAATGGGTGAGCCCGGCGTCTGCGAGTACGGCTACACCGAGGGTGGCAGCAAGTACGCCAAGTTCTTCGCTCAGGGCCTCGTCTTCGGCAAGAACGGCTGGGAGAGAACCTTAGATATCGGCAACATCTCCGCCTTCGAGCAGAAGTGCCTCGATGACCTCATCCCCGTCTTAAATGGCAACATCAAGAAGGGTGAGGACTTCGGTAAGGACTGGATCGCCAAGAACGCCTAATTTAAGCGTTAAATTCTCAAAGCGGGGAGCTCTGGCTCTCCGTCTTCAGGCAGGCATGACTCAGGTCATGCCTGTTCTGTATTAGGCGGCGTAGACTCTGTTGCGGAGTAGTGAATAAATTTTTAGATTTTGCAGAAGACGCAGCCAGAGCTTACCTGAGTAAATGACTCTGCCCGGTAATCACGCCGCTAACGCATTGATAAACTGCTGTTCCTGAAGTTTTATCAGAGCAGTAAATTCCGCGTAGTCATGAGCACCCAAGGGGATCTTTAATCCATGCTTGATGAGACTGATATCGTCACGGGGTCTGACATTGCCTTCATAAGTCGATCCCCGGTTCAGCCATAATTGCTGATCATCAGAGTCATCTGCCTCGGGATAAAAGTAGTAACCGGATTTGGCGTCGAAGCGGAACATATACGCTAGCACCTGCAAATAGTCGCGGTTACCGATGTTGCCAAGCGGCTTATATTTAGCGTCCGCAATGACTCGCGTCTCATTGTCGCGGCTGATGAAATCCGGATAGATAAGCCCGATATTGCCGCTAAACAGTCTTTGCGCGCCCTGGCCGCCTTTATTCAGCGGATGATAGAAAAGATCTCCAATCAGGGTGTTGATATACTCTTCCCACAGCCACGCGCCATCAAACACCACCCCGAAGATCTGCCTTGAGCCCATGCCGATATGGTGCTTCTGATAACGCAGGATCAGGAGGCAAAGCCTTTGTAAGGCGAGATATTCACGAAAATAAGCGTGACGGACGGGACTTTTCTTATTCTGTTCAATGATTTTCTGCCGGTCATACGGTGTATAGCCTGAAGTAGCCTCAGTGATGAGCTTTACTTCGTCTTTAACTTTGTTGAGGAGCCTTTTTCCATAAGGTTTTCTTTTGATAAATTCAATGGTATGCCGCACGAGTTCTATGAGACTGTTATCGTAAGAGAACTCACGCTGACTATAGGCGATATTTCCTACAAACGGGGTGTTCGTTTCAATATGACGGGTGACGTCAATCGTACCTTTAACGTTGCGGTCATTGAAGCTGTGGCGGATATACTGCTTGAACAGACCTTTGCGCAGCGCTGCCCTGAGGTAATGCGGAAAGAGAAAGAGCAGGAAGTTGAATAAACGCTGATCCTGATGGGCATCCGTTTCCAGATTGGTAAGGTTAGGGAAGTCCAGAACCTTATCCAGAAGATACTGGAAAAAGTAATCCTCACCCTCTTTGCAAAAGCGGGATTCTATGATGAGTCTTTCATCCCCACAGCCTATAAACCCCATCACGTTGCCGGAGCAATAGGTGTCATTGACGCTTTGGAGGAGCAGCTGATCCTGCGTGATGTCCTCAGCGTCTCTGACAATCTCCGGGAAAACGAAGATGCCCTCGCGTTCTAACTGCTCAAGGGTTTTATCGGCAATTTTGCCCACCAAATTCCCAATGTGAGAAAAGGTGGCCTTGTTCTGTCGTGAATTATCCTTGATCCTGAGAGTCTTCATCTGCATTCCTGGCGTTGGGCGCTTGATAGCCATAGGCTTTTGCGAATTTACTCATAAGACTCTTCTCATCGTACATTCCCTGAATGTAGTCCTGTAAGAGCGGTTGCAGATAGTCTGTCCACAGCTGATCAAAAGTTAGCGTTTTCAGTTTCAGGAAGTAGGCCGCGCCGATCTGGTAATTCTCATTTAAGTCCTCAACTGCTGCAATTTCCCTGTTGAGAGCTGCCATGCGCCTGATGGCCTCCGCCTCCAGTTCCTCGTTGCCTAATTCAGCAAGCATTTCAAGCCGCGCGTCTGCCCGGAGTTCAACAAAGCGGAAGCGGCGGCGCATGGCAAAGTCAAAGCTGTCCACCGAGCGATCGATGTCGTTCATGGTGCCGATGATATAGACATTTTCGGGAATATAGAACTTATCATCGGGATCAGTGTGCAGACTGGAATATTGCGTGGCAATTTCCCCTGCTTTGCCACGATAGCCGGGGTCGATTGCAAAGAACAGTTCCCCAAAAATCTTGGAGATCTCGCCGCGGTTGATTTCATCAATGATAAAGATGTATTTTTTAAGCTCTTCCTGTTTGGGCTCTATCTTGGATACGGTGATGTTCTTCGCTTTGATGGCGTTGTAAATGGCAAAGTCATAGGAGTATGCCTGTGTGGCGTTTTTCTTGCCGAAGAAAGCTGTAATATCCTTGATCTGCTTAAACTCCTGCCCTGATTCCAGCATCTTTCTAATCTCGTCTAGATGCAGAGTAAGTTCTTTGGTACTGGGATTGTTAGGGATGGAGATGCTGATGTGTTCATCATCAACGTCGATAATGGTAAACTCATTTCCGCTACGCGTATAAAACTTGTCACCCCCTAATTCGATGCCTGAGAAAAACTCCTGCAGGGTCTCCTGGGCCGTGATTTCCTTTTCCATGATTTCACTGGATTTCTGGGAGTCCTCATAGTTTTTTCTGGCGCGGGCAATGAACTTCTTGAAAATGCCGTCCTGAAGTTTAAAGCCCATCGTGCCATCGTCATTGAGCTTCGGTCTTAACCCTTCAACAAAATCTGAGTAGTCGTAGCTTGGGTGGAACTGGATAAACTCTACCTGCCGTTTCTGCTCATCGCTAAGCAGTGTGTAATCGTCAAAGTAGCCATTGCTGATGATGTCCGCGGCGATTTCCCTGGCAAGGTGGGATTTTCCGGTACCGGGCGCCCCTCTGAAAATCAGATTTTTGGAAGTGAGCAGCATGGAAGAATAGGGATTGCGGTAACCTTTGAACTGCTGAACAAGTTCCTCTTCAGCAGTGGATGACGTTCCTTCCGAAGGGAGTTCTTTTTCGTCTTTTTCGCGATACGTCAGTATAAACGCATCACCTTCACTGCCGAAACGCTTCAGGCATTCCTGCACGAAGAGCACCGTAGAGAACACATTCCAGCAATAGAAGACCATCTGACGGCCGTTGTCGTAGAAGTACTGTGTAGACTGCAGGGTGTTGTGGTGATTTTTTAAATCCTCGACACTCGCAAAGATACCTCTGATCAAATCTTTGTTGGCAGAAGGTTGGTAGACAGGAAAGTTCTCCTTGTCTTCTACTGACATGGAGGAGAGTTCTTTTTCAAAGATCTGGCAGGCCAGCCGAGGTAGTGTCTGATTGGAGATCCTTTGTTCTCCTTTGCGGAGGTTGCGCCTGATGATATCCCCGTTAGCTTTCTTGAAGTAGGCGTCCAGAGGTTTATAGTTGTCGCCTAAGCTAAGATTGGCCATTGTGAAGCGTTCATCTGTTGACTCTGCATTTTCGGCGGTGATGGTAAGCGTGAATTTTTCCATGGGCTTTTCTTCAATGATGAATCCCAGACTTTTAAGATAGTTATTGGCAGAAATGCTGTTAAATGACTCTGTTGCAATTTCGGTTCCGTAGGCTAGATGTTTTGCAACGGCCACCACGTATTTCGGAGGGTACTTTTTACCGTCTTCAGTAATCAATGTATATTTTATGCTCGCGTAATGCCATGGGACTCCATTCTCATCAATAAATTTCAGGGCAGCAATGATGTCCTGCTGTGACAGTTGGGATATGGACATGTAGCGTCTCCTCAATGCCGTGTATACGCGTCAGCGTAGATTAACGGTTTGATTCCTAATAGGATGACTGTAACCTTTTCGCACAGAACTGCCATATGTTTATGTACACCTTTAATCTTGGCTAGTTAAGGTTCAAGTTAGTCCCGGAATTTGTAAATCTACGCCTTCAAGTATAGGATAAAGCCATGCTTTTTACACCCGTGGAGATTCATTTAAAGAACTGTCAGGGTCACGGAAAAGACTGTCTTTTTGCATCTCAGGAAGGTTAAAGAGCTCCCGTACCCTGCCGATAACAAGACATGCAGCTAGGAGTATTGCACATGAGACATCTGACTTTATGGCAGTGCCTGGCCGCCCTCGGGTTGGGGCTGTGGACAGCCTCGGGACTGGCGGTACAGGATTCGGTTTTCGACGCCGTTACCGACGCCCGCGCCCGCGCCGCCCGTGACGTACTGGAAAATTCCTATCGCGCCTATAGCTCCGAGTTTCAGGAGGTGGCGACCTATACCCGTGAGGTGATGCACTCACTTATTGAGAATAACCGGCATCTTTACGTCATTAAGGACGTCGATCAGTGTCAGTTCACTCCCGATATCGAGAACCGCGCCCGCCTCGTGGGGATCGCTCCCTTTGAATACGCGTGGGGCGACATGCTCGTTACCGGCACCTGCGTGCGTAAGGACGAGAAATTAGGCCTAAGTTATTTTGAAAAGGCGGTCGCCCACGGCTACGCTCCCGCCTACATGAAGATGGCCTCCTTTTACGAGCGCGGCTATCTCGTGCCACGCGACACTAAAAAGGCCTTTGCCTACATGAAGACTGCCGCCCAGATGGGCTCAAGTCTGGCCCGTCTCGGCTTTGCCGACATGCTTATCCGCGGTTATGCCGACGAGGCCTATTATGTGCGCGCCTACACGTGGCTGTATCATTCCGTTTTCGTCGATCCCTATCAGCAGGACAAGAAGCTTTACGTACAGGGGCAGCTCGAAAAGCGCATGCCCATGAACGCCGTCGCCATGGCCCGCGCCTCATCTCTGGGCATGTAATCATCTCTCTTCACACTCCCTTGCCATGGGGCGGGGAGAGCTTTTGCTATAATTGCGAAAGTTAACTGAGGGATCTCGGCATGTTTGACAATCTTACCGAAAGACTAAACCGTACTCTAAAGAATTTAAGCGGCAAGGGCCGCATTACCGAGGACAACATCAAGGATACGCTGCGCGAGGTGCGTACCGCCCTCCTTGAGGCTGACGTTGCCCTGCCCGTGGTCAAGACCTTCTGTAACCGCGTCAAGGAAGCGGCTTTAGGCAAGGAAGTGGCCTTATCCCTGACCCCCGGTCAGGAGTTTATTCAGATCGTTTATAACGAACTGACCGCCACTATGGGCGGCACGGTTAGTGAAATCAATTTAGCTACCCAGCCTCCTGCCGTGGTGCTGCTCGCCGGCCTGCAGGGTGCCGGTAAGACCACCTCGGCGGCCAAGCTCGCCTTATACCTTAAAGAGCGTCTTAAGAAAAAGGTGCTCATGGTTTCCGTGGACACCTACCGTCCCGCCGCTATCGAGCAGTTACTGACCCTAGGTGAGCAGGTTGGCGTGGATACCTTCCCCTCTGATCCGGCTTTAAAGCCCCAGGTGATCGCCACTGCTGCCTTAGAGGAAGCCCGTAAGCGCTATTACGACGTGCTCATCGTGGATACCGCCGGCCGTCTGGCCGTGGACGAGGCTATGATGCAGGAGGTCAGGGAGTTAAGCGCTATCTTAAATCCCGTCGAGACCATGTTCGTTGTGGACGCCATGACCGGTCAGGACGCGGCCAATACCGCCAAAGCCTTTGCCGACGCTCTTACCTTAACAGGCGTCATCCTTACCAAGGCGGACGGTGACGCCCGCGGCGGTGCCGCGCTTTCGGTGCGCGAGGTCACGGGTTGCCCCATCAAGTTCATCGGTATGGGTGAAAAGGTCGAGGCCTTAGAACCTTTCTTTCCCGATCGTATCGCCTCCCGTATTCTCGACATGGGCGATCTGCTCTCCTTAATTGAGCAGTTACAGCGCGGAACCGATACCGAAAAAGCCGCCAAGATGGCCGAGAAGCTCAAGAAGGGTGAGGGCTTTACCTTAGAGGATTTTGCCGATCAGCTAAGGGACATGCGCAATATGGGCGGCATGTCCTCGCTCTTAGATAAGCTGCCCGGTATGTCCGGTATGGCCGATAAGATTAAGGAAAAGGTTAACGATAAGGAGATCTCCCACATTGAGGCCATTATCAGCTCCATGACTCCTAAGGAGCGCCGCAAGCCCGAGATTATCAAAGGCTCGCGCAAAAAGCGCATTGCAGCCGGCGCGGGCGTCTCCATTCAGGAGGTCAACCGCCTCTTAAAACAGTTCGAGGAGGCCCGTTACATGATGCGCCGTATGGGCAAGGGCGGCATGAAGAAGATGATGGGCGCCATGAAGGGCATGATGGGAATGGGCGGCATGGGCGGCCTTGGTGGTCTCATGGGCGGCATGGGAGGAGGTTTCCCCATGGCCGGCCGTGGCGGACGTCGCCGCTAGGGCGCGTTTTAAAAGCGTTGCCTCACAGGGAAGCTTTCCGTGAGGCAACCGGATTCATTCCCGACGCTGTTCTAAAGCCAGCGCGATAAGCCTGCAGGTTTCGTCGGCTAAAAATAACGGAATATTGAGCAGATCTCCGTCTAGACGCAGGTTCTGCAGAGAAAAGCGCACGCGCAGTTTCACGGTATCGCCGAACTTTTCCTTATACCTGACCAGACTGCGGCTGTGGACACTGGTCGCGGCTTTGACCTCCACGGGGAAAACGTCGTTGCCCTGCTGCACCAGAAAATCCACTTCGTAAGGAGGATTGTTCTGCGCCCAGTAGTAAGGTTCCGTCTTAAGCTGAGGGAGCAGAGCCTGCAGGATATAGTTTTCAGTAAGGGCCCCTTTAAATTCCGTAAACAGACGGCTGCCTTCTTTAAAGACCATAGGGTCTAACTGCGAGAGCTGCCTTAGAAGTCCCACATCGCAGGAAAAAAGCTTGAAGGCGCTATGATCGGCGTAAGCGCTTAAGGGTAAACGGGGTTCACTGCACCGGCACACTCTATATACCATATTGGCGCTTAGCAGCCATTGCAACGCCTCGCTGTATTCACGGTTACGTGCGTTTTTTCCGAGTGCGCTCAACTTAAATTTTTTATTCTCACGGGACAGCTGGAAGGGCAGACTGTTCCAGATGCTCTGTATCCTGGGAAACTGTGAGAGTGCCGCGTGTTTAGTCATGTCGTAGGCATAGGCCTTCAGGATGTCACTGAGCGCGGAAGATGTGGATGGTACATCATGTTCTTCGGCCATCAGGCGTAAGGGCTCGGGAAGACCGCCGCAGATAAAGTACATCTTGAGTTTTTCGCACAGAGGATTAAAAAAGGCATCAGGCAAAGGTTCAATCTTTTCCAGAGCCTTAAGATAGGTTGCCAGTGACGAACTGTCAGAGGCCCCTAAGTATTCGTTAAACGTCATCGGATAGAGGGTCAGGAAATTCACTTTTCCCACGTGGAAAGACGCGGGCTGTGCCAGGGTAAGGCCCAGAAGAGAACCAGCGCAGATCACGTGATATTGAGGAGCATCCTCACAGAAATACTTTAGGGCGTTGAGCGCCTCGGGGCATTCCTGAATTTCGTCAAAGAAGAGCAGTGTGTTTTCAGGATGGATGGGCTGACTGCAGGCAATGCTGAGATTGGGGATGATGCGGCGCGGATCCTTAGTTGTCTCAAAAAACTGTTTATATTCGGGATGCTCGTCAAAAGCGATGCGTACCGTATTCTGATAGTACTTTTGGCCAAAATGCATAATCAGCCACGTTTTTCCAACCTGACGCACGCCCTGCACGATAAGCGGCTTGCGGTAAGGTGAGCTTTTCCATGCTGTGAGCGTACTCAGACTCTGTCTTTCCATGCCTTTCTCCTTATATAGGCTGATTTGCGTCGACCTGTACAGAGCGGGATGTAGGGCAAAGTAATCCCCAACAGCCATGGTAAATAAAAACGTGGGAAATGACACGCTTTTATTAAAAATTTCGTGCTGATTTTCACGAAATTATGAATATTTTCGTGAAAACAGGACAAATAGATAACAACGTAGACATTACGCCGCAGAGGATGTCCCAAAACCTTAACATTAATTTCAGGTCGGATCAGAGGAGCTCTCTTAACCGGAGTCCAGAGGCAGCGTAAAAAGCGCCTTCCGTATGCAGAACTAATGGCAGGGCTGTACGCTATGCGACGTCTGTAGCGTAACCTGCAGGCTTTACGCTGAGAATGCTTTTTCGGGTCCTTGCATTTTCATTAAAACCGTGTATGATCTCGGGGCTAGTTTTTTCATGCAGGAGCCGTGAGGCCCTGGTAACTTATCATAGGTACTTAGCGAAATGGTAGTCATTCGTTTACGTCGTTTAGGCGCAAAGAAGCGTCCCTTCTATCACATTGTCGCCGCCGATTCGCGTTTTGCCGCCACCGGCCGTTTCATTGAGAAGTTAGGTTTCTTCAATCCCATCGCCCGTGGCCAGGAAGTGCGCCTCCAGATGGACATTGATCGCGTCAACTACTGGATCTCCGTGGGTGCTCAGCCCTCCGACCGCGTCCAGCGCCTCATCAAGGAAAACGAGATGGGACCCGAGGCCGTGGCCGCTGAGCGTGCCGCCCGTCATGAGGCCCGTTTAAAGGCCAAGGCTGAAGCCAAGGCTGCTAAGGCTGCTGAAGCCGCTGAGGCTCAGGCCTAATCTTTCTGCTTATGGCAGAAGAAAAACCACGCTCCATGGGTCGTTTAGGTGCGACCTTTGGTATCAAGGGCTTTTTAAAAGTACAGTCCTTTACCGAGCAGCCTGAAAACCTTTTTGACTACTCGCCATGGTATATTCGCCGGCGTGGAGAAGATTGGCGTGAGGTTCAGGTCGAGACTTGGAAGCCGCACGGAGAAGGCTATATTGTCAAACTCCGTGGGGTTGATGTCAGGGAAGAAGCTGCGCTTCTGACTGGCAGTGATATAGGGATCAAGCGTTCCAGCTTGCCCCCAGCCGCCGACGGCGAGTTTTACCTCTGTGACCTTGAGGGTTGCACGGTAATCGGCTTAGGCGAAGTTAACCTCGGCATTGTGCGGAGGGTATTGGATCAAGGAGCCGCTCCCTTAATGGTGGTGTCTCCCTCTGACCGCACGGCAGGAAAAAGTCAGGAAAGACTGATTCCTTTCGTGAGAGGCCCGATTGTTACCGCTCTTGATCTCGAAGCGAAGACAATTCGGGTTGAGTGGGGCGAAGACTACTGAGCATGTGGTTCGGAGTCGTTTCGCTCTTTCCGGAGATGTTCGACGCTGTCACCCATGCGGGTGTCACGCGCAGGGCCTGTGAGGCGGGGCTTATTGAAGTCCGTACTTACAACCCGCGTGATTTCACGCATGACAAGTTCAGAACCGTGGATGACAAGCCCTACGGGGGCGGTCCCGGGATGCTGATGAAGGTGCAGCCGTTGTGCGACGCTATACAGGCGGCCCGTTCTGAGGCCCCCTCCGGAACCCGCGTAGTCTGCATGAGCCCTCAGGGCGTGCAGCTGGAGCACTCACTGGTCACTGAATTCCATAACTGGGGCTCGCTGATCCTCGTGGCCGGAAGGTATGAGGGTATTGATGAGCGCGTCCTTCAGAAAGAAGTCGATCTGGAGGTTTCGATCGGTGACTACGTGCTTTCAGGCGGTGAATTGCCTGCCATGTGTGTCATCGATGCGGTTTCAAGAATGGTGCCCGGCGTGCTGGGAGACATTCGCAATGCTAAAGAGGACTCTTTCGCGCAGGGTCTGCTGCATTTTCCGCAGTACACCCGCCCCGAGGAAGTCTATGGCATGAAGGTGCCGGACGTCCTGATGAGCGGGGATCACGCGAAGATCCGTAAATGGCGACTGAAGCAGGCGGTAGGGCGCACTTATGAGCGCCGTCCCGATTTGCTGAAGTCACGGGGGCTTTCCCGTGAGGAAGAGAAACTCCTTGATGAGTTCCTTGCGGAAAAAGACTCTTAAAAACAGATTTTTTGACTAATTTAGGTAGGTAACTGATATGGCCAGCCATCCGATTATTGATCAGCTCGAGAAAGAGCAGCTCCGCACCGATATCCCGGAGTTCAATCCCGGTGACACCGTCCGCGTCGAAGTGCGTGTGGTTGAAGGTGACAAGAGCCGTCTGCAGGCTTTTGAAGGCTTCGTCATCGCCAAGCGTAACCGCGGCCTGAACTCCTCCTTCACCGTCCGTAAGATGTCCTCCGGTGAGGGCGTGGAGCGTGTCTTCCAGACTCACTCCCCCTTAATCGCTTCCGTCAAGGTCACCCGCCGCGGTGACGTGCGTCGCGCCAAGCTTTACTACCTGCGTGAGCGTACCGGTAAGGCTGCCCGCATTCGCGAGAAGATCACCAGCAAGGCCAAGTAATCAGACTTCAGGTTTTGTTGCACGACGCCCCCTTTTTGGGGGCGTCGTCGTTTTAGAGGGAGAGGAAAAATCCGCCTGAGGCTGTAAAAACACCGGGGAGAGGTATCTAAAAGATTGTGAGCTGCCTCAAAAAATAGCAATCGCTGTGCAATCCTTCCTTGAAGATGTCTAAGAGGGACTCCATTTAGAGAAGGATGATCCCCATTAACACGAAGACGACGCGGGGCCATCAGGCAGTTATCGACACGACGCAGAGCACTTTACTGACGCACAAAGATCTGAGGCCTGTCGTGACTTATACCAAACGCAACCACAGGTAATCTCCATGCTTACAGACACGGCTTTTAATGCGCGTGAGAGCGCGCTTATTCAGGGGGAGGGCGTGGTATGCAAATGCCTTCCCGGGAACAAGGGACTTATCGTGCGCGGCGGGGATCGCCGCTATTTCTATTGTCCTCCTCATTTGGCAGCTGCAGGAACTCTGCCTTTAGGGACAAGTGTGCACTTTACAGTAAGGGAAGGGCAACGGATACAGGGCTATCGCCCGCGTATCATAGCGTTAAGTATCCTGGCTGATACTGCGCTCAAAGACAGCGCAGAGCAAGGAGCTATGAAGCTTAGGTCACGACGGATGCCACTTAGCACAGAACGCTTCACTCCCTGTCCGCATTGTGGCAGTACGCGCCGGCCCCTGCCTTTTTACCGTCACGGAAAACCCGTTGGACTGCGCTGCATTGCCTGCGGCAAGGTGCTAAAGCGTTACGTCGACGTAAAGACGCTCAAGACGCTGTGTGTAGTGACGCTGATGCTGGATGCGCTCATCCTGAGTTCTTATCTCTTCGCGTCTTAAGAAGACACTGAGAGTGTAAGGAGATACTTTAAATAAGGGAAATAAGAGATAAGGTAGCTTACGAAGGACACCAGATAACTCTGGTTGCGGGGGCAGGATTTGAACCTACGACCTTCGGGTTATGAGCCCGACGAGCTACCGAGCTGCTCCACCCCGCGATTGAATGAGTGCATTTTAAGAGGAAGTTTGACCTGTGTCAAGCTTTTTCGAAAATTTTTTCATGCCTGGCATGAATTTTGACGGGAGAGCTTCTCCCGTCAGGTTTAATTAGTTGCAGGTGCGGCCTTCTCATCTCCGTAATTTTTAACGAAGGGCGTATACACGACCGCATCGAGGCGGGCTTTGGGAATGACGTCGTAAATGACAGGCATGGACGGTGCGGGAGCGTTTTCATGATCCTCGCCGATCTTGCCACCACAGAGCTTCTGATGCGGGCCTAAGCAATAATCGGGCAGGAAATCGTAGAGCCTGTGGGCATCCTCCAGGAATTTTTCAAACACATCCAGCACCTCATTGCACAGCTTAAGTCCCTGGGCAGGATCGTCGCGGTGGAAGAGACAGTAATTGGCGATCATGAACATGGTCTCAAGCGAGCCGTCGAGGACATAACCGATATGGCGGTTAGCGCTGTCGCTCAGCGTCGTGATGATTTCCGCGAAGCTTTCCAGCATCTGGACCATGTCCAGACGGTTGTCAGGACGGTGTTTCAGGCCCTGTAACAGAGTGTTGACCACGTGGTGGAAATCATCCTTGCGCAGAACCTTTTCAATGTCCTCACGCGTCACGTCAATGCTATAGAGCTTGTTGGTGATGAGATCCTGACGCATCTTTTCCTTGTCAAGCACAGGGCGGGCGGCGAAGTCCGCGTCCAGATCGGCGGAGTGCACGGGGCGGGCTCCTTCAATGAGGGCACCGTCTGAGCAGTTGACGTACTCAATGCCCTTCATTTTGGTGTAGGCTTCAATGAGCAGCTCCGTATTGCGGATGGCGGAACGGTAGAACTTGGGCGCGTGGACACGGCCGCCGAAATTTCCGGGTACCACGTGCTGAGCCTGAATCTTTGGTATGGCCTCGGGCTTGGCGCCGTAATAGGGGTTATAGACCGAGGAGAAGGAGGAGTGATAAACCATGTTCTCATCAATCTTGCTGCCGTTATCAATACCAAAGAGATAAATATGCTTGAAATCGAGCATGGTGGGTGCAGAGACACCGCAGTTGCCCACGAGCGGGTTCATAAGAACGATGTTTTCCCACTTGCGGATCTCCTCGGGAGCTACGCCTAACATCATCCAGAAGAAAGGTTCATCAGGCTTGGAGAAGATGCAGGTATGGCGGAACATGGCCGTGGTATAGGGGTGGATGACGTCACCGGCTAACAGGATGACATTATCAAGGTAAGACTGATCGGGCAGGATCCTTAAGGTCTGCTCTAACTGCGGGATACGTTCGGTGGCGGCGTAAAAGTCACATTGCACTCCGGCGCGATATAAGGCCTCGATGGCGGTGCCACAGGCGACGATCAGGGCTTTGTCCTGATATTTGCGAATGAAGTTAATGTCCTTATCCAGAGAGGGGCCGTTGCCGACTACGAAGACAGGGTATTGCTTAATTTCGGGGCTCAGCTCGCGATCGCGGCGGCAGAGTTCCTTTTTATTGAGCATATTATGCGCGGCGTGCGAGAGGGCAAAGAGATGATCGTCAAAATAGCCCATGGCCTCGTAAACGCGCTTGTAATCGCGCATGATGATTTTGGCCAGTTCATTGATGAGGGGACTGCGGTAATGGATGTAGCACCAGAAAAAGCCCGCGAGGAATTTACCGTGACGCTCAAAGAAATGATTGAGATCGTCAAAAAACTGTTCCTTGTTCTGGCCTAGCATCAGATAGATGGCGCAGTGATTCTCGTGGAGAAACTCAAGGAGCGGTGCCCAGTCGAAAGCATGCAGCGAGGCAAAGAAGAGATCTAGATTGGGCTCGACGATGATGAGATTGGCAATTTCGATGCGCTCGTAGAGCATGCCCACAGGATAGCCTAAGCCACAGCCTAACATGATGCAGGTAGGAACGGCACCGCCCAGGCGCGGCTTGTCGAGATCATCCTTATAACTCTTCATGATGTACACCGCCCTGTTCATATAGCGGTGATGAATCTGTCCGCACCAGTCGTACTCATAGTCGTAGCGCACCTGAGAGAAGAGCTGATTCTCAAGCAGAAGCTCGACCTGTTTCTGACATAAGGTCAGGGGATTTATGTGCTTATAGAGGATCTCGTCGCGCTCGACAAATCTTAAATTGGGCACTCCGTTGGGCGCGCAGAAAAACTCGATGGTTTCGGAGGGACGGTAGGAACGGAAAGTCTTTGCCACCTCCGGCATGTATTTCTCGAAAGCTTCGAGATTGCGCTCAAAACGCTCCACGAGCGTATCGGCCATGTCCGACTGCAGCTGCATGAGTTTACGTAAAGCCGCCGCATCCTTTTCCTCGGCGCTGAAGGTGGAGCTTAAGGCGTCCAGATCGGTGGGATCGAAGTCTATGGACATGGTTTCTCCTTGATGTCTAGCGGGAGCGGACTTTACCGCGCACTGCGCGGTACTGCTGAATGCCCTGCGAGTTTTTACGCAGCTTTAAAAGCGCCTGCCTTGCTTCCTCGTGTGAGGCGGCCACCGTGGAACGGCTTTCGGTAAGATATTCCTGCAGTGAGAGGAGAAATTCCTTCAGGGCTGTTTTTTCCTCGCCCTCTTCCATGGAGGTGTAATGAGCGCTCAACTGCTGTACTAAGGGCGGCAACTCCTGTGAAAGCTTAGCCGCTTCCTCAAAATCTTCACGGTTGACGCTTTCGCTAAGCTTATCTAAAAGTGCGGTCAGGGCGTCGCTTAAGGCTTCGCTATCCATGGATTCTCCTCAGATCGGGCGCTTACACCATGCCGTGGGCGATGGAGCCGTGGTTCTCAAATTCATGGCGGTAAGCATCATTACTGCGCATGCGGTTCGCTTCCTGCTGCGCGTCTACGGGAATTTTGTCCCACGCTTCCTTAATTGGCAAGAAAACTTTGATGGCACTGTCGAGTGAGGCGCAATTTAACGTCACGGAGGCGTCGGCGACCTTGTCGAGCATGAAGGTATAGAGATCGTACAGGCTCTGGGCGATCCCCGCGTTGACGTTAAAATCGAGGGTGCTGCGCAGATTTTCCAGAATGGCGGTAGCGGAGCCTAAGAGCTTGCCTTTCATGGCGAGATCGTTTCTTTCGATGGCTCCCTTGGCGCGGGCGAGGCGCTCAAAGAGTCCCTGATAGAGCATCTTGGTGATGACGTAAGGATCGGCAACCGACAGCTCCGCGCTGACGGAGGTCTTACGGTAGGCGTTGAGATTTCTGCCGTACATAATTCTCTCCTGTGTAAGCCACCGGCCATTTTTTGCCGGGGGCGGGATTTTGATGAGAGATAAGCAAATTTAATGCCAGACTCACAGGAGAGGAGGGAATGATTTAGCTTAAACCATTTTCCTGGTGGAAAAATACTAAACGGCGCTCTCTTTCGCGCTGCTTGATGGTGCGCATCATTTTGCGGTGGCGGCGGATGCGCTTTAAAGACATGTGATGCACCACGCTGTGTCTTAAGCGTCTCATGTTATGGCTCCTTTAGCTTAATCAGTCATAAAAATCCTGCCCATCTTAGCACTGCCGCGTAGGCTTAAAAAGGGCACTTACGTAAAGTACGTGTGAAAGCTTCGGTGCAGGAACCGCACCATACGACCGGTATCTGCGTTTTTAAAAAAACACAGGGGTAACAATAAACGGAGCCAGATCGCTTTTCTGAATTACAACTACGTCTATAGTAATGGCATAGCTCCGTCAGGAGCAATGGACAGTCATGGGGAGATAATGATAGAGGAAGAGGTGATTAATATCTCATCTAAGGTGAGCATCATCAGGGATGGTGCCACGGCTCATCTGATGGTGGAAGGTTCCGGGGACACGATGTGTCTGGAACTGGGTGGTGAGGGATATGAAGCGCTTAAGGCGTCGTTGGCCTCTCTGGTTGAGTGTGATGAGGAAGAGCCTGAGATTAAGGTTATAGATCACGATCTGGAATTTTCGCTGCGAACAGATTGCCGGATTGCAGGCGATGAGAAGCATCATGCTTATTTCTGCATTTCAGGTGTTACCAAAGATGGAGAGCAGGTTTATGCACCGCTGCACGTTGATGCTGTATGTCATCTGAGAGCCAAGCTGCAGCAGCGTGCCGCAATCTTTGAGTCAATGCTGCGAGCGGATGCCGATTCCGATGAAGACTAAGCCTCGGAAGCAAACGGATCGGAGCTTATTTTTACGCAACGCTATGAGGATTCATAAATGACAGAAAGCAGCACACCGGTGAAGGACTTCATTTTGAGCTTAGCCCGCTGGCCAACGGCGGGGTAAGGCTGTCTTTTGTTTCAGGGGATAAGGTGTACACAGCTAAACTTACAGCCAGGCAGGCTAAAAAGCTGCTGAGCGTTTTAGATAGCCTGAAGCCGGAAGATGATGAGATCCCGCCCTATAGTCTGATTGGTATGTCGGCGGTGCCTGAGGAGTGGGATGATTTTTCGTAATCCATGTATCTGGTGATTTCCTGTTGCAATAAAGGACATACCGCTTCAGAATGCGGCATAGATCACGTATTGTGGGTCCGATCTGCTAAAATAAGGGGTTTATAGAAATCGTCTTTAACCTAAACGAGGGTTCATTATGGAAATCATGCGCGGCTTACCGGCCCTGTCGGACTATAAAGTAGCCAAGCTCGTGGAGAGCCTTGCCGAGGCGGGCGTCGAGGTGGCCTCTTTAAGTGCCCGTTACGTGCACTTAATTGACGTTAAGGAAAGCCTCACGGATGAGGAAAAGCAGGTTTTAGGCAAGATCCTCACTTATGGCCCTGCAGACGTTAAGTGCGCAGATGAAGGTGAACTCTTTTTTGTGATCCCCCGTGTGGGCACGATCTCCCCGTGGGCCTCGAAGGCCACGGATATCGCGCATAACTGCGGATTAACCAAGATCCACCGTTTAGAGCGCGGCATCGCCTTCTACATTGCTAAGAAGGAAGGCACTTTTACTGAGGAAGAGCGCAGACTCATTGCCGCGCGCATTCACGATCGCATGATGCAGAGCGTGCTGTCTTCCATTGAGGAGTCTGAGGCGCTGTTTGCCGCTCAGACCCCCGCTCCCGTAGGCTACGTGGACTTACAGGGACGCGGCGAGGAGGCCTTAAAGGAAGCTAATGTCGCCTTAGGTCTGGCTCTTAACGCCGACGAGATGGCGTATCTTCTCGACAGCTTCAAGGATTTAGGGCGCAATCCCACCGACATCGAGCTCTACATGTTCGCGCAGATGAACTCCGAGCACTGCCGTCACAAGGTGTTTAACGCCGCCTGGGAAGTGGACGGAGTGAAGGAAGACACCTCGCTCTTTGGCATGGTGCGCAATACCCTCAAGGCCACTCCCGATTACGTGCTTTCGGCCTATAAGGACAATGCCGCCGTGATGGAAGGATCGAAGGCGGGGCGTTTCTATCCGGACCGTAACAGCCATGAGTGGTCCTACCACGAAGAGGACATGCCCATCCTCATGAAGGTGGAGACGCACAATCACCCCACCGCCATCTCTCCCTTCCCCGGAGCTGCCACCGGCTCGGGCGGTGAGATCCGTGACGAGGGTGCCACGGGCGTGGGCTCGCGTCCTAAGGGCGGCATGTGCGGCTTCTCGGTATCGAATTTACAGATCCCGGGATATCAGCAGCCGTGGGAACAGAATTTCGGCAAGCCTTCGCGTCTTGCCTCGGCTCTTGAAATCATGATCGAGGGCCCCTTAGGCGCGGCCTCCTTTAATAACGAGTTCGGTCGCCCCAACCTCTGCGGTTATTTCCGCACTTACGAGGAGAAGGTCTCAAGCTTTAACGGTACCGAGGTGCGCGGCTATCATAAGCCTATCATGCTCGCCGGTGGCTGGGGCAATATCCGCCGTGAGCACATCATCAAGGATCATATTGAGCCCGGTGCCAAACTCATCGTGTTAGGCGGTCCCGCCATGGATATCGGTTTAGGTGGCGGTGCGGCCTCCTCGATGTCCTCGGGACAGTCCTCGGAGGATCTCGACTTTGCCTCGGTGCAGCGCGGGAATCCCGAAATGCAGAGACGCTGCCAGGAAGTCATTGACGCCTGCTGGCAGTTAGGGGCGGACAATCCCATCATGTTCATTCACGACGTGGGGGCGGGCGGTCTTTCCAACGCCATGCCGGAGCTCGTCTCTGACGGCGGCGTGGGCGGTATTTTTGAGCTGAGAGCCATCCCCAACGATGAGCCCGGCATGAGCCCGCTGCAGATCTGGTGCAACGAGTCCCAGGAGCGTTACGTCCTGGCCGTGAGCCCCGAGAAATTCCCCGTCTTCGAGGAGTTCTGCAAGCGCGAGCGCGCTCCCTTCGCGGTGATTGGTACGGCCACTCCCGAAAGACGCGTAGTGCTGCATGACAGTTATTTTGATAATAACCCCATCGATCTGCCGCTCGATATTCTCTTAGGCAAGCCGCCGCGCATGCATAAGCAGGTGGTGTCGGGCAAGGTGGAGAGCGCGCCCTTCAATCCGTCCGGTATCGAGCTTGCCGAGGCGGCCGAGCGCGTCTTAAGACTGCCCACCGTGGCGGAAAAGACCTTCCTCATCACCATCGGTGACCGTTCCGTGACCGGTATGGTGGCGCGCGATCAGATGGTCGGACCGTGGCAGGTGCCGGTTTCCGACGTGGCGGTAACGACGGCCTCGTATGATTCCTATCAGGGCGAGGCGGCGGCCATGGGTGAGAGAACTCCCGTGGCGCTGCTCTCTCATGAAGCTTCGGTACGCCTCGCTATCGCGGAGGCGGTGACCAATTTAGCGGCCGCGCAGATCGGGGATTTAAAGCGGGTCAAGCTTTCGGCTAACTGGATGGCGGCCAATGGGCACCCCGGTGAGGACGCCGGTCTCTTTAAGGCCGTGAAGACTTTAGGCATGGAGCTGTGCCCCGAGCTCGGGATCACCGTGCCGGTGGGCAAGGACTCGATGTCGATGCGTACCGTGTGGCAGGAGAACGGTGAGGAGAAGGCGGTGACGGCTCCGTTATCGCTTATCATCTCCGCCTTTGCCCGCTGTGAGGACGTGAGAAAGACCTTAACTCCCGTATTAAATACTTCCGAGGGCCCGACCTCCTTAATCTATGTCACCTTAGGCGATCGTCAGAACCGTTTAGGCGGTTCGGCTCTCGCTCAGGTGTACCGTCAGTTAGGTGACAAGCCTGCCGATTTAGATAATCCGGTGCGCCTTAAGGGGCTCTTTAACGCGGTGCAGTTCTTAAACAGCCACGATCTGCTTCTTGCCTACCACGATATTTCCGATGGCGGTCTCTTCGTCACCCTCTGCGAGATGGCCTTTGCCGGTCACACCGGTATTTCCGCGGTGATCGATCAGTTAGGCGAAGGCGATTTGCCGGTGCTCTTCTCTGAGGAAGTGGGTGCCGTGCTGCAGGTGCGTGCCGGCGACGAGGAAAAGGTGCTCAATATCCTGTCCGGTCACGGACTGGCCAGCTGCTCCTTTGTCATTGGTACCACCAATGCTCAGGATCGCATCATCATTTCCCGCGACGGCAGGGAAATCTATAACGAAAAGCGCAGCCGTCTGCGTCAGATCTGGGGTGAGACCACGTACCGTATGCAGGCCCTGCGTGACAATCCCGCCTGTGCCCGCGAGGAGTACGAAGACAAGGGTCTTGACGGGGATAACGGCCTCTTTGCCTCACTCACCTTCGACGTGAACGAGGACGTGGCCGCTCCCTATATCCTGAAGGGAGCTGCCCCGCGCGTGGCGATTCTGCGTGAGCAGGGCGTCAACTCCCAGGGCGAGATGGCCGCGGCCTTTAACAAGGCCGGCTTTGCCTGCATTGACGTGCACATGTCGGATATTCTTTCAGGGCGCGTGTCCCTGAAGGACTTCAAGGGCTTTGCTGCCTGCGGCGGATTCTCCTACGGTGACGTGCTGGGCGCCGGTGAAGGCTGGGCCAAGTCGGTGCTCTTTAACGAGCGCGCCCGCGGCGAGTTCGAGAGCTTCTTCAATCGTGAGGACACCTTTGCCTTAGGCGTGTGCAACGGCTGTCAGATGCTCTCGACCTTAAAGGATCTGATCCCCGGTGCTGATTTATGGCCGCGTTTTGTGACCAACCGCTCCGAGCGCTTTGAGGCCCGCTTCGTCGAGGTTGCTATTGAGAAGAGCCCCTCCATCTTCTTTGACGGCATGGAAGGCTCCATGATGCCCATCGTGGTCTCGCACGGTGAGGGCCGAGCCGAGTTTGCAGGGGACGCTCAGTTAGAGGCTCTTGAAAAGCAGGGCTTAGTGGCGGTGCGTTACGTGGATCATCAGGGGAAGGTGACGGAGCGCTATCCGTTAAATCCCAATGGTTCCCCGCGCGGCATTACCTCGGTGACGACGCCCGATGGCCGTTTCACCATTCTCATGCCGCACCCCGAGCGCGTGCAGAGAGCGGTGTGCAATTCGTGGCATCCCGCTGAATGGCGCGAGGACAGCCCGTGGGCGCGCATTTTCCGTAACGCGCGTAAATTCGTGGGTTAAACTCTCTTTAAGCTTAAGGTGGAACCCCGCGCTCCGGCGCGGGATTCCGTGTGTGAATTTCGGAACTTACTATGCCAAGACAAACCTGGACGAGCCGTCTGACTTACGTCCTGACCGTGGCCGGTGCCACCATCGGCTTTGGCGCTACGTGGCGCTTCCCTTACCTCGTGGGAGAAAACGGGGGCGGAGCCTATGTGCTCACCTTTATCATTGCCATGTTCCTCGTGGGCGTGCCCATCATTCTCGTGGAGAACGTGATTGGGCGCAGGGCCATGTGCAACTGCGTGGATGCCTTTGCCAAACCCGTTAACGGTAAGACGCCGCATCCTGCCTGGAAGCTGTGCGGCTACGGGGCCTTAGTGGGCGCTTTCGGCATTTTGGCCTACTACATGGTGATTGGCGGCTGGGTGCTGGCCTATATTGCCAATATCCTCATGAGTATCGTTGGGATGGACGGTCTTGATCTCTCAGCGCCGGTGACCAAGGAGCTTACGGAGAGCTTCTATCAGGAGCATATCGTCAATGCGCCCCTTGATATCACCGTCTATACTCTCGTTTTCGTGTGGATTAACTACATCATCTTAAAGCGCGGCGTGATCGCCGGCATTGAGCGCTCGGTGCGCTATTTAATGCCGTTGCTCTTCATCTGTCTTATCGTGATGGTGATCCGCAACCTTACCCTTGAGGGGGCCTCGGAGGGGATCCGCTTCTATCTCATGCCGGATTTCTCCAAAATCACTCCTTCGCTGTTCTTAATGGTGTTAGGTCAGGTGTTCTTTGCCCTGTCCTTAGGCTTTGGCGTGATGATCACGCTTTCCTCGCACCTTGACGCTAAAGAGCATCTGATTAAGACGGCGTCCATAACCGGAGTCATCAATACCCTCATCGCCGTGATGTGCGGTTTCATGATCTTCCCTTCGCTGTTTTCGGCGGGGCTGTCGCCTGATTCGGGCCCGTCTCTCGTTTTCAAGACCCTGCCCATTGCCTTTTCGCAGATCCACGGCGGTAATTTCTTTGCCCTCGTGTTCTTCCTGCTCCTCATTGTGGCGGCCTTTACCACCTCGATTACCATTTATCAGGTGATGATCGCGGTCTTAAACGAGAAGTTCGGGATCCGCTTAAACGGGGCTATCAATATCGTCCTGTTAGGCGTGTTTATCTTTGGCAATCTGCCCTGCGTGCTCAGCTCAAGTGTGTTAAAGGACGTGACCTTCCTTGACCGTTCGGTCTTTGACGCCTTTGACTTCATCTCGGGCAATATCTGCTTCGTGCTCACGGCCCTGGGCTCGACGCTGTTTGCAGGTTATGTGCTGAAGGAAGAGGCCATGATGGAGCTTTCCAATCACGGGGCCTTTAAGGGGGCGGTGATCCGTCTCTGGTACGGTTACGTGCGTTATGTGATTCCCGTCATCATCGCGGTGATTTTCGTTTACGGCCTTATCTGAAGAGCCGCAGTAAGCAAAAGAAGGCAGGCAGGTTCTGCCTTTTTTTACGCCTCCTAAAAACCTGGCACGCTTTTTGATGGTATAGGGTCAGGTTTATGACGGAGTGTCAAAAAATGGCTACTGCAAATGAAGACAGCGTGTTAATGGCTGAGGTCTTTGAGAAGACGCCGAGCGCCTATATCATCCTCGACCGGCGGGGAAAGATCGCGAAGGCCAATGAGGCGGCGCATCTGCTTTTAGGCTTAAAGGAACTGACCGGCCGGCGCTGGGTGCAGGTCATTGAGGAAGTGTTCAGGCCAAGACGCGATGACGGACATGAGATTTCCACCCGCGACGGGCGGAGACTGTCCGTGGCGACGCGTGCCTTAAGCTGCGGGCAGTTAGTACAGATGACCGATTTGACGGAAACCCGTCATATGCAGGATAAGATCTCGCATATGGAGCGCCTGTCCTCTTTAGGCAGGATGGCCGCCACGCTCGCCCATCAGATCAGAACCCCGCTCTCGGCGGCCATGCTCTATGCGGCCAACCTGGGCAATCCGCGCCTTAACGCGCTCTCCCGCAGTGCCTTTCAGCAAAAGCTCATGTCCAGGCTTCAGGATCTCGAGGCACAGGTCAGCGATGTGCTGATGTTTGCCCGCTCGGGGGAGCAGACTGCCAGTGAGGTTGACGCCGTGGACGTGGTGGAAGCGGCCGCGCAGAACGCCGTTTCGGTGGTCAGCAAGGCCGGAGCGGAACTGATTACCGATTTAGGGGAAAGACCCATGCCCCTGTGGGGAAATGCCTCCGCCCTCACGGGAGCTTTGAGCAATCTCGTCAATAACGCCGTGGAGGCCGGAGCGAGCCGCGTCAGGATTTCCTTAAAGCGCGAGAAAGGCGTCATCGCCATCAGTGTGGCCAATAACGGCCCTGCGATCGAGCCTGCCCTGCGGGATAAAATTTTCGAGCCTTTCTTTACCTCCAAGAGCCATGGCACGGGCCTTGGTCTTGCCGTGGTGAGCGCGGTGGCGAAGGTCCATCAGGGTGAGGTGAGCTTAAGTTCAGAGGAAGATTACGCCACGGTATTTACTTTAAGACTTCCGGTGGCAAAGAAAAAGAGTGAGCCGCGCCGTCCCTCGGCCTTTGTGAGAAAGGTAAGCGAGGGCGAGGAAAACGCTGCGGCCTGAAAGGAAAAAAACGCGGCGCCCTGTGAAAGCACGGAGCCGGGGGCTTTGCGCCGGGGCAAAAGTCAGACTGTGACTAATTAAGCTTAGCTTTCAGGAGGTACAAGGTGTGTGCCGTGAGGGGGAACCGTAAAAGAGGGAAACCGGCCCCGCGGGGCCGGTTTGGGGTGATTATTTCTCGGGGTAATTGGTGATGCCGCAGGCGGCTGCGGTAAAGACCACGTCCGAGGAGCTGTTGAGGGCAGTCTCGGTGGAGTCCTGGAGGACACCGATGATAAAGCCGATACCCACGATCTGCATGGCGATATCGCTGCTGATACCGAAGATGGAGCAGGCTAAGGGGATTAACATCAGCGAGCCGCCGGCGATACCGGAGGTGCCGCAGGCGCAGAGCACGGCGGCGATACACATTAAGAAGGCCGAGGCAAAATCAGTCTCGATACCTAAGGTGTTGACGCCGGCCATGGTCATGATCACGATGGTCACGGCCGCGCCGCACATATTGATGGTGCAGCCTAAGGGAATGGAGATGGAGTAGGTGCTCTCGGGGATATTGAGACGGCGGCACAGCTCAAGATTCACGGGAATGTTCGCAGCCGAGGAGCGGGTGAAGAAAGCAGTCACGGCGCTGTTGGTCAGTGAGGCTAAAATGAGCGGATAGGGATTTTTGCGGGTCACTGCAAATACGATGACGGGGTTGATGACCAGGGCCACGATGAGCATTGTCACTACTAAGACTACCACCACGTGCACGTAGTTGAGCAGGTTGCTAAAGCCGCCGTCCGCAGTGCAGGAGGAATAAACGAGACCCATGACACCTAAGGGGGCGAAACGGATCACGATACGCACCACGCCGCCTACCGTCTGGGCCAGATCATCTAACACCAGCTTGGTGGGCTCGTGAGCCACGCGGAACATGAGGCCAAAGCAGATACCCCACACTAAAATCGCCACGTAATTGCCGTTGAGCAGCGCGTTGACGGGATTATCCACGGCCTGGCGCACAAAGTTCAGGAGCACGTCGGAAATGCCCTGCGGAGGATTGACGTTATCGGCCGCTGCGGCAAGCTCGGTGAAGGTGCTCGGGAACAGGTAGGACATCACGAGCGCGAGCAGGGAGGCTAAGGCCATGGAGATGAAATACATCGCGAGAATGGGCTTCATATTGGTCCTGACGCCTTTGCTGTGACGGGCGATGGCGGCGGAGACAAGTACGAAGACCAGCAGGGGGGCGATGGCCTTTAAAGCCGAGACGAAGAGAGTGCCAAAAGTCGGGAGCACTGAGGTATCATAAGGATACACAAGGGCCAGCAGGATGCCGATGCACAGGCCCAGTACGACCTGCAGGATAAAGGGCACGGTATTGAAGATCCGGACTAAAGGATTGCCGGGACTTAGAGGTTGCAGCATGGTGAAAATTCTCCACAAAAAGAGGCGCCTTTATTATACCGCACAGACCTCTCCCCACCGTGTCGCGGGGGGCCTATGGAGGTAAGTCTCCGTCCCGTTGCATCATTTTGGGGCACAGTAAGTCTCAGTGCCGTGCAGGGACAGGGGGGATCACTGCTGTGCCTGCAGGGTAAGGCTCAGGACGCGCGCCGTCTTAAGGGAATGTGTAAGGCTGCCGCCCGCTTTGCCGGTGTCGGGGAGGAGGCACTGCTGCTGCCCTTTGATCCGCGCCTTAAAGGCCCCGTGCCCACGCTGCTTTTTCCTTATGTCCGTTTAGGACCCCTGACGCTCTTTCTGCGCCATGTTTCCCCCTATATGCAGTACGTGACGGGACGGCGTCTCGGTTTTATCCTTCATCATCTGCACACCGCTCCTCTTGCGGATAAGGAGCGCTCCTGCGTCAGGGAGCTTGAAGTGCGCAACCTGAAAAAGCTTTCGGCTTATTTAAACGGTTCTTACCGCTTTCGTGATGACGCTCAGACCTTAGAGGCGCTCATGGCGCGCTTTACGAGCTTTAAGCTCTCGCCTCATGCGGCGGTGCTGCGCCTTGGCGCTCTCACCCTTGACAGCATTTTTGTCACCGACAGCCATGAGCTTAAGCTTCTGCCCCTGCCCTCCTTCAGGGCAGGCGACAGGGCCGAGGATTTAGCGCTGCTGTGCGCGGAAGGAACTCTGTCCTTCCCCGCGCTGTGCGCGGGAATTGTCGATGGCTATTTTGGACAGGTTCCAACGTCCTTCTGGCTGAATTTTGCCATGTACAGCGCGCTCACGGCGCTGACGCGTTACGCGCGGACGGTGATAAGTTACGGGTTAAAGAGCCCCGAGGGTCAGGAAGCGCTCTTCAAGAGCAGGGCTGTGCGCGCTGCCTTTGCCGATTTTAAAGAGCCGCTGCCTGCCTGGTATCTTTCGCCTGAAAGCCTTGCCTTCAGACAGAGATTCTTACGCGAAGGCCATTAGGCAGGGAGCGCAGTCAGGAAGCGCCTAAACAGGGGAATGCCTCAGGCGGGGATATGGAGGTTAAGGAAAAAATGGGGGATCCTTGCGGATCCCCGACAAAAGAGGTGTAAATCTTTAAGCCTTATTCGGTCTTGGCTTTGGATGCGCGGGGAGCGGCATCCTTTTTCTTTTCAGGGGCTTTGGGGCTGTCCTTTGCCTCTGAGGCTTCCGGCTTTTTCTCCTCAACCAGGCCTAATTTCTGCTCCAGGTAGTGGATCGAGGCACCGCCCTTGACCTCCACGGGATCGGTAAGCAGATCCTTGTGCAGAGGAATATTGGTCTTGATACCCTCGATAACTAACTCATCTAAGGCTCCTAAGGCGCGGCCTATGGTGAGCTCGCGATCGTCATCGTGCACAATGAGCTTGCCCACGAGCGAGTCATAGTGCGGAGGCACTGCGTAACCCTGGTAGATATGCGAATCCCAGCGCACGCCGGGGCCGCCCGGGACATTGAGATAGGTGATCTTGCCGGGGCTCGGTAAGAAAGTCTTGGGATCCTCGGCGTTGATACGGCACTCGATGGCGTGACCCTTGATGTGCACGTCCGACTGCTTGTAGGAGAGCGGGGCACCGGCCGAAACGATGATCATCTCGCGGACGATATCAATGCCGGTGATAAGTTCGGTCACGGGATGTTCCACCTGCACGCGGGTGTTCATCTCAATGAAGTAGAACTGACCGTTCTCATACAGGAACTCAAAGGTTCCGGCACCGCGGTAGCCGATGTCCACACAGGCCTTGGCACAGCGCTCGCCAATCATGCGGCGCTGTTCCTCGGAGATGAAGGGGGCGGGAGCCTCCTCTAACACCTTCTGATTGCGTCTTTGCATGGAGCAGTCACGCTCGCCTAAATAAATGGCGTTGCCATGGGTATCCGAGAGCACCTGGAACTCGATGTGACGCGGGTTCTCCAGGAATTTCTCCATGTACACGGCGGGATTGTTGAAGAACATATCCGCTTCGCGGCGCGTCAGAGCGATGGCATCCTCTAACTCGGCGTCAGAGCGCACCACGCGCATGCCGCGTCCGCCACCGCCACCGGCGGCCTTGATGATGATGGGATAGCCAATCTTATTGGCCAGACGGCGGTTCTCCTCGATGTCATCGCCGAGGGCACCGTCGGAACCCGGCACACAGGGTACGCCGGCCTTCATCATGGCACGTTTGGCCGATACCTTGTCTCCCATGAGGCGGATGGTGTCGGCGGTAGGGCCGATGAAGATAAAGCCGGACTTCTCCACCATCTCGGCAAAATCGGCGTTCTCGGAGAGAAAGCCGTAGCCGGGGTGTATAGCCGAGGCTCCCGTGGCTTCGGCGGCGGCAATGATGGAGGGGATATTGAGGTAGGATTCCTTAGCGGCGGCAGGTCCGATGCAGATGGACTCGTCGGCCAGCTTGACGTGCTGCAGATCGCGATCGGCAGTGGAATGCACGGCAACAGTCTTAAGGCCTAACTGGCGGCAGGCTCTTAAGATGCGCAGGGCAATCTCACCGCGGTTAGCGATGACGACTTTCTCCAGTTTCATACGCGCTCCCCTGTTTATTCAAACTCGAAGAGGGGCTGATCGAACTCGATGGTGGAGCCGTTTTCCACCAGGATCTTCTTGATGGTGCCGTCGCGATCGGCCTGAATCTGATTCATCATCTTCATGGCCTCGATAATGCATAGGGTATCGCCTTCCTTAACGCTCTGTCCTTCCTCGACGAAGGGAGCAGCGGTGGGGCTGGCGGAGCGGTAGAAGGTTCCGACCATGGGCGAGCGCATGAGATTGGCGCTGTTGACGGGGGCGGCGGCAGCGGGTGCGGCTTCGGCTGCGGGAACCGGAGCAGCGGCAGGAGCCGGAGCTGCGGCCACGGGGGCGGGCGCGGCTACGACCGTGGTCTGCGGCAGCGCCGCGACCTGGGTCACCGTGGGCTGGGGACGGGAGATTTTGAGTTCTTCGTCACCCTGCTTGAGGCTGATCTCGGCAATGTCGGAATTGGAAACCAGATCGATAAGTCTTGCGATCTTGTGAATGTCAATTTGCATAATCGTCACCTGACAAAGACCGCTGCGCAGAACGCAGCCGGTACTGTTAAAAACCTTTAAGAAGCGGTAAGCCGTACCGCCTTGCGCAGCGCGAACTCGTAACCGTCCGTGCCGAAACCGACAATGACGCCCACCGCCTTGTCACTTAGAAAAGAATGATGGCGGAACTCCTCGCGGGCGTGCACGTTGGAAATATGAACTTCGATAAAGGGAATGGATACTGAGAGCAGGGCGTCGCGGATCGCCACCGAGGTGTGAGTGTAGGCTCCCGCGTTGATGATGATAAAGTCCTGCACCCCGTGGGCGGCCTGTATGGCGTCCACGATGGCCCCTTCATGGTTGGACTGAAAGCAGGTCACGTGAGCGTTAAGCTCCGCGCCTAAGGCTTTGCAGCGCTCCTCAACGGATTTCAGGGTGTCATGTCCGTACACCCCGGGTTCCCTCACCCCGAGCATGTTGAGGTTAGGCCCGTTGATGATAAGAATGGATGGCTGACTCAAATTGGATCTCCGTGATCTTCACTGAGGCACATTTTACCGATTTGAAGGAATTTTAGTACTTTTTGTGTAATTTTCTTGCATATTTGTCGTAAATTGTGAGAAAAACAGGGTTTTTACACATTTCCTGGCGCCTCTGGAAAAACGCGTTTTTCTAAGTTTCCGTGAGCCTTAATTGTCCTTATAAAGGCCGTAGGCTCGGGCTTTAAGGCCCTCTGTCCTTTTTTTTTTTTT
>DVOQ01000059.1 GCA_018713485.1 Candidatus Avisuccinivibrio pullicola
GAGCATCATTGAAGAGGCTTTCGAGAACCGCGCCTCCCTGGCCCCCCACAATATTGATCCCTCCCTGCGCTCTGCCGTTAATGACGTCATCGCCGGTCTGGACGACGGCAGCTTACGCGTGGCCGAGAAGAGAGACGGCGAGTGGGCTGTCAATCAGTGGGTGAAGAAAGCCGTGCTGCTCTCTTTCCGCATGGAAGACAATGTCTTAACCGAGATCCCGGGCGGTGCCTACTACGATAAGGTGCCCTTAAAATTTGCCGGATACACTGCCGAACGCTTCAAGAAAGAAGGCCTGAGAGTGTGCCCCGGTGCCGTGGTGCGCAGAGGCAGCCACATTGAGCCCAACGCCGTGCTCATGCCCTCCTTCGTGAATATCGGTGCCCGCGTGGGTTCTGAGACCATGGTCGACACCTGGGCTACCGTGGGCTCCTGCGCACAGGTAGGCAAGCACGTGCACCTCTCCGGCGGTGCCGGTATCGGCGGGGTGTTAGAGCCCGTACAGGCGGGTCCCACCATCATTGAGGACAACTGCTTCATCGGTGCCCGTTCCGAGATTGTCGAAGGCGTGATCGTGGGTGAAGGCTCAGTGATCTCCATGGGCGTGTTCATCGGCAAATCCACCAAGATTTACGATCGCACTACGGGAGAGATCATGTACGGTAAGGTTCCGCCCCACTCTGTGGTGGTTTCCGGCAATCTGCCCTCCAAGGACGGCAGGTACTCTCTCTACGCCGCCATCATCGTCAAGCACGTTGATGAGAAGACCCGCTCCAAGATCGGCTTAAACGAGCTCCTCCGTCAGGCTGAGGAAGAAGCCGCTCAGTAAAACTACTTTTTTCGGGAAGGCGGTCACGCCTTCCCCAGCCTGCCTCCTTATCCTGCGGCTTATCGCTAACGAACTTTTAGGCTACAGTGCATTAACTTAAGGCAGCTGGCAAAAACTGCAGCATCCCATTTCCCGAGCTTGTTTAACCTGTAAACAGGTTATCTAATACCACATATGAATGCCCATCGGTCACTCCTGTCGTCTGAAAGATCTGCCCCCCCCCCCCGCTTTTTAGTTTTTCCTTCTTAAAGGCACGTGAACAGCTCTGCATGCTCTTTTTATTTTTACCTCCCCTCTGTCCTGCACCAAATCAGCTCCCCTAAGCGTTTTTAAGGGTGACACTCCACCCCCAAAGCGCTACAATCACGCATTCTTTAAGCAAAAATCATTACCTTAGCGCGCAGGTTCCTGAAGGGCACCAAACCGAGGTCACGCCCGCAGTTAAAGGTACCCCGCGACGTAAGCCAGGTGACTTAGCATGGATAAAACTTATTCGCCCGAGAATTTTGAAAACGACATTTATAAGAAGTGGGAGGAGGGAGAGTGCTTTAAGCCCTCCTACGACGAGAGCAAGCCTTCCTTCTCGATAGCACTGCCTCCGCCCAATGTCACCGGCTCGCTGCATATGGGACACGCATTCCAGCAGACCATTATGGACGCGCTCATCCGCTATCACCGGATGAAGGGCGATGACACCCTGTGGCAGTGCGGCACCGATCACGCCGGTATCGCCACGCAGATGGTGGTGGAAAGGAAGCTGGCGGCCGAGGAGCACTTAACGCGTCACGATTTAGGGCGCGAAGCCTTCATTGACAGGATCTGGAAATGGAAGGGCGAGTCAGGAGGCACCATCACCAAGCAGATGCGCCGCTTAGGCACCTCGGTGGACTGGAGCCGTGAGCGCTTCACCATGGATGAGGGGCTGTCGCGCGCGGTGCAGGAAGTGTTCGTACGCCTTTATGACGAGGATCTCATCTACCGCGGCAAGCGCCTCGTGAACTGGGATCCCAAGCTGAGAACCGCCATTTCCGACCTGGAGGTGGAAAACCGCGACGTAAAGGGCTTCATGTGGTATATCCGCTATCCCCTGGCTGACGGACGCAGGACAGCGGAGGGTAAGGATTACCTGATGGTGGCAACGACCCGTCCTGAGACGCTCCTTGGCGATACCGCGGTGGCCGTGAACCCCGAAGATCCGCGCTTTAAGGATCTTATCGGGGCGGAACTCATTCTGCCCCTGGTGGGACGCAGAATTCCCGTGGTGGCCGACGAGCACGCGGACATGACCACGGGTACGGGCTGCGTGAAGATCACCCCCGCGCACGACTTTAACGACTATCAGGTGGGCAAGCGTCACAAGCTGCCCATGGTGAACGTGCTGACCGAGGACGCGAAGATCCGTGAGGAAGCCGAGGTGTTCGACACTAACGGACAGCCCTCGACGGAGACGACCTCGTTCATTCCCGAAAAATACCGTCTCATGGATCGCTTTGAGGCCCGTGACGCGATGGTGGAGGATTTAAAGGCCGCGGGTCTTCTGGATCACATCGAGGATCACGCGCTCTCGCAGCCCTTTGGTGACAGAGGCGGCGTGCCCATCGAGCCGATGCTGACCGATCAGTGGTACGTGAAGGCCTCGGTGCTTGGCAAGGAAGCCATCCGCGCCGTGGAGGAAGGCGAGATTAAATTCGTGCCCGCCTCCTACTCCAATATGTATTTCTCGTGGATGCGTGACTTGCAGGACTGGTGCATTTCCCGTCAGCTCTGGTGGGGACACCGTATTCCCGCCTGGTATGATGAGGCAGGTAAGGTCTACGTGGCGCACAATGAAAAGGAAGTGCGTGAAAAATATCATTTAGAGGAGAGCGTGAAGCTCCGCCAGGACGAGGACGTGCTGGACACATGGTTCTCCTCAGCGCTGTGGACCTTCTCGACCTTAGGCTGGCCGGACAACACTAAAGAGTTAAAGCTCTTCCATCCCACCTCGGTCTTAGTGACGGGCTTTGACATCATCTTCTTCTGGGTGGCACGCATGATCATGATGACCATGCACTTCATGAAGGATGAGAACGGCAAGCCCCAGGTACCCTTCAAGACCGTGTACGTGACGGGACTTATCCGTGACGAGGAAGGGCAGAAGATGTCCAAATCCAAGGGCAACGTGCTTGATCCTCTCGATATGATCGACGGTATCGGGATTGACTCCCTCGTCCACAAGCGCACGGCGAACATGATGCAGCCGCAGCTTGCCGAAAAGATCGCCAAACGTACCCGCAAGCAGTTCCCCGAGGGCATTCAGGCCCACGGTACCGACGCGCTGCGCTTCACGCTCTGCGCGCTGGCCTCCAACGGCCGTGACATCAACTGGGACATGAAGCGCCTTGAGGGCTACCGCAATTTCTGCAACAAGATCTGGAACGCCTCGCGCTTTGTCATCATGAACACCGAGGGCTATCCCTTAACTAAGCCCGAGGATAAGGACTTAAGCGTCGCGGACCGCTTTATTCTCTCCCGCCTTTCCCTGACCTTAAAGGACGTCGAGGAGGCGCTGTCCCAGTACCGCTTTGATCAGGTGGCCAATCTCCTCTACGAGTTCATCTGGAACGAGTACTGCGACTGGTACGTGGAGTTCACCAAGACCCTGTTAAAGGATCCCGAAGCGACCGAGGCGCAGAAGAACGCCACGGCCTACACGCTCGTGAACGTGCTCGAGACTGCCATGCGCATGGCTCACCCCGTGATGCCTTTTATCACCGAGGTGATCTGGCAGCAGACCGCGCCGCGTTTAGGCCGTATGAATGCGGCTCAGACCGTGATGCTCGCGCCCTATCCTCAGGCTTCGGATCTTCCCGTTGATGAGCGCGCCCTTGAGAGTATCGCCTGGGTCAAGGAACTGACCACCGCGGTGCGTAATTTACGCGTCGAGATGAAGGTCAGCCCCTCGCTTAACTTAAAGGTGATGCTGCGCGGTGCCTCGGAGGCCGAAGAGTCCTACACCCGCGAGAACTTAAAGCTCTTAACCTCCCTCACCCACACCGAGGAGATCCGCTTCGTAAGCCGTGAGGAGACCTTACCGCCCTGCGCGTCAAAGCCCGTGGCCAGGGCCGAGATCCTCATCGCCATGGAAAGCCTCGTGGATAAGGACGCCGAGATTAAGCGCCTTTGTGAGATGAAGAAAAAGCTTGAGGGCGTTATCGCCGGTATCGAAAAGCGCCTTGGCAACGAGGCCTTTACCTCCAAGGCCCCTCAGAACATCATCGACGGCGCCAGGGCTCAGTTAGAGCTCAATCAGAGCCAGTTAGACAAGGTATTAAAACAGCTTGAGGAATTAAGCCGTCTTTAACCCTTAAAGACCGTAGACTGCAAACTGACGAGGGGGCTCCGGCCCCCTCGGTTTCTTAACGCCCAGTCCTCTCTCCTTTGCCTCCTTCCGCATCCGTCAGACAGACGCTAAAGACCTCTTGCCCGTAACCTTCCTCAAGGCTGATAATAGTTAAGAGAGCTTTATGCATACCGCAATGCGGATTAACCCGTCCGTTCCCCTAACCCCGGAGGTACCATGTCCGAAACATTAAAGCGTTTACCGGTGGGTGTTGTCTCATTTAAGGAGCTCAGGGAGCAGGACTGTCTGTACGTGGACAAAACCGAAATCATTTACAGGCTCACTCAACAGCACCCCTTCGCACTTCTGATGCGTCCGCGCCGGTTTGGCAAAAGCCTGCTCCTGTCCACGCTTCACAGTCTCTTCAGCGCAGGTCTCAGGGATTTTGCCGGTCTTAAGATTGAAAGGCTGTGGCAGGAAGAAACCTGTAAGGTACTCTCTCTTGATCTTTCAGGAATTAACTGCAGCACCCCCTCAGGCCTGAGACAGTCCCTCTGCGTGCAGATCATCCGCAGTGCCAGGCTTGCAGGCCTGGATACCTCCTCATTTCCCCCGGATGATCCTACTCTCTGTCTTGATCTTTTCGCCCTGAACGCTCTGCCTCAGAAGCTGGCCATTCTCGTTGATGAATACGACGCCCCAGCCAGGAGCCCGCTCTCAGAACCAGAGCTGCAGAAAAAACTTATTGAAGAACTTAAGAATTTTTTCAGTGCGGTAAAACGTCTGTCTGTACAGTGCCGGATGATCCTCTTTACGGGGGTTACGCGTACTACGTTAACAGATGAGTATTCATGCCTCAATTTTCTTACCGATATCAGTCTCTTTCCTGAATACAGTACTTTACTGGGCTACACTGAAGAAGAACTTACGGAAGCTTTTGCCCCATATATTAAGGCACTTGAGGATTTTCACCACCTGACTCCTGCAGTGATCCGCGAGAAAATCCGCTATTACTATGACGGCTATTCTTTTGACGGCTTTGCCCGCTCTCACGTCTACAATAGCTGGTCCATCCTCAATCTCCTGAGCAATCCCTTCCGCGGTTTTTACAATTACTGGTATGTAAGCGGTCAGTTAAGTCAGTCCCTGACGGGATACTTTATGCGCCTGAGCCATACCGGCGCGGGGCCGCAGTTTTCTCAGATGCTGGCCTTTTTACGTCGCAGCTGTGCGATCAGCATGGAGGATCTCAGTTATCCTCCACACCTCAATGATACAGCAGCTCAGGTGCTGCTCTTCAGACTGGGCTACCTGACCATTAAAGAGGGAATTTACCTGCGTCGGGAGCTTAATCAGGATACCTTAACTCTTACTCTCCCCAATCTGGAAATCGAGTCCTCACTGGCAAGGCTCTTTAGCGAACTCTCCGCCAAAGAAAATGCCTCCGGCATCAGTCTGATGGTAAAAGAACTGCCTCAGTACCTTGAGGATTACGCGCATCCTGAAAAGCTGGCTCATTATCTGGAGCTCCTGTACAACACCTTTTCCTATGATACGAAAATCTACGCGAGCGAAGCACTGCTCAGAGACACCATGTTTCTCTTCTGTAAAATGAATTTACTGCATGTTTCAAGGGAGACCCCGTCTGCCCGTGGTCGCTCGGATCTGGAAGTGGAAACTGACACCGCCAGACTTATTTTTGAGTTTAAAGTCGCACATACCTCTTCGGATGCAGATAAAAAGCTTGCTGAAGCTGCTGAGCAAATCAAAGAACGCGCCTATGGACGGGTTTTACCTGAAAAGACACTGCGCTATTACGCCGTAATTCTTGATGCCAGAGCTAAACAGGTGGCCCGCATTTCAGTATTTAATGAGGATGAACTGCCCCTTGGCTATTACTCGGCGCAACTCACTTAGTGCCAGTAGCTTCTTTCAGCTTTTTCCGGCTTTGCCTCAGTCCGACAGTACGGAGAAATCCTGCCCGTTACCTGAAAAGACTAAGCTGCGCGCTCTGCCTCCTGCCTTAAATCTGCCGCAATTCACATCTTTTAACTGCAATGTCACAGGCACTTTTGCAAAGCGGCAGCTTTGCGCTACTATGCAGGAGAGAACAGGACAGGTAAAGGCTTATGGTACATATCGACACTTCCACCGAGCGCTATCCCAAATTACACGGCACGCCGGCAAGCCGCGGCATCGCCTTAGGCAAACTCACTTTTTTAAAACGCCGCCAGAAACCGGACATCCGGCATACCGTCGAGGACACGGCCGCGGAAATCCAGCGTTTTGAGGACGCCCGTGCCAGAGCCATCACGCAGTTAGGCAATCTCTACGAGGCCTCCCTCGACAAATTAGGTGAGCAGAACGCGGTCCTCTTTCAGATCCATCAGCTCATGCTCGATGATCCCGATTACGTAAGTCAGATCCATGAGTTCATCACCACCGAGAAGATGAACGCCGAATACGCCGTGGACGTCGTCGCCAAACGCTTCTCCGAGATGTTCAAGGCCATGGATAACGACTATATGCAGGGACGCGCCGCGGACGTTATCGACGTTTCCCGCCGCGTCACGGATATCCTGCTCTCGAGCCACGGCACGCCCTTAAAGAGCACCTCCTACACCACTTACGGCGACGAGCCTCTCATCCTCGCCACCGACGATTTAGCCCCCTCCGAGACGGTCTCGCTCGATAAGGAAAAGGTCACCGGCATCGTCACCTCGCACGGCTCCACGCGCTCGCACACCGTCATTTTCGCCCGTACCATGGGCCTGCCCGCCGTCATCAGCTTAGGCGATGCGCTAAGTCCCGATCTCGAAGGGCACACCGCCATCGTGGACGGCGGCGCGGGAATTTTAATCATCGATCCCGACGAGAGCACCATCCGCGCCTACCGCGAGAGAAAGCGCACCGAGGACGCCCTGCGCGCCCGCTTAGAACAGTTCCGCGGCAAGGAAACGCGCACCCTCTCGGGAAGACGCGTGCGTCTTTACGCTAATATCGGCTCAGCCTACGATCTCGACGTGGTCAAGAGCTCGGACGCAGAGGGCATTGGCCTCTTCCGCTCCGAGTATATCTACCTCTCTTCCGATGATTTCCCCACCGAGGAGACACAGTTTAAGATTTACAAGGAAGTCCTCGAGAGCATGGAGGGCCGTCAGGTCGTCATCCGTACCCTTGATATCGGCGCAGACAAGACTGCTCCCTATTTCACCCTGAAGCCCGAGGAAAATCCCGCCATGGGCATGCGTGCCGTCAGGATCTGCATCACCCGCCCCGAGATCTTCAAGACACAGTTAAGGGCCCTCTTCCGTGCCTCGGTCTATGGCAACCTCGCCATCATGTTCCCCATGATCACCTCGGTGGACGAGCTCAAGGCCTGTCTTGCCATGTGCGAGGAGGTGCGCCGCTCCCTTGACAACGAAGGTATACCCTACAACGAGGGCCTGGAGATCGGCATCATGATTGAGACGCCCGCCGCCGCCCTCATCTCCGATGAATTAGCCCCGCTCGTGGACTTCTTTTCCATCGGTACCAACGATTTAACGCAGTTCACCCTGGCCGTGGACCGTCAGAACGCCGAGGTCGGGCGCTTCCTCAACCCCTACCATCACGCCGTACGCCGTCTCATTGAAATGACGGTAAAAAATGCCCATAATGCCGGCATCTGGGTCGGGATCTGCGGCGAACTCGCCGCCGACGAGGGCTTTACCCACGAGCTCATCGAGATGGGCGTTGACGAGCTCTCGGTAGCTCCCTCAAGCGTCCTCATCTTAAGGGCCCGTATTTCCACTTTAGGTTAAGACATGGCTTTTGCGGCTAACGGATAAAGGAACAAGATTATGGCTCAATGTGTCGTCATCGCCGACGAAATCACCGGCGGCAGCTCCGTAGGCTCCCTTTTAGAGAAAAACGGCTGCTCCGTCTGCTCGGTCATGAGCGCCCGCGGCCTTAAGGATCCCCTTACCGCGCAGTTTGACTGCTTCGTTTACTCCACCAATTCGCGCAACCTCACCAAGGAGCAGAGCTATCAGTTAGTCTTTTACGCTGCCCGTCTGTTAAAGAATCCCGATGTCAAGGTTTACGCCAAACGCATTGACCCATCCCTGCGCGGTAACGCCTGCTCGGAAACCCAAGCCCTCCTTGATGCCCTTGGCGATAACGATCGCGTCGCCATCGTCGTTCCCGCCTTCCCCGATCTCCACCGCTCCACGGTGGGCGGCTATATTCTGGTTCAGGGCCGCCCCCTGCCCAAATCCCTGGTGGGACTCGACGAGCTCAATCAGCAGGCATCAGGCCGCGTGGCCGATCTCTTCACCGAAAAATTCCGTTACCACGCCGAGGCCCTGCATTTAAAGGAGTTCCTGCACGGCACGGCCTACCTTGCCGACCGCATCCGGGAGCTCTCCTCGCGCGGAGCCCGCGCCATCGTCTTTGACGCTACTTCCCAGGAGGAGATCAACATGATAGCCGACGCGGTTCTCCTCTCGGGGATCAAATACCTTGCGGTGGATCCGGGGCCTTTCACCGCCACCATCGCCCGTAAGGTCATGCGTGCCGAGCGCGGCGACGCCCCCGAGCACAAGCCGCGCATCTTCGGCATGATCGGCGGCTCCAATCCGCTCATCTCCGCCCAGGTCGAGCAGCTGCGCCTCGAAGAAAAGGTCTTATTAGTCTCCGTCCACAACCGCGATCTCATTGAGGACGATCAGAAGCGCACCGCTGAAATCAACCGCGTGGCCTCCGAAATCTCCACCCGTATCTCCGATTACACGGTCGCCTTCGTGGTCTCCGATCATTTAGGTGCCAACAATGAGCAGATTGCCGCCTTTGACCGCTATCTGCTCAACACCAACCGTACCCGCGTCGAGGCCATCGACATCATCTCGGCCGCTTACGGGGAAATCGCCGCCGCCGTTCTTGCCCAGCGCTCCGATATCAAAGCCGTCTACACCACCGGCGCTGAGTATACCGTCGCCGTCTGCCGTGAACTGAAGTCCCTGGGCCTGCGTCTTAAAGGCCAGGTTCTTCCCCTGACCGCCTACGGCGAGATTTTAGGCGGGGAGTTCAACGGCCTGAAATACGTCACCTCCGCCTCCTCAGCCACCGACGTCACCACCCTTGTGGACAGTATTCAGTATCTTAAACGCAAGCTCGAGCTGTAGCCTTTTTTGCACAAAAAACTGACGCGCCCTTTACAGGGCGCTCTTTTTAGGTATAATGCATCTCGTCTCTTCAAGAGACGCATCTTCTGCGGGCGTAGTTCAATGGTAGAACGGAAGCTTCCCAAGCTTTTAACGCGGGTTCGATTCCCGTCGCCCGCTCCATCAAATGGTTTTACATGAAAAACCGCCCTTCTCTGTTCTTCGTACAGGCTGACTTTTCGTAGATTAACCCGCTGATTAAACAGCTTTTTTACGGTTTTTGCACTATATCGGTGCTTTTAGACAACGAAATGTGAAACCGTATTACGGAGTGTTCCATACACAGCTGTACACATTTTGAGCCGTTTTTTCAGTTTACATACATTTTTAGTGTGTATGAATGTCGGAGAATGCTCCATACACACTTTTTGGGAACCGAACGGGAGTTCACACAGGTTATTTCTGTGTTCTTTTTCCTGTCGTTTTCCGGGGAAATCTTACGGCGGTCAGATACCCAAAACGCAGAAATGACACTGATTAGTGTATGGAGAGCACAATGATTACTCACATTCAGATCGCCAGTTTAAGCCGCCAGCAAGAGGCAGGCAGACTGTCTGACGACATATGTGGAAACTCATTTAATCAGCACTCCAGCCCCTGAAGCTTAGGGAGCTGGATCCACCATCCCCTCGGTTTTTACACACGGCCGGTCAAATTAGCAGATTCATGAGCCGCCCCACTCTCAGCAAGGGGAATGAAGTGGCATGAGTTAAAACGCAGCACTGCCTAAATGGCAGAGAGAATCCGTATCCATCGTCCATTCAGGATTTTATCCTCCGCTGTGTGCCGTCTAGCCGTCAGCATCAGCCCAGCTTACAAGCTCTCTCTTACGTGCGCTGTACACGGTCGCGATGCGCCAGAGCTGCAGCCTGCACGGTTCTGCGGTATCCACAGTCTCACCATAATGGCGCTCCTTTATCTGCTCCTGAGCCTTTTTAAGCGCTGCGGCAATTTTCTCTTCTGAGGCTCCCTCTTCTTTAGAGACGAATTTATTCTCAATTATGATCCGTAGCTGTCCATAATCAAAAGCGAGATCCGGCTTACCCGTGGACTGATGACGGTTAGACAGAGGAAGCTGTGCAAGGAGATCACGGATAAAGAAGCTCATGAACGCCGTGGCGGTCACTTCTTTATTAATCGTTTCCCCTTCATAATCCACCGTTCTGAAATAACCGTTAATTATGTTCATCACGGTATCAAGATCACGCCTCTGCAGAGCGGCGACGAACTCCGGATTAGCCCTGCCATTACCATTACGGTACCTGTCACCTAATACCCCCTCCGGCAAAAAAACGTCATGCAGCATGTCGCTGAAGGCCTTACGGATTTCCGTATTAGGATAATCAAGCTTTACCGTGGGAGAGAGTAAATGTACCCCCTTATAGCCCTCTGCCAGGGTCAGATAGCCAGTCTGAAACAGCAGGACATGCGGTTCCATACTGTCAAGGCTGGAGGGATTGATAAACACATCCCGCGTTACGGTAATGGGCTTACCCACGTTAAGTTCCTCCAGCATCTGCACGTAATCGCACTTTCTGAACTTATTACGGATCACTGCCGGCACTCCTGCCGCATCATACCAGTACACGTCAAAAAGATTAGAAGCCGAGGCAAAAAACTGCAGGACAGACCATGTGGAAAAGACGGACGTCGCGCCCTCTTCATCAAAGCAGTAACCGTCATACCATAAAGCGAGTTCATCAAGCATCCTTTCCTTTGCCTCTTCCCGCAGCGCCTCCTGCAAGGATAGCCCGTAATGCGTCATGGCTGCCAGGGAAAGCAGCTCACCGAAAGTATGCTTTATTTCCTCCCGCGTATAGCCACATACCGTTCCGAAAAGCCGCTGCTGCGAAATATCCGTAATGCTGTTGCCGGCCGTGAATAAATACGTATCCTTGTACCTGGTAATGCCGGTAATAAAAACGCAGCGAAACCTGTCGTCCAGATCCTTTACGACCGCGTAAAAGTCCTGCAACGTCTTAACTATCTCGTCCACATCCTGCTTACTGCCGCTTTGCATACAGCGCGTTAAGGGAGCATCATACTCATCGGCAAGCAGCACCACGGAATAATCAGGAAGCTTAGAGAGCACATAGAGAAATTTATCCGCAGCAGTTATGTCCTGCTCCCGGAGCGTAATCCCGCACTGCAGAGCAAAATCATCCAGTGCTTTGGCAAAATTGCCTTTAAAAGACTCCGCCCCGTGAGCGTTTCTGTCAAGTAATCTGAAATTAAGGTGCAGTACGTGATAGGTGCCGTTATCATGCCAGAGCTTTTCCATGGCCAGACCCTTAAAACACGACTCAACGCCGTCATGCGCTTTAACCCCGTGGACAAACAGCTCCTCAAGCGTAGACACCAGCGTGCTTTTGCCAAAGCGGCGGGGACGGGACAGAAATTTAGGATGACTGTTGCGGGCAATCTCATACACCAGAGCCGTCTTATCCACGTAAAACAGTCCCTGACGGATGATTTTTCTAAAACCCTTAGCCGCCAGAGGCAGTCTGTCTATAAGACGCTTTTGATCTAACATGCTCTCCCTCCGTTAAGGGGTTACCTTTAAGTGTCAGAACCGGTCTTTAACCTGCGGCCGGTCTTTTAATTGTATGCGGCTTTTACCTCCTGAAGCCAGAGTTTTTCTCCTCCCTGTCCCGAAAGCTCAGCAGGAAGCAGGCGACAGAAGACCCATGGGCTTGCCGCCTGGCACCTGCTTTTCTGAAAGAGCTTCTGACGTCCTCAAGTCTAAGCGTTAATCTTGTTAAGCTCAGCCACGGCGTCAGGACGGCCCTCGGTTAAGGGGCTGATGACAAGGCGCTTATTTTTAAAGAGCTCCAGAAGATCGAGAGCATGATGGCTGCTGCGGTAAGCCACTTCCATGGGGCAGAGCGGGATCACCTCAAAGAGATGCACCTTCTCACCCGAGGCAAGGGAGAACTCCTGCGCCTCCCTGTTAAAGGCGCCAAGGGCGGTGAGCATGCCGCCCGTAAAACAGGACAGGGGATGGGCTCTGCGGCCTAAATCAAAAGTATAGCCAAAGCCCACAAAGGTCTTGCCCTGACGGATAAAGGCGGCGAGATCAAAAAGGAGATTGACGGGCCAGCGGTATTTCAGGTCATCGTCATCCAGGGGCCATTCCTTGCGCAGACATAAGGCTAACTCAAGATGCGCGTTTTCATAAGGGTCAACGCCCGCAGGAACGGGCATTTCCACGCCTAAAAGTCCCTTGGTCAGGAGAAGATTGAAGTTCTCGTGAGCGGTGCATTTGAGCACCGTCACCCCCGAGCGCTCCTCGACAAATTCCATGTCACCAAAATGCCTGCGCAAGTGGGCGTCATAGAGCTTCACGTCCTCCGCCTTTAAGGCCGGATCCTTAAGCGCGGTCTCGCAGACGGCCTTTAAGGCGGCGATCCGCTCAAAGAGGGCGTGATCGTTGATCCCCACGCGCGAGGCGGCGCGTTCGAGGCGGATTAAGGCATCCTCATGGAGCTGCTGTTTAACGAGAACGTAAGCCTTTAAATACAGCCATTCAGGATCGTCATGCCTTTCATCGGCAAAGAGATCGAGCGCCTCGTTAGCGCGCAGCAGGAGCATCTCGCCGCCTACGCGGTTGAACTCGTTGATAAGGGCACGGGCCAGATACAGCGCAAGACCGGCATCAAGGCTTTCCTGGGCCTCCAGGAGCTCCGCCATGGCACGGTAATCATCAGCGGCATAGAGAGCGTCTAACTTAGAGACAAGCTCAAGGCGGGCGGGAGCGGTAAGCATGGGGACTCCTTAAACGGTCAGAAGGCGGGCAGCCCCGCCTCCATCAGATAAATGTAAGTATTTCAGATCACTTGACCCCACCCATAACCTGAAGGCTATGGGAGGGCGCGGCCCTGCCTGTCAGATCTCAGACGTGCAGGGAGTGATCTTGCATCATCATGAATGCTATCTAAATGTTTTAGTCAGATCTCAGACGTGCAGGGAGTGATCGCCGCGGGCAATGCCGCACACTCCCGAACGGACCGTCTCGATAACTTCAGCGTGCTCGCCGATGGCCTTTAAGAAGCGATCGATTTCCTCGGAGGTGTTGACGAACTGCACCGTGAGGAGCACAGGGGTGACGTCCACGATCGCGGCACGGAAGATATCGCAGATGAACTTGATTTCCTCACGGGTGTCGCGGTTGACGGCCTGCAGTTTGACAAAGAGGATCTCCCTCTCCACGGCCCCGTCCTGATCCTCGTTAAGGATGGCGACCTTGATGACGTTGATGAGACGGTGCAGCTGCTTGGTGATCTTCTCGATGGTGCGCCCATCGCCAAATAAGGTGATGGTGATGCGCGTGATCGAGGGATCCTCGGTGGGAGCGGCGGTAATGGTCTCGATGTTGTAGCCCTTCTGCGAGAAGAGACCAACGACACGCGATAAGGCACCGGTCTGATTTTCAAGCAGGATGGAAATGATGTGACGCATGATTAAGCCTCCCCGAGAATCATATCCGACATCGAGCCGCGGCCCTGCTGCATGGGCAGTACCTTGGCATCCGTGTCACAGACGATATCCACGATCATAAGACCGGGGGCCTCGAGGGCCTTCTTAATGCCCGCCTCCAGATCTTCGCGCTTTTCAATCTTCAGGCCGTCATGGCCGTAGGCACGGGCCACGGCAACGAAGTCCGGATTGAAGTTCAGGTTCGTGGAGCTGATCCTCCCGCCGTAGAACATGTTCTGCCACTGACGAACCATGCCCAGGGTGTGATTGTCGAGAATGAAGATCTTCACGGGAATGTTGAACTCGAGGCAGGTGGAAAGCTCCTGAATGTTCATCTGGAAGGAGCCGTCACCCGTGAAGAGGCACACGCAGGCGTCGGGATTGCCCACCTTGGCGCCGCAGGCTGCCGGGAAACCGTAGCCCATGGTGCCCAGTCCCCCCGAGGTTAAGAAGCGGCGGGGCTTCTCCTGGGGGTAAAAGAGCGCGGAGAACATCTGATGCTGACCTACGTCGGTAGCCACGATGGCCTTACCCTCGGTGAGACGGTACACGGTCTCAATGATCTCCTGAGGCTCAATGACGTCGGGCTTTTTAGGATAGTTAAGGCACTTTCTCTCGCGCCACAGATTAATCTGCGACCACCAGCTGTCGAGGGCCTCGGTATCGGGGGCTAAACCCATCTCGGTGATGACCTCAAGGAACTGGCCTAAGACGCTGTCGGCATCTCCCACGATGGGCACATCCGCGACCACGGTCTTGGAGATGGAGGCGGGATCGATATCCACGTGCACGATGGTGGCGGCGGGGCAGAACTTGGACACGTCGTTGGTGACGCGATCGTCAAAGCGCACGCCCACGGCAAGGACGAGATCGCTCTTGTCCATGGCCTCGTTGGCCTCGTAAGTGCCGTGCATGCCTAACATGCCCAAAAACTGCTTGTCGGTGCCGGGGAAGGCGCCCAGTCCCATTAAGGTGGCGGTCACGGGCAGGTTGAAACGGCGGGCTAACTGCTGCACCTTATCCGCGGCATTACCGAGGACGCAGCCCCCGCCCACGAGGAACACGGGACGCTTGGCCTCGGCCAGCATCCTGGCCGCTCTCTTGACCTGACCGCGATGACCGAAGCGGGTGGGATTGTAGGTGCGCATCTGCACCGCCTCAGGCTCGGGATACTCAAAGAGATTTAAGGGATTGACGCAGTCCTTGGGGATATCCACGACCACGGGCCCCGGCCTTCCTGTCGAGGCTAAATAGAAGGCCTGACGCAGGAATTTAGGAATATCGAGGGCGCTCTGGCATAAGTAGGAGTGCTTCACGATAGGACGGGTAATACCCACCGTGTCCACCTCCTGGAAGGCGTCCGAGCCGATAAGCGGCGTGATCACCTGGCCCGTGATCACCACGAGGGGAATGGAGTCCATGTACGCGGTGGCGATCGCGGTCACGGTATTGGTGGAACCGGGGCCCGAGGTGACTAAACAGCAGCCGACCTTGCCCGTGGAGCGGGCAAAACCGTCGGCCATATGGGCCGCGCCCTGCTCATGACGGGCTAAAACATGGTGAATCTTGGTGGAAGTTAGCAGTGCATCGTAAATATCCAGTACCGCGCCGCCCGGGTAGCCGAACAGATGCTCGACTCCGAGATCCTCTAAGGTGCGCACTAACATCTGCGCGCCGGACATCATGGTCATTGGTAGTACTCCTCTAAACGGCCGGCAGACGGCTAAATCCTGACGGCGTCCTTGCTCCTGACGCCTGCCAGCGTAAAGCGGGTTCTCCGCTGCGTGCCGGAAATCCGATTATAACAGTCCCCCCGCCCTGTGCATGTTTAAGGAGCCCCCAATTAAATCACTGCCCCACGATGGGGCAAAAAGCCCCTCCGTGGCGCTTAAATAAGCCCCGCGCTCCTGCGCTAAGGAGCAGCTCCCCTGTCCTGTTCAGGAACGGCGCACGTTAGGAAGGAAACGCGGCACGCGCGAAGCCCACGCCGCGTATTCCTCCGGAAAATCGCGCTTTAAACGGGGCTCGTCGACAAACACCGCCAGACTAAAGGCAAAGACGGTCATGGCCAGAGGGACGGCAAGGGCCCACAGGGAATTTAAATAGCAGGCGAAGCCCAGGAAATAGAGAATGATCCCCAGATGCATGGGATTACGGCACAGGGCATAGGGGCCGGTGGTGACTAAGTGCCGCGTCTCCTGCATGAGTTTCACGGGGCCCAGTACAGCAGGACCGCCTTCTCCTTTGGTGAGCATCTCGTAGACGGACCATGCGGCAAAAAAGAGCCCGAAGGCGCAGGCAAAGACACTAAAGCCATAGGTAAAGGTAAGTTCGGGCAGAAAGGTCACCTGCCCGCCCCAGACGGTTAGAAGCGCCATGACGCCGGGCCCGCCTGCCACAAAGATGAGGGAGCCTGACGCCAGCATGAGTTTATCGCGCCCCGACATCTTAATCTCCCTCTTTTAGGGCCTTAAGCAGCACTTCCACGGGATGAAGCGCCGCCCTGCCTTCCATGCGCCTTACCTGGGAGCGGCAGGAAAAACCGGTCACGAGGCAGCGCTCAAAGGGACGGGAGCGCAGATCAGGCGCCCAGTTCTTTAGGTAAACCTGCCGCGTCTCGTCCTGATTGGCGGCCATATGGCCGAAAAGTCCCGCCATGCCGCAGCAGGCCACGGGAACGGGCAATAAGGTAAGGCCAAAGGCGCTCAGAATGTGCTGCCACATCAGGGTGGCGCGGGGTAATAAGGCGTTCTCGGTGCAGTGGCAGAAAAGATAATAGGGCCCGGCAAGACTTCCGGAGCTCTTCCCTCCCTTTCCCGGGGAGGATAATTGCGCCTTCACCGGCTCCTCCTCAAGGAGCTTCTCTAACCATTCCTCGGGTAATAAGACCTCAAAGGTGCCGCGGCGCTCCTTTAAGAGCGTCACGTACTCATCGCGGTAGCAGATGGTCAGGGCCGGATCGTAACCCACGAGAGTAAGGTTCTGATGGGAAAGCAAATCAAGGCGTGCCGCCTGACGGGAGGCAAAACGGATAAAGGATCTCCTGTCGCCGCGGATGGTCAGAAGCTTGCCGTTCACGTAAGGTCGCAGGAAGCCCGGCTTCTTGCCCAAAAGGCGGGCTAACTTAGCTAAGGCCATAAGGCCCTTCACGTCATAGGCGGCCGTAAAGGGATCGACCACGATCACCGTGTCCACGTCCGCGCGCGTCATGCGCTTTACGGAAAGATAGGGAATGCCTTCCGCCTTCGCGGCGTCCTTTAGGGGAGTCGTGGCAAAGAGCGGCAGATCGACTAACTTTAAGAGACGGGCGTTCGCCTTTTTCACCAGCGGCTGCTGCAGGAGCGCATTGGCAAGACGCGGCATTTTCGCAAGCAGCGGGATAAGCCACTCGGCGTTTAAAGTGGCCAGATCCATGGAGGGACGTAAATAGCGCTCGTAGTACAGGGACAGATAACGCGAGTTTAAATCTGCGGCGTTAACGTGGGTCGGGCACTGCGTCTTGCAGGACTTGCAGGCAAGGCAGGTGGCTATATTCTTAAGATAGTCGTGATTGAAATCTTCCTTATCGGTAAGCGTGTAGTAAGCGCGCTTCAGGAGTTGCACGGGATTGTAGCGCGAGCCTGAGAGCGCCTCCACCTCGCAGGGCAGGGGATCGTAACCGCGCTCCACCATGAGACGGAGCCACTCGCGCATTAAAGCGCTATATCCCTTGGGACTTCTGACATGATCGCCCGTGTAGCGGTACGAGGGACACATCAGCGAGGTGCGCGAGTACGAGAAGCACTGCCCGTTACCGTTGCAGGCGAGGGCCCCCTCAAAGCTTTCCTGCACGGCAAGCGGCAGGGTACGGTCCAGATCACCGCGCATGGGCCCGTCAATGGCGACTAATTCATCAGCACTGCCCGTGGGCACGCAGATTTTACCGGGGTTAATGCGGTTATCGGGATCAAAGAGCGTCTTTACCTCGCGGGCCACGGGATAGAGCTCCTTAAAGAACACGGGGCCGAACACCGAACGGTAGCCGCGCCCGTGCTCACCCCACATCTGACCGCCGTATTTACTGACGAGCTGTACCACGCCCTCGGAAATGGCCTTTAATTTCCGGCGGTCCTCATCAGTGGTGAGATCAAGGCCGGGGCGTACGTGCATCAGTCCCGTATCCACGTGTCCGAACATGCCGTAAGGCACTTCCATGCTGTCTAAGAGGGCGCGGAATTCCTGAATGTAATCGGCAAGGTGCTCTGGCGGCACCACCGTATCCTCGGTGAAGGCCACTAATTTACGCCGGCCGTGGGCTGCGCCTAAAAGTCCCACCGCCTTCTTGCGCATCGCGTAGACGGCGTTAATGCCCTCCTTACTTTCAGTCATCTGCGCGCCGATGACGCCGTTGAGCCCCGCCCTGGCAAGTTCCTCCACCCTGGCGTAAAGCTTTAAGAGCTTCTCCTTTTCAGCGGCGGGATCGGAACCTGCGAACTCGACGATATTCACGCCGTTAATCTCCGCGCCCGGCACCTCCTCAATATAGGGGGAGGCCTTGACCCACACGGGATCTAACTTGGCCAGGCCCAGGACCCTGGAGTCCACGGTTTCAACCGAGAGGGCCCCGGCCTCAATAAGCAGCTGCGCCTGCCTCAGGGCCGCGTCAAAATCGCGGTATTTGACAGTAAGTAAGGCGCGGTACGTAGGCAGCGGGGTTAAATCGAGGGTCACCTCCGAGATAAAGCCTAAGGTGCCCTCCGCCCCGCACACGAGGCGGTGCAGATTAAAGCTCTCCGTCCTGGCGTCGTAGGCGTGATCTAAATCGTAGCCCGTCATGAAGCGGTTTAATTTAGGGAAGATCTCCCTGACTTTATCTTTATTGCTCTTAAGCAGGGGCACGAGAGCGCGGTAGAGCTCCCCTTCAAGATTATCGAGTTTAAGTTTCTCCTCAAGTTCGTCCCCCGAGACGGAATGCAGATCGGCCACCGTCCCGTCACGGAGCACAAGGCGCAGCCCCTTGACATGACTGGACGTACGCCCATATTTAAGCGAGCCCTGTCCCGCAGCGTCGTTGGAGACCATGCCGCCTATCGTGGCACGGCTCGAGGTGGACAGCTCGGGCGAAAAAAATAGTCCGAGGGGCAGCAGCTTTTCGTTAAGCTCATCCTTGATGACGCCTGCCTGTACCGTTACCTCACGCGTTTCCTTATGGATCTCCCCCACCCCCTTCATATAGCGCGAGGTATCCATGACAAGGCCGTGGTTTAAGGACTGTCCGTTCGTGCCCGTACCGCCGCCGCGAGGCGTGAATATGAGCTTTTTAAAGCGCTCTTCATGCCAGAGACGCACCGCTATGACCATGTCCGCCTCGTTTTTGGGGAAGATGACCGCCTGCGGCAGTGCCTGATACACCGAATTATCGGTCGCCACCAGGAGGCGCGAGGCATAGGCATCCTCGATATCGCCCGTAAAGGCGCTGTTTCTTAAGGCCTCCACGTAGGCGCTGTAGAGAGGATCGCGGCGGTTGACGTTACGCAGTGAGGGGATCATGGTAAACCTGCCTTGGAAAGCTGAAACCTTAGTAAAGGGCTCTTGCCCCAGAATGTGGCGATCTTAACAAAAATTGCCCGTCAGGTCGGAAATGCGCCGTTCTCTGCACCATTAAGGTGCCATAAGCGTCAGTTTGTTCATTCCCCGGATCTCCGCGCACCGTCAGGGTGAAGCCATGGTTACTGGACCTTAGCGCCTCTTGCGCAGAGCCCATGAAAAAGGCAGGTACGCTGTGCCTGCCTGTCACGTTGAAAAAGGTTAGGAGTATTAGCCCGGTGCCTACTCAAGGCCCTTAGGCAGCGGGAACACCGCGTGGCGGTTCTCCTCGCCCACGAGTTTAAGCTCCGTCACTCCGTGCTCCTTTAAGAAGGCGATAATGCCATCCACCACGTATTCAGGAGCCGAGGCTCCGGCGCTAAGCCCAATCTTCTCCGCCCCTTCTAACCACTTAAGATCAATATAGGAGGCATCATCGATGAGATAGGCTTTTTTACCCCCGCTCTCGGCCACCTCGCGCAGGCGGTTGGAGTTCGAGGAATTGGGTGAGCCCGCCACGAGGATGACATCGCAGAGGGCGGACAGTTCCTTAATCGCTCTTTGCCGTAACTGCGTGGCATAGCAGGTGTCATCGCGCCTGGGTCCCTCAATCTGCGGGAATTTCGCCTTTAAGGCCGCCACGGTCGCCGCGGTCTCGTCCACCGAGAGCGTGGTCTGCGTGGCGAAGATGATGTTCTTCTCGTTAATGGAGAGCTGTTCCACATCCTGAGGCGTGAGCACCACGTGCACTAAGGACGGGGAGCCCGTGTACTGCCCGATGGTACCCGTCACCTCCTGATGTCCCGCGTGCCCGATCACCACCGCCGCCTTGCCCGCCTCACCGGCCGCGTTCATCTTGCGGTGAATGCGCGCCACTAAGGGACAGGTCGCGTCGATGACGGTAAAACCGCGCGCGTTAGCTTCCTTCACGGTTTCAAGGCCCACACCGTGGGCCGAGAAAATGACCACGCTTCCTTCAGGGATCTCAGAAAGGCTCTCGACAAATTTAGCTCCGCGCCCGCGCAGATCCTCCACCACGTGGCGGTTATGCACCACCTCGTGCAGGACGTAAACGCGCCTGGCGCCGAATTTATCAAGAGCCCGTTCCACTACGGCGATGGCGCGGGCCACTCCCGCGCACATCCCGCGGGTGCGGGCCAGAAAAATTACGGACATGTTCTCTCCTTAAGTCTCTCCGCGCACCTTAGCGCCCTGCTTCTCATTCTTCCCCTCCTTTCTGAGGAAGGCACTAAGCACCATGAGACCTGCCCCCACGCACACCGCGATATCGGCGACGTTAAAGGCAGGATAAGCCCACAGACTGTCCTCAGTACGGATATAGAAGAGCAGGAAATCCACAACATAGCCTAAGACGAGCCTGTCGATAAGATTACCGAGAGCCCCGCCTATAAACAGCGCCATGGCGATACAGTCCAGCCGCCTCACCTTAGGCGTGCGCCACAGGAGAAACACGAAGAGGAGCGTGATAAGGAGGGCAATACCGGAGAGGAACCAGCGCTGCCAGCCGCCCATTGAGGCTAAGAAGCTGAAGGCCGCGCCGTAATTGTAAACATGCACCAGATTGAAAAAGGGCAGCACTTCGATGCCGAAGGTGCCCCTTTCAATATAGGTGACGGTCAGATACTTAGTGAGCTGATCTAAAAGGATGATAAGCCCACTAAGTGTCAGGTACACAAGACCACGGTCACGAAAGCGCACTACGCAAAACGCCTCGTCTCGCCCGCAGTCTCGATATTGGCGATGCAGCGCGGGCATAAGCCGGCGTGCTCGCCTTCCGTCACCACGCCCTCTTCATAGTGCCAGCAACGCTCGCACTTATGGGCCTGAGACTTCACCACGCTCACCTTGAGCGTGTCAGTCGCCGCAAAGGCTTCCGCCGGAGCTGCAGCTAAATCCAGCACCGTCGCCTTCGAGGTCAGGAGCACGAACTTAAGCTCGTCCTCAAGCGCCTTCAGCACCGCCTGTTCCTTCTCGCCTGCGTATAAGGTCACCTCAGCCTCGAGAGTGCCGCCGATGGTTCCGGCCTTACGGGCCTCCTCAAGGGCACGGTTCACCTCGTCACGAAGCGCCTTGACCTCCTGCCAGTACGCGTCGCTGAACTGCGCGTCAGCAGGCAGCTCCTTAAGCCCCTTAAACCACTCGGCCGTGAACACGTACTTATCGTGCACGCCGGGTAAGGCCTCCCAGGCCTCCTGCGCGGTGAAGGAGAGGATGGGGGAGATCCAGCGCACCAGCGCCTCGGCGATGAGGTAGAGAGCGCTCTGGCAGGAACGGCGCGCCAGGCTCTCGGCCCTGGCCGTATACTGACGGTCCTTGATGATATCGAGGTAGAATGAGCCTAAGTCAATGGAGCAGAACTTCATTAAGGCCTTCACCACGAGGTGGAAGTCATAGTTAAAGTAATGCTCCTCAATCTCCTGCTGCGTCTTAGCTGCAAGCGACACCGCCCACCTGTCTAACTCCACCATCTGCTCAAAGGGCACCTGATCCTTAGCGGGATCAAAGCCGTTTAAGTTGGCAAGGAGGAAGCGGATGGTATTGCGCACGCGGCGATAGGAATCCGAGGCACGCTTGAAGATCTCGTCGGACACGGCGATATCGCCCGTGTAATCGGTCGAGGCTACCCACAGACGCAGCACGTCCGCGCCCATCTTGTCCATCACGCTCTGCGGTGCAATCACATTACCTAAGGACTTGGACATCTTGCGGCCCTGCCCGTCCACGGTAAAGCCGTGCGTCAGCACCTCGCGGTACGGGGCCTCGTCCTTCATGCCCACGGAGAGCATCAGCGAGGACATGAACCAGCCGCGATGCTGATCCGAGCCCTCTAAGTACATGTCGGCCTTGTGCTTAAACTCCGGTCTGCTGTCCACCACCGAGTAGTGGGTCGAGCCCGAGTCAAACCACACGTCAAGGGTATTGGGATCCTTATAGTAAAGAGCGGCCTCCTCGGCAGGCACCAGATCCTCAATCTTCAGATCCCACCATGCCTGAATGCCGTCCTTTTCCACGGCCTTAGCCACCTTCTCGATGATCTCGGGAGTGCGCGGATGGATCTCCCCCGTCTCCTTATTCACGAGAATGGCGCAGGGCATACCCCACGTTCTCTGACGGGAAATACACCAGTCGGTACGCTGCGAGACCATCGCCTCGATGCGGTTCTGACCCCAGGACGGGATCCAGCGGATCCCCTTGATTTCCTCTAAGGCGCGCTGGCGTAAGTGATTGCCGTCCATGGAAATGAACCACTGCGCCGTGGCACGGAAAATCACGGGCGTCTTATGTCTCCAGCAGTGCGGATAGGAGTGCAGGATCTTCTCGCACGACAGCAGCGCTCCCTTCTCCTTTAAGAGCTCAATCACCTTGGGATTGGCGTCAAAGACGTTTAAACCCTCAAAGTACGGCGTTCCCTTCACGAACACGCCGTCATCACCCACGGGATTGAAGACCTCAATGTGATACTTCACGCCCACGTTATAGTCATCGATACCGTGACCCGGGGCCGTGTGCACGAAACCGGTACCGGCATCGAGCGTCACATGCGCACCTAAGATCATGGGCACGCTGTAATCAAGGAAGGGATGCTTAAACTCAAGCAGCTCCAGATCCTTACCCTTGCAGGTGGCGATCACTTCATAGCTCTCAAAGTGTCCGCGCTTCACCACCGCCTCGATAAGCTCGGAGGCGAGCATTAAGCGCTCCGCGCCCTGCTCCCCTCTCACCTGCACTAAGGCGTATTCATAGGCCTCATGTGCGCAGATGGCGCGGTTAGCAGGTAAGGTCCACGGCGTCGTGGTCCAGATCACGCAGGAAACCGGACCCTCGCCCTTAGCGGTGTTAAAGGCCTTCAGCACCGCCGCCTCGTCCACGGCCTTAAAGCGCACGTCAATCGAGTCGGAGGTCACGTCATAGTACTCAACCTCGGCCTCGGCTAAAGCTGACTGACAGTCGATGCACCAGTACACGGGCTTGAAGCCGCGCACGAAATGCCCGTTCTCGATCATCTTACCTAAGGCGCGGATGATGTCGGCTTCGGTCTTATAGTCCATGGTGATATAGGGATGATCCCAGTCACCGATGACACCGAGGCGAATGAAATCCTTTTTCTGCAGCTCAATCTGCTCACGGGCGTACTTGCGGCACTCCTTACGGAAGGTCGCAGGATCGACCTTAACCCCGGGCTTGCCAATCTTTCCCTCTACCTTGAGCTCAATGGGCAGGCCATGGCAGTCCCAGCCCGGCACGTAAGGTGAGTCAAAGCCCGAGAGCACCTTGGACTTGACGATAATGTCCTTCAGAATCTTGTTAATCGCGTGACCGATGTGAATGCTGCCGTTAGCGTAAGGAGGGCCGTCGTGCAGAATGAACTGATTGCATCCCTCGCGTGCCTTGCGCACCCTGGCGTAGATATCGTCATCAAGCCACTTCTTCAGCATCTGCGGCTCGCGTTTGGCGAGATCACCGCGCATGGGGAACGCGGTGGTCGGAAGATTTAAAGTACTCTTATAATCTGCCATGGTTCATCCGTTTATCTAGACATTACTTAACTTTAAAACCTTTTGCGCCACTTCCCGGTCATGGGAGATCTGGCGCATCAGTGCCTGAAGATCGGGAAACTTATGTTCATCCCTGATCTTCTTCACAAAGCGGACCTCGATACTTTTACCGTACAGATCCGCGTTGAAACCGAATAAATTCACCTCCAGGAGCGTCTGACCTTTAAGATCGCCCACCGTGGGTCTTTCCCCTACGTTCGCCATCCCGTCAAACGTTCCATAAGGCGTTTCCACCCGTACCGCGAACACGCCGCGCAGCGGGCACACCTGCCTTTTTAAATTCACGTTCGCCGTCGGGAAACCGATGGTTCTCCCGATTTCATTACCTCTGACCACGCGCCCTGAAATGCTGTAGGGACGACCTAGCATCACCGCCACGGTCTCCAGATCCCCGCCCTCAAGCAGGGCTCTGATCATGGTCGAGGAGATGCGCATTCCCTCCACCGCCACCCCGTGAATGGCCGAGGCTTCCATCCCCACGCTTTCCGCAAGGGCTTTAAGTTCCTCAAGGCCCGCCGTTCCGCCTTCCCCGAAGGAAAACAGCGACCCCACGGTCACGCTTTTGACGTTAAGTCTTTCGTGCAGCAAATCAATCACGAACTGCCGCGGACTTAACCTGGCGAACTCCTCTTTAAAGCGCATGCAAAAGAGGATATCGATCCCCTCGGCCTTAAAGGCACGGATTTTGTCGCGCAATGAGTACAGTCTCGGCGGCACGGCTCTTTTGAAAAACTCGAGGGGCTGCGGTTCAAAGATCATCACCGCGCTTTCCAGGTTTAAGCGCTGCGCTTTTTCCTTCATCGCGGCGATCACGGCACGGTGCCCCTGATGGAAACCGTCAAAATTACCGATCGCAAGGGCAATTCCGCGGGAACTCCCTTTAAAATCCGATAGCTGGCGGTAAAGACGCATCCGTGCTCCTTGAAAGAGGGTAAAAGTAAGGGCTCATTATAACCCCCTCACCGTGCCAGATCATCATTTTGTGATCCAGCGCGATGTTTTTGAGCATAAGCGCCTGAGAGCTCAGGGATCTGCCTCTCTTCCCTGAGAGCGCTCACCCTCCACTCTGCGCTAAAAAGCGCTCCCTGTCCTCTCACGGGCTTCTCTTAAAGCCCTGCGTAAATCCGCTTTTAGAAAGTATACACAGCTCTGGCCGCCAGACCTTCTGTATACCGCTTCTCTCTGCGTTCCCTCTCTTGCGCCGTCCGTGGGTAGGGTCGCAGGCCGCTTAAGTGTAACTGCTTTGATATCAAGGGGTTACAAAAAATTTACGTCTGGCCTACATCGGCCGTAAACGTTTTAAAAAGTTACGCAAAAAGGCCTGTGTTTTGCGCCGCGTCTGGTATAATGGCGCGTCTTATTTTTGCCTGAAAAACATGTTGCCGACCGTTATGGCGGTCGAGGGGATACTGTGATTAAGAAAACTAAAATGGTCTGCACCATCGGACCCAAGTCCGAGGCCCGTGAAGTCATGGAAAAGCTGCTCTCAAGCGGCATGAACGTGATGCGTCTTAACTTCTCTCACGGTGATTTCATCGAGCACGGTGGCCGTATCGACAATTTAAAGAGGATCATGGCAGAGAGCGGCCAGATCTTCGCCATCCTTTTAGATACCCGCGGACCGGAGATCCGTACCGGCTCCCTGGAGGGCGGCCAGGAAGTGCAGTTAGTCACCGGACAGACTCTGACCCTGACCACGGACGCCTCCTACGTGGGCAACCGCGAGAAGATCGCCGTCAATTACGCCAACTTAGGTAACGACTTACGCCAGGGAGACACCGTCCTCCTAGACGATGGCCTCATCGCTCTCACCGTGAAGAGCACCGACGGTAAGGAAATCGTCTGCGAGGTCTTAAATAACGGCAGTTTAGGTGAAAAGAAGGGCGTCAACCTGCCCAATACCCACATTACCATGCCCTTCCTCTCCGAGCACGACAAGAAGGATCTGCTCTTTGGCATCGAGCGCGACGTGGACTTCGTCGCCGCCTCCTTTACCCGCAACCGTCAGGACGTGATGGATATCCGTAACTTCCTTGATGAGAACGGCGGTAAGGAAATTCAGATCATCGCCAAGATTGAGAATCAGGAAGGCCTCGACAATTTCGAGGACATTCTTGAAGTCGCTGACGGCATCATGGTCGCCCGCGGTGATTTAGGCGTGGAAATTCCCGCTCAGGAAGTTATTTTCGCGCAGAAGCACATCATCAGGCGCTGTAACGAAATGGGCAAGATCGTGATCACTGCCACCCAGATGCTCGATTCCATGATGAAGAATCCGCGTCCCACCCGTGCCGAGGCCGGCGATGTTGCCAACGCCATTCTCGACGGTTCCGACGCCGTGATGCTCTCAGGCGAGTCCGCCAAGGGTAAGTATCCTGTAGAGGCCGTGACCACCATGGCTACCATCTGTAAGCGTACCGACAGCGAAGTCCAGCCGCGCATGCACACCATGCAGGATGGCGTGACCGTCACCGACGCCGTCTGTCAGTCCGCCGTGGAGGCCTCTGAGAACCTGCGCGTGCCGCTTATTATCGTTGCCACCGAGCATGGCAACTCCCCGCGCGCCATCCGCAAGTTCTTCCCGAGGGCCAATATCCTCGCCTTAACTCCGCACATGAAGACGGCCCGTCAGCTGTGCCTTGTGCGCGGCGTCGTTCCGCAGATCGTGGAGCGTATCACCTCCACCGATCAGTTCTTCTCCTTAGGTAAGGAGCTGGCCTTAAAGTCGGGCCTCGCTCACAAGGGTGATCGCATCATCCTCGTTTCCGGTGCCCTTGTCCCGAGCGGTACCACCAACACCTTCTCGGTGCACACTATCTAAGCTTACTGAGTCTGACTCAGCAGGAACGCAGAAGGCAGGGCCGCGGCCCTGCCTTCTGCGTTCAGGGAAGCCTAACGGCGCGCATCCATGACGTAGGAGGAGACACGGTTGCGGTGACGCCACAGATCTTCCTGATGCATATCCGCAAAGCGCGTCTTATCCTCCACACTCTGGCTCTTGAGGATCTTGATGGAAAAAGGCGCAACCATGCCTTCTAAGGCGATATCATCCGAGAAACGCTTGGGAATACCGTCCACCTCCGAGGTATCGATCTTCGCTGACCACTTATGATCGTGTGCCAGAACCGGCATCTGATAATAAAGCTCGCTCTCGCCCTGATTGAAGATGAAGCACCAGTCTTCCCCGTCCTCAGCCAGTTCTCCGATATGCAGCATAAAGCTCTGGCAGTCGGGATTATTCCAGTCCTGCGCCGTCATCGGCTCTCCGTCAGGCTTCAGCCAGCTGACGGTAATACGCTCTTCACTTGTATAGAAATTATCATCATCCAGATTCAGCTCCCTTAAGATCTCCGAACTCTGCCTTAAGGTGATGAGATTGGAAATAAAATCGATAAAGCGGTTCTGAATATTGGTGATATTCCAGTTGTAGTAGGAAAGATCGTTATCCTGACAGTAAGCGTTATTGTTGCCTAACTGCGTATGCCCCAGTTCATCTCCGCCCAGAAGATGCGGCACTCCCTGCGAGAGGATCACCGTCGCCATCAGATTGCGCTTCATGCGCTCGCGTCTTTCGATAACGCCGGGATCATCCGTCGGGCCTTCCTGTCCGCAGTTGCATGAATAGTTCTCGTTCGCGCCGTCCTGATTGTTCTCAAGGTTAAGCTCATTATGCTTATAGTTATAGGAAACCAGATCCTCCATGGTAAAGCCGTCATGGTAAGTCACGAAATTCACGGAGGCATTAATGGAGCGCTTTCCTTTGAGGAAGATATCGCGCGAGCCCATGATACGCGTGGCAAACTCCCCGAGAAGTCCGCGATCTCCGCGCCAGAATTTACGTACCGTGTCGCGGAAACGGTCATTCTGTTCTGACCAGCCTAAGGGGAAATTGCCTAACTGATAGCCACCGAATCCGACATCCCACGGCTCAGCCACCAGAAGCAGACTGCTTAACAGTCTGGAGCTGAAACAGGTTTTGAAAAAGGCACTGTTAGGTTCAAAGATAAAGCGCGGCAGACCGCGGTGCGTCTCGCGGGCCACCGTTGTTGCCAGGTCAAAACGGAAACCATCCACGAGCATCACGCGCGACCAGTACTCCATGGCCTGATGCACCACCTGCAGGCCATAAGGACTGTCCGTATTAAAGGAATTACCGCACCCCGTGCAGTTCATGTAGCGGGTGTAATCGTCCCTGCCGTTAGCGCCCTCCTCAAAGGCATAATAAGAGCGGTTATCAAAACCCTTAAAGGACAGCACCGGGCCTCCGAAACCGCCTTCTGCCGTATGGTTATACACGACATCGAGGATCACCGCGATCCCGTTGCGGTGCAGTTCGCGCACCATGGTTTTAAATTCATTGATGACATTGCGCGGTTCAGACGCATAGCGCGGATCGGGCGCAAAGAAATTCACCGGATTATAGCCCCAGTAATTGACGAGTCCCTTTTTCACGAGGCCGGGTTCCGTCATGGAAATCGCCACGGGCTGCAGCTGCACCACCGTTACGCCCAGACGCTTTAAATGTTCGATCACACACGGCTGTGCCAGCCCGAGATACGTGCCCCTTAAATGCGGCGGCACCTTGGGATGTAATTTGGTCAGGCTTTTAACATGCGTTTCGTAAATGATCGCGCCATTACGCAGGAAGGAAGGTTTCTTCACCCCCTGCCAGTTGAAATTATCATGTCCCTGTAAAATCGCCTTGGGGATAAAGCGTTCCGAATGATAGAGGTACTCATCCTCATCATAGATAAAGGGCCTGTTAAAGGCTACCGCATAAGGATCGGCCAGAAAACGCCCTTCCTTAAAATACAGTCCCCTCCCCGGATCCTCCTCTCCGAGAGCTTCCACCGCGTATAAATCCCCTACACTAAGTCCCGTCACGTAAGCGTACCACACCCCGCCCTTGCGTCCGGTCATGGTCACAACGCCTTTTTTCTCCTCGCTGGGAGTATAGAAGTGGATACGCAATGAACGCGCGTCAGGGGCCCAGAACACAAAATTAAATCCCTCACCATCGTATGTAGCGCCTAACCTGACATCCGTGCGACCTAACTCTTTATCCGTGGATTTAATCATGGCGTTGTGCATTCCTTTGCGGTAATGTTCTTATTCTCAGCAGTGACACGGTGCTTAAACCCTTTTACCGGCGTTACCGTGGTCACGCCTGGGCTTTACCCTGCTCTGATTCACTGCTTACCCGATTGTAACAGAGCCCGGAAGAGCCGTTTAGCTCCCGTAATCACTTTGCTGAGAATTGTGACGTCTGACCCGTTTCCTAAGCAAAACTCCGCTACCTGTCAGTTCTGCCTCCTGCCTGCGGAAGTTTTTTTACAAATAGTTTAAAACCGTCCCGCGATCCTCAGTAAAGGCCCTGTACGGGTGCTCCATAAGTCAGATGACCGTTAGTCCCACAGCAAGTGTGCTTACGCAAATGGGCAGAAGGCTACGCAAACATACTGTAAAGAAGGACAGCCCACCGTCCGCGGCATGCCCTGCCTTGACTCTCAGGAACTTTGCTGCCGCAGGGCTAAGCCGGGGAGCGGCGCTTAGCTAGCTTTTTTGGCGGAACCTCAGTTTTTCAGATACCGTCCTCTTCTTCGCAGAACCACTGCGCGTACTGCTCACGGATCGCGACATAAGTCTCCATGATCTCGTGCAGATGATGGTGCAGGTGCTGACGGGCGGCTGCAAAATCGCGAGCCTTTAAAGCCGCGCAAATCCTGGCGTGATCATCAATGAGCAGGGCGTAAGGAGAAACCTCTCCCTGCGAAAGATAGCGGATACGATCCATCTGCGGCTTAAGAGACTGAATGTTATCCCAGGCCATGGGGCAGGTGGAAAGCGAGGTGACTAAACGGTGGAACTCGTCATCGAGGTTCAGAAAGCCCCGCGTGACATTGTCTCCCTCCGTCACCACTTCGCGCTGTCTTGCGACGTTCTGCTCTAACTGAGCCACGATGGCGTCTAACTGCGTATCAGAGATCTCCGTGGCATTCTCGACGGCCGCACACTCAATGGCCGAACGCAGGAAACAGATCTGCTTTAAATTACTTACGGAAATCTTTTCGACGATACTGCCCCGCTGCGGCATGACGGTAAGCAGGCCATCAAGGCGCAGCCGCATCAGTGCCTCGCGGATCGGCTGCCGCGACACATTAAAGTGAGCGGAAAGCTCGTTTTCAGAAATAAGCGCCCCGGGCTGAATGGCCGTGGTCGTGATTTCGGAGCGTAAAAAGTCGTAAATCTGCGCGCTGATGGGGCGCTCCGGGGTAAGTCTTAGCTTGGCGAGCTTGTGTTCCTGACGGTGCATGCGCAATCCTGAAAAACGGTAGAAACCACGTATAGTGGCAGGAAAAAGCCGGTAAAAACCGGCTTTTTCTGATCATACCCTGTATTTAACTGAGTTTCCTCAGCCTAGTTCAAATATTTCTGCAGGGTTCTGCGTACCGCACCCTCACCTGAGAGCATTTCCCTAACCAGCTCCTCAACCCTGGTGCCGATACCAAGATCGTAGAGGTTGACGCCAAAGATGGAGGCATTGGACAGAATGGGCTTCAGGTTGTCACCCACGCTCTCGGGTCTGCCGAAGGTCACAGGCTCTAAGATCTTCTTTAACTCGGGGAGAAGTGGATCATCCGAGAGTTCAAAGACCTTACCGTCATCACCCACACCGATGAGATAACGCACCCAGCCGGCAAGAGCTAAGGGCAGGGCGATAAGCTTAGTGGCATCAAGGCCCTTCTTCTGATAGTTCTTCAAGGTTTCGCCAAAACGCACCGTGACCTTCTGCGAGGAGTCCGTGGCGATACGCTGCGGAGAGTCAGGCAGGAACTTATTGGTCAGGCGCTCGTTGATCACCTCATCAATAAAGGCCTTCGGGCTCAGGATACCGGGATCCTCGACCACGGGCAGGCCCTCGTCATAACCCAGCTTCTTGACGAGTCTGACTAACTCGGCATCTTCCATCTCCTGCCAGATCCTCTGATAACCGAAGATGCAGCCGTAGACGGCCAGAGCGGTATGCAGCGGATTTAAGCAGGTGGTCACCTTCATGCGCTCGCAGAGATCGACGCCGTTCTTGTCGGTAAAGAGCACGCCGGCCTTCTCTAAGGGCGGACGGCCGTTGGGGAAGTCATCCTCGACCACGAGGTACTGCGGCTTCTCGGCGTTGACGAAGGGAGCGATAAAGGAACCGCGGGCGGTCTTGATGGGATCCATGTCCTCAATGCCTAACTGCTTTAAGGCTTCCGCGACCTCGGGATCGGGACGCGGTGTGATCTTGTCGATCATGGTGCAGGGGAAGGAAACCTTGCTCTTATCCTCAAGATAGGCGATGAAGTCAGCGCCCACCAGCTCCCTGTCCGCCCAGGCCTTAGCGACGGTTAAGACCGCGTCACGGACCTTGTCGCCATTATGCGAGCAATTGTCCATGGAGACGACGGCTAAGGGGAAGGCACCGGCCTTAAAACGCTCGTAGAGGAAGGCGGCGGTGAGGGACATGGCGTGACGGCAGTTTGCGGGGCCCTCTTCCATATCCTTGAGCACCTGGGGCTGGAAAGCACCGTCCATACCCTTTAAGGCATAACCCTTCTCGGTGATGGTAAAGGAGAGCAGCTGTAAGCCCTGTTCCCTGAAGAGCGCCCGCACCGTCTCCTCATCGGCCTTGCAGGAGCCGTTGAGCTTAAAGCCGTCGGTGACGGAACCTAAGACCTTAAGACGGGTGGTCTTATCGGGCATTAGGGTCACTTCGAGAGTTAAGTGATCGTGGGGCTTATAGACCTCGTCAATGATGGCGCCGTCATAGCAGGAAACGGTCTGAATACCGGACTGCTGTAAGCCCTCGTTTAACAGGGTCTGCTGCAGGGAAGCGACGAAGCCGCGGAAAATATTGCCCGCGCCGCAGTGGATCCACACGGGATGGGTTTTGGTGTATTCCTGAACGGCCTTAACATCAAATTTGGGTAACTCGACGTGAGCGGCCTCTAAGGCGGCCTTATCGGTGCTTAAGCCCTGAAGAGTGATTTTAGCCATGCTGTAATCCTGAATAGTAATGATTAAAGGGAAAGGGCGGGGACGGGCCCCGCCTTAGAACCGCTTAGGCTAAGGGAGCGGTGACGGTGTTGAGGTTATCCGGGTAGGGCATGCCCTTGCTCTTGCGGATGGCCTCTTCAAGACCGATCAGGTAATTGGAGCCTAAGGCGCGATCGTAGAGACCGTAGCCGGGGCGTGCCTTCTCGTCCCAGATCTCACGTCCGTGATCGGGACGGATGAGTCCGTTGAAGCCGACCTCGACTAAGGCCTTCATAATCTCGTAGAGATCAAGCGAGCCGGTATGCGAGACGTGCGAGGACTCATGGAACTGATGGTCGCCGGTGTGCAGCACGTTGCGCACGTGCGCAAAGTAAATGCGCGGTCCGATCTTGGGATTACGGATAATCTTGGGCAGATTGTTGGCGGGGTTGGAGCCTAACGAGCCGGTGCACAGCGAGAAGCCGTTGCAGGGCGAGCTGTTGAGCTCGGCGATCTTGACTAAATCCTCCTCGCTCTTGGTGATGCGCGGGATACCGAACAGATCGTAGGAGGGATCATCGGGGTGCACGCCCATCTTGATGTTCCACTTCTCGCAGGTGGGCATGATGGCGTCGAGGAAGTACTTGTAGTTAGCGCGCAGCTCGTCGGGGGTCATACCCTGGAACTTCTTGATCTGGGCGGAGATCTCGTCACGGCGGTTTAACTCCCAGCCGGGCATCTCAAAGCCGTTGGAATTGTCGGCGATACGGTCGAACATCTGATCGGCGGTAAGGCCTTCAATGATCTTGCCGTCGTAGGCCAGAGCGGTGGAACCATCGGGTAAGGGCAGGGCGAGATCGGTACGCGTCCAGTCAAAGACCGGCATGAAGTTGTAGCACACCATGTGGATATCGCACTTGCCGACGGCCTCGAGGGACTTGATGTAGTTCTCGATGAGCTCATCACGGTTCTTGCCGCCGTACTTAATGTCCTCGTGCACGTTGATGGACTCGATACCGAGGAGCTTTAAGCCGGATTTCTCAACGAGGGCCTTACGCTCGGCCACCTTTTCCACAGGCCAGGGCTCACCGGCAGGGATTTCGTGTAAGGCGGTAATGACGCCTTCCATGCCGGGGATCTGATGGATCTGCTTTAAGGTGATGTTGTCCATGCCGGGGCCGTACCAGCGGAAAGTCATGTGCATCATAATGAGGATCTCCTTCAACTAGCAAAAATTCAGTTCGCGTAACGTGCGCCTTGCGCTTCACGCCCGCCTTGCTTGCATTCTAGTATACAAGGGCCGTTTTTGCAGCGTGAAGCAAAGCTTTTTTGTAATTCTGTGAAGGGACACACGCTTTCTGAATTGTAGACAAAGCTCTTTTAAAAAACTTTGATGAAGAACGCTAAACAGGACTTTAAGACAGGAAAGAAACGCGGCGGGGATCACGTTTTAGACAGGTGACCTGAATAACAGAGCCCCGGCACCGCGGGGCTCTTTAAGCGTAATCTTTAGCTTAGGGCTTAGTCACCGACACGCTTTAAGAAGACGGTGGCTAAGGGCGGCAGATCGAAGACCACGGAGTGGTACTGACCGTGCCACGAGATATTCGAGGCCTGCAGCTTTTCAGGACCGGTCACGTAACCTGATCCCCAGTACTTGCGATCGTCAGTGTTAAGCACGATCTGATAGGTGCCGGGGCGCGGCACGCCTAAACGGTAGGCGATATACGGGACAGGAGTAAAGTTGGAGACCATCACCGTCTCGTCCTGATGATCGTCGGAAGTTCTTAACATCGCGAACACGGAGTGATCGGCATCCGAGACATCCAGCCATCTGAAGCAGGCCGGATCGTAATCCCACTGCCAGAGCACGGGATCATTGCGGTACATATTGTTTAAGTCACGCACCAGATCCTGCATGCCGTGATGCTTGTCAAACTGCAGCAGCCACCACTCTAACTGCGAGTCATGGTTCCACTCCGAGCTCTGCGCGAACTCGGTGCCCATGAAGTTGAGCTTCTTGCCGGGGTGTCCGTACTGATAGCCTAAGAAGGCGCGCAGGTTGGCCGCCTGCTGCCACTCGTCACCGGGCATCTTATAGAGCATGGAATGCTTGCCGTGAGTGACCTCGTCGTGGGAAATGGAGAGGATGAAGTTCTCGTTGTAGGCATAAATCATGGAGAAGGACATCTCGCCGTGGTGATAGCGGCGGAAGAAGGGATCCTGCTTCATGTACTCAAGAGAGTCGTGCATCCAGCCCATGTTCCACTTAAAGCCGAAACCGAGACCGCCCGTGTAGGTGGGACGGGAGACGCCGGTAAAGGCGGTGGACTCCTCGGCGATGGTCATGGCACCCGGGAACTTGCGGTACACCTCCTCGTTGAACCACTTGAGGAAGGACACGGCCTCGTAGTTGATGTTGCCGCCGTCCACGTTGGGCACCCACTCGCCTTCCTTACGGGAGTAGTCCCAGTACAGCATAGAGGCCACGGCGTCCACGCGCAGACCGTCAATATGATAGTAGTCAAGCCAGATTAAGGCGGAAGCGACGAGGAAGTTTCTTACCGTGTCGCGGCCGAAATCGTAAATGAGGGAGTTCCAGTCCGGATGCCAGCCGCGGCGCGGATCCTCGTACTCGTAGACGGGAGTTCCGTCAAAGCGGGCAAGGCCATGAGCGTCGGTGGGGAAGTGAGCGGGCACCCAGTCAAGGATCACGCCGATATTGTTCTGATGGCAGGTATCCACAAAGTACTTGAAGTCGTCAATGCCGCCAAAGCGCGAGGTCGGGGCAAAGAGGCCAGTGGGCTGATAGCCCCAGGAGCCCGAGAAGGGGTGCTCCATGACCGGCAGCAGCTCAACATGGGTGTAGCCCATCTCACGCACGTACTTGACTAACTCGTCGGCTAACTCGCGGTAGGAGAGCGAGGAACCGTCAGCCTTGCGGCGCCAGCTGGCAAGGTGCACCTCGTAAATGGACATGGGGCGCTTTAACTTGTCGTTTAACTGGCTCTCCTGCCACTTGGCGTCATTCCACTTATAGGTGGTCTGATCGGAAATGATGGAGGCAAAGGAGGGATACTGCTCGTGATAGAAGCCCACGGGATCGGCCTTGTGAGGCAGACGGTTACCGGAGGGATCCTTGATCTCGAACTTATAGCGCTGACCGGCACTAAGGCCCGGCACGAAGAGCACCCAGTGGCCTAAGAGCGAACGGGCCATGGGGTGACGGCGGCCATCCCAGAAATTGAAATCGCCAATCAGGCTGACGCAGGTAGCCGAGGGGGCATAGACGGCAAACTTGGTGCCCTTGACCTTGACACCGTCAATCTCGACCTCGATTAACTGCGCGCCCAGGGTCTTATAGAGATTGGAGGGAGTCTCATACATGGTGGAGAGGCCGAAATAAGCCTCGTCACGGAACTGATAGGGATCGATAACCTCGACCTCGGCGTCCGGATACTGCACCATAAACTTGTAGTGGAAGGGTCCCTTGCAGTCCGGCAGCACCTTCTCAAACAGTCCATCGGGGCAGACGCAGTCTAAAGAGCAGATCTCCTTGCCCTTGAGGCTTAAGCATCTGACGGCACGGGCTCCGGGCAGCCAGGCGCGCAGGATATACCCCTCGCCGTCATGGTTGGGCTGCAGACCTAAGACCTCAAACGGCTTTGTCAGACGTGCGCCGTTTAACTCATCAATTAGCATGGGTACTTTCTCCTACTTATGGTAATTGTTACTTGCCATTTCCCTGGCTTCGCTCATGGCTCGGGTCAAAGCCGTCACATATGGCAATGCAAAAATCTCATCCAGGTTCAGCGGCAGTTTGCGTCTCCAGTTGGGATACTCGCTGCAGGTACCGGGAACGTTAACCGGTTTATCGACCCCGATCCAGTCCTCTAACTGCGAGGAGAAGAGCGCGCAGGCACCGCGGCACATATGCACCTGCAGGCCCCTTTGCAGCTCGGGAGTCATGGCCGGCACTTCCTCGGCATGGGCGGGAACCTCAGCGCCCACTGACAGCAGGCCGTGAAGGCTGTCTAAAATGCGCTGTTTCATGCCCGCGCGCTCCTTACCGATGCGACCGGCGTCAATGGAGCGGTAGACACCCAGTTTCTCGCCTAATTTAAGGTCGAGATCACCCCACCAGCCCACTAAGGTAGGCATATCGTGGGTGGTTAAGGCGGACATGGCCTGCGGCTCGTAATCGGCCGGAGCGATATATCCGCCATCCCAGGCTCTCTCGCCAAAGAAGATCTTGTATGAGAAGGCACGGGCTTCCTTAAGCGCCGTGCGCAGGGCATCCGGAATGGTGCCTAAATCCTCGGCGATGACGAGGCACTGATTGCGGTGCGACTCCAGGGCGATGATACCCAGCAGATCGTGAGTGCTATAGCCCACGTAAGCGCCGTCCAGGGGACCGTTATCCGGCGGCACCCACCACAGACGGTTTAAGCCTGCCGCGTGATCAATGCGTAACGCGCCGCAGGACTGCATGTTCGCACGGTACAGCGCAATCAGGTTGCGGTAACCGTTAAGGCGCAGACGGCGCGGATCCATGGGAGTAAGCCCCCACAGCTGTCCTAAAGGACCTAAGGGATCAGGCGGAGCGCCGATTTGCGCTTTGGCTCTGTAGATATCCTTTTCATCGGCCCAGACGTCGCAGCTGCCGGGTCCCACGCCCACGGCGAGATCCCGGTAGGTGCCAATCAGCATCTTCTCGCGGCGGGCAGTCTCGTAGGCGTCCTCTAACTGCTCGGTGGCGATGAACTGAAGATAGCAGTAGAAACGCACGTCATCGGCGTGTTCCTGCCGCCACGCCTCGACAAAGGGTGAACCCACCTGCTGGTATTCCTTGGGGAACTCCGTCCAGCTCCAGGCGTTCTTGCCTTTGGCAAAGAGCAAGGCCTGCAGGGCGTTATAGGTAGCCATCACCTTGAGGCTCTCGCCGCCTTTCTCGATAAACTCAAGGAACCTGCGTCCGCGGGTGGAGCGCTTGTCATCAAGGCGCAGCTCATCAAAAAGGGTGCGCAGCACCTGCATCTTAAGCTCAATCACGCCGCGGTAATCGACGTACTCGCGATCGCGCAGGGCCTTGAGCTTCTGCTGGAAAGCCTTGGAAGACACCAGCTCTGCGGCCTTGTCACAGGAGGCGTACTCGGGGATATCCTCGATACGGATGTAAATGAAATTCACCCACTCACGCGTGGAGGGCGAATACGGGGAAACCATGTCGGGATCAGGATTGGCCGGGTAGCCAAGATGCAGGGGATTTAATCCCACAAAGTGGCCGCCGCGGCGGGCGATATAGCGTAAAAGATCCTTTAAGTCGTGGAAATCACCGATACCCCAGTTATGCTTAGAGCGAAGAGCATAGAGCTGTACGCTCACGCCCCACAGTTTCTTACCCTCAGCCATCTCCGGCGGCACGTAGCAGGTCAGCGGGGTCTTGATGAGGGACATCTCTCCGCTGAAGACCTCAGCACCGTCTTTTACCGTTACTTTAAAAGTGTGATAGCCGTAAGGCAGTTCATGGGGCAGGAAGAAACGGCGGCGGTCAAATTCCACGCCCTGCACCGTCTTATAGGAGGCAATCTCGATCTCATAAAGGTAAACGGTCTCGGTAAGCTTTCTGCCGTCCTCGAAGTCAAGCTCCCAGGTAAGGATCGCCTCTTCGCTTAAGTCAGCGCGGGTTCTTAAATACAGGGTATGGGGATCGCCGTCGCGGATCACCTGTACAGGCTCGAGCAGAGAGTTCCATTCCTCCCATTCCTCGGCTAAGGCCTCTTTTTCCAGAAGGCGCGGGTCATGGATAGCGTAACCCATGGCGCCTAAGGCCGCGAGCTGGCTTTGCGGTTTGATCATCACCCTTTTACCGGTGACGTCTATATATTCAGTGGCGATGCCATGTCTGGCAGCAAATTCTTGAATATCAATCATTTTTCAATGAGTCTGAAGTTCTGACCCGGCTTTTTTCAGGTAAACGGTTCTCCCTTTCACCTGAAAAAGGCACGTTATTAGCCTTCATTTTACTTAAATCGACAGTAAAAAAACGGGATCAGACCCAAATTGCGCACACTAAAACGCGACCGCCGGCTACCGCGCCTGAGACTGTCTAAACAAGTTGCACCTTTGTGGTACACAAGCTCAGGTTATTCCGCCTGAACGCACTGCACCTGCGTTTAGCAGCGCCCCGCTGCGCCCGACTGTGATCGGCTTAATTATTTTGAAGCCCCAAACGCCAAAAAGTGCGCCCATTAAGGACAGTTTGTGGGATCATGGTAGGGTTTTTAAAAAACCTGTGTAAAGTAAACAGGGGACACCGGCGTGGCCCTGCCACGCAGACTTTGATTATAAAAAACCTTAGGGTATCAGTGATGACGCAGTCTGATCCGCGCAATCTCTCCATGTTCATGGATCTTTATGAATCCATCATGGCCAACGGCTATCACGCCGCCTCCAAAGCCGACGATCTGGTGACTTTTGACATGTTCTACCGCAAGAACCCCGACGGGGGCGGTTTTGCCATCTTCGCAGGTCTCGAGCAGGTTCTGGACTATCTTGAAAACTTCCATTTTGACGAGGCGGATATCGCCTACCTGCGCTCGTTAAACATTTTCCGTCCCGAGTTTTTAGAGTGGCTTAAGACCTACCGCTTCCGCGGCACCGTCTACGCCATGCCCGAGGGCACGGTTATGTATCCCAATGAGCCCATGATCACCATTTACGCGCCTTTAGCAGACGCGCAGCTCATTGAGACGGCCATCTTAGCCGAGGTCAATCATCAGTCACTGATCGCCACCAAGACCCACCGTATCGTGAGCGCCGCGCAGGGCCGTTCCGTGGCCGATTTCGGCGCGCGCCGCGCCCACAATATGGACGCCGCCGTCTACGGAGCCCGCGCCGCCTATATCGGCGGGGCTAACAGCACCTCTACCATTCTCGCAGGCCAGATGTTCGGCATTCCCGTCTCCGGTACCATGGCCCACAGCTGGGTGATGTACCACGACGACGAATACGCAGCCTTCAAGCATTTCGCCGAGCTCTATCCCGACTCCTGCATTTTATTAGTGGACACTTATAACGTCCTTGAATCGGGCGTACCCAACGCCATCCGCGTGGCCAAGGAAGTCCTTGAGCCTATGGGCAAGCGCTTAAAGGGGATCCGCCTTGACTCGGGCGATCTGGCCTACCTCTCCAAGGAGGCGCGCGCCATGTTGGACGCCGCCGGACTTAAGGACTGCATCATCGTCGCCTCCAACAGTCTCGATGAGTTCACCATCCGCTCCCTCCTGGAGCAGGGATCGTGCATCGACTCCTTTGGCGTGGGCGAAAGGCTCATCACCGCCAAGAGCGATCCCGTCTTCGGTGCCGTCTATAAGCTGGTCGCCGTGGACAAGGGTCAGGCCTGTCTGCCCAAGATCAAGATCTCCGAGACTTTCGAGAAGATCACCAACCCTGGCCGCAAGCGCTTATGGCGCATTTACGACAAGCAGGGGCATGCCATCGCCGATCTCATCACCCTTGACACCGAGACCCCCGATCTCTCCGTGCCCTACCGCTATGTCGATCCGCAGAAACCGTGGCGTCAGTCCTGCTTTAAGGACTGCACCATCCGCGAACTGCACGAAAAAGTCATGGAAAACGGCAAGCGCCTCAAGAGCCCGCCCTCGCTTGATGAGATCCGCGCCTTCGTCAAAAAGCAGCTCGACTCCGAGATCTGGCCTGAAGAGCAGCGCTTTGAGAACCCTCACCATCACTTCCTCGATATGAGTCCCTCATATTACGAGATGAAGATGGAACTCCTGCAGGACGCGCAGAACAAAGTACATCACTGACAGACAGGGGGCTTAGCGCCCCCGCTCCTCACTCCTGCCCCATAGCTTACGCCGGCTTTAGAGATCTACCCTGCCTTCCGCAGCTCAGACAGGATTCGCGTGAGGAAATAGTCCCCAGACTGACCCCCGGTTTTCCCTACGCCAGAAAACTGACCCTCGTGCACCTGAGCCCCTCGGGCAGGGCTCCCTGGCATTACCATCCGGCGGTGGAGCTTTTTTATATAGAGAAAAGCGGTCTTGAGTATCAGCTGCCGCATGGTACCTATCTCTTCCCTGAAGGCTCCGGCGGTCTCGTGAACTGCAACCTCAAAGTAGGCTATCTGATACCCGCTTAGTCATAAATCCATCTTAGTGTAAATATCAGTCATTAACTACCACGCTATCCTGTCACCTCACTCAGATCGTGGCTTGCCAATAAGTCGCTGCAGGAAATCCTCACGTGGTATGACTGCATTGACGTGATCAGCTTTACCGATCGCAATACGGGGCGCTACGGTAAGCTCATCAGTAAAATCACCACTGAGGATCTGCGCCGCGACGAACTGTTCCTGAGCCTTCTGGGCATGAAGCTCGGTGAAATTACCCAGTCAGGTTAATATGCGTATTTAATAAAAGGACGGAGAGATCTTAACGGGTATTAGATATCCTACTTTCAGGATTAAAACAGGTATTGAGGAAGAACGGAGAGCCATCGCAGACTATGCGGCCTGTGTGTACTCGCCATCTTACGCCGATCTCGAAGCAGGCCGCTGCATTGAAGACATTGATGTATTGAACAGTTACAGAAAACTGGTGAGGATCGAAGACTGCTTCCGGGTAATGAAGAATAATTTTTCAATCCGTCCGATGTATGTGCGCAAGGGGGTGCGCATCATCGGACACTGCCTGCTATGTGTTCTGGCCCTGATTATGCTGCGGATGATTGAACTCAGGTTAGCCCGGAACCATGAAGCCCTGTCGGTGAAAAGGATCTGCGACGCATTGTTTCACGCAAAACTGATCCCATTCAGGCTGCCCGGGGATGCTGGGAAGGTCCTGTTTCTGAAAATGTACAGCTTCAATGACATTTATACCCCGGAAAACATAGGTAAAGGCAGAAAGCAGGCGGGACTCAATGAAATGATTTCTCCTGATGAGATTGCTGATTTATATCAGGAAAGGATCGCTGCTGAAGGCAATGACTTAAAGAAGATTACTGATGCTCTTGGTTATAAACCGGTGCCATGTATCGGTACATTAGAAGATGTCGCCAGATCGCTGGGAAGACTTATTAAAATGGAAGATGCTCTTGGAAGGACTCTATTAAAGATCACAAACCTCAATTAAGCGATAATTTTTGTTCCCCCATACTTTTTAATTTATTTATAGCTGAAAATGGCTTGTATAAGCCATTTTCAATCAGTTTAACTAATAAACTCGGGTAACAGCATGACTAAATCTGCAAAGGGGACCGTTCAGAATCCCGGCGTTAACGTCAGGGCCAAATCAGGGCTTAACCGCGAGCTCCTGCTCAGGGCCTCAGGCGAAGCCGGAAGGATGCTGGAATACAAGCTCAGGCTCAGGGGAGGCCTGCTCATTAAGGTGCCGCCTCAGTACACATCACAGAAGTGCTCCGTGTGCGGTCATGTAAGTGAAAACAACCGTAAAT
>DVOQ01000060.1 GCA_018713485.1 Candidatus Avisuccinivibrio pullicola
GAGTACACTGAGGATGATCCGATTTTTGCCGAACTGGAGAGTATGGAAATGGACTTTGTAGCAGATTATGACAATTTAAGACGCTATTTTGACCACGAGGAGCAGGCCCGCGTGGATGCCATGCTCATGAACGAGGAACTGAGCCGAGTCGAAGCCAGAGGCATAGCCAAAGGCACGCTGGAAAACAGCTTTAACAATGCCAGGGGCATGTTCAGGCTCGGTATCAGCCAGGAGCAGATAAGGAATATCACGGGACTTTCCGATACCCTGCTTGAAAAGGCGCGGCGGGACGAAACCCTGACGGAGGAAGAGCTTGCCGCCGCCCTGGCTTAAAGACAGCATATGGCACGTAAATCCTTCCCCTGGCCTGAGTATTTTTCGGGTCTTGCACACTTTTTGTAGGATCAGCGATCATGCAGGGTACCCCCGGCTGGCATCCATGAGCCTCAGAAAGAAGTAATCCGTGTCCTTAAAGCCGTATGCAGCTCTGCGTACAGTCCTGATGAGACTGACAGTCCCCCCGCATTTGCCGGACGTTACTTTATGGGCCGCGCAGGCGACAATGCCGCCGGGGTGGTTTTTTATGAGGCGGGCAAACCGCTTAAAGTGCTCATTGCCGGTCTCGCGGCACACAGAGATGATACCGTCCATGATCTGCCTCATGCCGCGCACGGTGGTTTCCGCATATGCCTGCCTGAGCTGTTCCTTTACGATGTCAGTTGCGCTCAGGAGTGCATTGTCCCTAATCAGCCCGTTCAGGATCTCAGTGCGGTTATCCCGCGGCGGCACGGGTTCACGCAGTGATTTAAAGAGCCTCTGTCCCTGCTGACCTGCATCCGCGGCACCGTTCTTTATGGCCGCGGCCCCCTACTCATCCTTTGCCTTAAGCGTCTCCCCTGAAGACGTGATGATGTACCGGTTTCTTCTCAGTCTTTCCACCTCACCGTGACGCCCTTCTGCCTTAAGGCGCTTCTGTTCGGCAATCCTGACAGGGGTAATGACCTTCTCACTGAAGTTCTTAATCAGGTGGAAGCGGTCACAGATAATTTCGGGACGGGGGAATGCTTTCTTAAAAGCCTCCGCAAATCCGCGTTCATGTCACAGGCTATCCCCTTTACCTCTTTCATGAACTCCTCCCCGGCATGGGCGATGAAGTTCCTTACCACGTCAGCCTTTCTGGCGTCCTGAATCCGGAGAATAAGATCGGTCTCCGGATCAATGATGACCGTTGCGTACTGACTGCCGTCATGGAGCTTCCACCCGTCAATACCCAGATAGCGGGCCTGCCTTTCAGTCTTTATAGAAACTTCATGAGAGGCGCGATCTTTCACAACGACCTAATGAAAGGATTGTTTTTCAGTGATTTAAGATTGCGTTATCTTGAGAAAAAACTCGATTTATCAAGTAATTTACAGCATTCTGCTATATTTGAAGGGGAGTGTCGGCAAGCATGGATCCTGCTTCATTTTTGAGGTTAGACCCCGTATAGAAACCAGGACGAATCAGTGCTGCGTACAACGACCTGGAGTATGTCAGTTGCCCTGCATAACTCCGCATGAAAAAAGGCAGATAAAACTTTATGTTTTATACTGTAATAGCAACTGCTGATTCAGCTGGCCTGATTCTCCAAAATCTTTCTGCAAATTTTGGAAGTTTATTTATGCAGCAGGCACCGGCGTGTGTGGTCAGGGCCGCGGGCCGCAGACGGAGTTCAGGACGCAGGAGTCCGTTTCAGGACGGATTAGGCGTCATTCCTTGAAAAACTGCGGGGAGGGGCATCACGGGAGATGCGTAAGATAACTGCAAAATGAGAACTCATGCACAGTAACCTCAGGCAGGAGGCAGGTTCTGATGTACTCCATGCCTTAAAAAGGTGCAGGCACGTCGGCTTTGCTTTATGGGATTGCTTAAAGGGGGTAAGATGGGCGCCTGTTTCCTGACACAGGTTGCTATGCAGAATAAGTCAAATGGCGTGACTCTGGCGCTGCTGCATTTTTCTATATTTATCGCCGGTTTCACGGGCGTCTTTGGCAGGCTGATTGAGTTAAGCGCGCCGCTTCTGTCCCTCTACCGTACGCTCATGGCGGCAGTGCTGATGAGCGCGGTCATGCTGTGTCTTAAAAAGAGTCTGCGTCTGCCCCGTTCTCTGGCGCTGCGCTCCATGGGAGTGGGGGCTCTGCTCTTTATTCACTGGGTGTTCTTTTACGCCTCGATTAAGCTTTCCAATGTTTCCATCGGCGTCATCTGCCTCTCGGCAATGGGCTTTTTCACTGCGCTCCTCGAGCCCCTATGCCTGAAGCGCCGTTTCAGGTTTACGGAGCTTATCCTGAGCTTTATCGCGCTTCTGGGCCTTCTGGCCATCTTCCATTTTGACCTGCGCTACCGCCTTGGGATCGCCGTGGGGCTTCTCTCCTCCCTGATGGCTTCGCTCTTTACGATTTTAAATAAGACCGTCTCGGATAAGGGCGCGCCTTTAACCCTGCTTACCTTTGAGATGTGGGGAGCGGCCTTAACGGGGCTTTTCCTCGTCCCGCTGTGGGCTCATGCGGCGGGAGTGAGCATGGTCACGGGCCGTCCTCCTGATTACGTCTATCTCTTTCTTTTAGCCTCGGTGTGCACGGTGGGGCTTTATTTCCTGCAGCTTAAGGTGCTCACGGGCGTTTCGGCCTTTACGGTGAATTTAAGCTACAACCTCGAGCCCGTGTATTCCATCCTTATAGCCATGGAGCTCTTTGCGGAATATACCTCTCTCGGATGGAGCTTTGTGGGGGGACTTACGCTCATCGCCCTGTCGGTATTGTTACAGAATGTAAGCGTTCTGCATGAAAGAGGAGCTCTCCCCTCCTTAAGAAAAAAAGCTGCGGATAAGGAGAAATCTGCATGACCCCTGAAGTACTGATAGCTTTCAGCAGTGCCTCGTTTTTACTGGCCCTGGCGCCGGGCCCTGACAATCTTTTCGTGCTCTCGCAGAGCGCTCTGTACGGGGCACGTTCGGGACTTTGCGTGGTGGCAGGGCTCTGCCTTGGCCTCGTGGTGCAGACTTTAGCCGCTGCTTTAGGCCTCGGGGTCATCATCACCGCCCTGCCCATGCTTTTCTGGGCGGTCAAAATCATAGGCGCGCTCTATCTTCTATACCTGGCCTTTCTCTGTCTGCGCTATTTAAAGGCGGGCTCTCATGCCAGAGAGGCTCTCTCCCTGAGCGCCTTTAAGCTCCTGCGCCGCGGCTTTATCATGAACATCACCAATCCCAAGGTGCAGATCTTCTTTTTAGCCTTCTTCCCGCAGTTTGTCGCCAAAGGCACCACGGGCACGGCGCTGATGGCACAGATGGTGGTGCAAGGGCTTATCTTCATGTTCATGACCTGCCTTGTCTTCTCGCTGGTGGCCTTTTTTGCAGGTGCCCTCGCGGATAAAGTGCGCTCGGAGCGCTTTATGGTGGTGTTAAACGCCCTTTCGGCGCTGCTCTTCATCACCCTCGCGGTGTGCACGCTCTGCCTGTAGGAAGTAAGGACGCAGGCAGGGGGCGGGGGTGCAAACTTTTCTCACTGCCGTCCTCAGGACGCGCTTTAGCGTATAGACTTAAGGGCAGTTATTGATCAGGAAGGAGTAACTATGGCAGAAGTCGTGGCGGGCTCTAAGGCCCCTCTCTTTACCCTGGAGGATGCTGAGGGTAAGTCCGTGAGCCTTGAGAGCTTTAAGGGTAAGTGGGTGGCTCTCTATTTCTATCCCCGCGATAACACGCCTGGCTGCACGCGCCAGGCATGCGCCTTCGCGGGAGCCTTTTCCGAGATGGAAAAGCGTAACGTCAAAGTGGTGGGGGTAAGTAAGGACAGCGTGAAATCCCACGCGGGCTTTTCCGCAAAGCACGGCCTTAACTTCACCTTACTGTCCGATCCTGAGCACAGGGTAATGGAAGAGTACGGGGTGTGGGCGGAGAAGAAGCTCTACGGCAAAGTGTCGATGGGGACGGTGCGCACCTGCTTTTTAATCGATCCCGAGGGCGTGGTGCGCAGGGTGTGGAAGAAGGTAAAGCCTGACGATAACGCCCGCCTCGTCCTTGAGTTTATGGACTCTGAGGCAGACGCCTGATCTCAGGTAAGTGGAGACGGCCGCGCGGCCGTCTTCAGGTTAAGGCGAGTCTTTAAGGATGCTCCACGAGCACCTTCAGCCTTGCCGAGCCATTATGCGGGGCGGCAAGGCGCGCGTAGAGCCCGCCCATGACGGTCTCCAATTCCTCATCCAGCTTATAGGGATAGTTTAAAAGGAGCATGCCCGAGCCGCTCATGCCCGGCGTCTCGTCCTTCTGCCTGACGTTAAGCTCTGCCTGCAGCAGGGGGACGCCTAAACGGCGGATCTCCTGGACGAGACGGCGCGAATCATCCTGCCAGGCAGAGAGTACGGGGTACCAGAGGGCTATCTGACAGGTGTTAAAGCGGGTGAGAGCCACCTTGATGGCCTTGACCACGGCAAAGTAATCCCCTGCCATCTCATACGAGGGATCGATAAAGATTAGTCCGCGGCGGATGGGCGGGGGCAGGAGCGCGGGGAGGAGTTTAAAGGCGTCTTCGTTGCGGATGGTAATACGCCGGTCCCGTCCCATGTTCACGAGGAGGTTCTGAAACTCGTGGTGATGGAGCTCAAGGAGGGTGAGACGATCACACTCGCGTGTAAGGGCCGCTTCGATGCAGGGGGAGCCGGGGTAATAGCGCAGGGTGTCCGCGCTGAGCTCTGAAGCCTGCGGGTTTAACTTCTTCAGGAGATCAAAATACTCGGGGACGGCGGCTTTTAACCCCGGGTCTGCGAGGATCTCCGCGACGCCGCCTGCGAACTCGCGGTTGACGCTGGCAAATCTGTCGCTTAAATCATAGGTGCCTGCCCCCGCGTGCGTGTCGATGACGCAGTAGGGCTTGTCCTTGGCGCTTAAATGCCTGAGGAGAAGGCAGAGGGTGAGGTGCTTTAGCACGTCGGCGTGATTGCCGGCGTGAAATCCGTGACGGTAGCTTAACATCAGGCGTTCCTTGAGGACTGAGCCTCTTCTAATGCCGCGGCCTTCTCAAGCCACGTGTTTTCAGTGTCATCTAAGGCGCTCTTTAAGGAGGCGAGTTCTAAGGTCAGAGACTCGCGCTCTCTGGCGCGGGATACTTCCGTATAGAGCGCGGGATCGGCCATGAGAGTCTCGATTTCCCCGATACGCTTTTTCATCTTCTCCATGTCGCGCTCGAGCTTTTCGATGGCCTGCTTTAAGGGGCGGATGGACTGCCGGAACAGAGCGTCCTCACGCTTCTGCGCCTGGCGGTCACGGGCGGAATTGGAGACGGACAGGGCGGGGCGGGAGGCGGCCTTCAGGGCGCTCTGCTCCTGACGGACGGCACGGTTTTTCTCGGCTAAATAGTTAGCGTAATCGTCAAGATCGCCGTCAAACTCACAAACCTTACCGCTGTCCACTAACCACAGGCGGCTGGCGATCGCCTCTAAAAGATGGCGGTCATGCGAAACGAGGACGAGGGCTCCGGGGTAGGTGGAGAGGGCGAGGGTCAGGGCCTCGCGCATGTCGAGATCGAGGTGATTGGTAGGCTCGTCCAGTAAGAGCAGATTGGGCTTCTGATAGGCCACTAACGCAAGGCAGAGCCTGGCCTGCTCACCGCCTGAGAGATTTCTGACGCTCTCAAAGACCTTGTCGCCTGAGAAGGCGTAGGAGCCCAGAAAGGTACGCAGATCGGCCTCGCGTGCGGCGGGATCCAATTTCCTTAAATGATCGATAAGCGTGAGATCGGGATTTAGGGAATCAAGCTCGTGCTGCGCGAAATAGCCGATTTTAAGATCGCGCCCTAAGCTTACGCTGCCCTTTAAGGCGGGGATTTCGCCGACCATGGTTTTAATGAGGGTGGACTTACCCTGACCGTTGCGCCCCAGAAGACCGATTCTGTCGCCGGCGAAGATCTGCTGATTTACGTTCTTTAAAACGACGTGATCGCCATAGCCCATGTCCGCCTCAGCAAAGGTGGTGAGCACCGAGACGGTACGCGAGGGCTCGGGGAAGGAGAAGGAAAAGGGCGATTCCTCGGCCGTGACCGCGGTAAGCTTCATGCGGTCAATGGCCTTGATAAGGCTCTGCGCCTGACGGGCCTTGGTGGCTTTGTAACGGAAACGGTCCACGAAGGACTGCATGTGGGCGATGAGGGCCTCCTCCTTGCGCCGCGAGGCCTTTTCAGCCTGAATGCGTGCGGCACGCAGCCTTTCGTAGGCTGAATAGTTACCCCTGTACATGACAAGTTTGCCAGACTCAAAATGCAGAATGTCGGTGGCGAAACTGTCGAGGAAATCACGGTCGTGCGAGATGCAGAGCAGGGTGCCCTGATA
>DVOQ01000061.1 GCA_018713485.1 Candidatus Avisuccinivibrio pullicola
GTTCTTCGCAGAAATCAGCGATCCTCCGCATCAGCCGCGTATGAAACTCCCCAACCGTGGCACTCATGGAGTTTAGTCTGTAAAAATCAAGGTGCAGCACAAGGTAACGCCCCTGATCCTGCCACGTTTTCCCGATGGAAAGGCCCTTAAAGTACTAGTCATGCCCGTCATAGGGATCGCAGGAAGAGCTCCTCAAGTTCTCTTAAGCTCCGTCGTAAAAATGGTTACCGAATCTGACACGCTTAAGGAACTCACATAGGAAGCCTTAGCGCAGGAGAGCTGCGCCAGTACCTAAGTTTAGTGATACAGCCCCGCGGATGCAGGAAAGTCCGTGCCTGCCAGAGGCACGGTGAAGCAGAGAGCCTGAGACACCGATTAACGGTAACTGATAGCCAGTTTCACCTTACCCTATCACACTGAATGCTTTAAAGAGATCGGCATACGCAGAGCCAGAGCTGCTGCCTAGACTCTGGCATTAAGGGCGGGATGGAGGCTACTCCCTGCCCGCTCCTTACTCTTCCACTACTCACCCCCTACTCTCTACTCTGAGAGAGCAGTGTAACTCCGAGAGCCCACGCGTAACTTTGATCTCTCTAAGCGTAGGCGATGTAGAGCAGCGCGGTGCCTAAGAGCACACGGTAGATCACGAATACAGCCATACCCGATTTGGAAATGTACTTCATGAAGAAGTGAATCACCGAAATGGCCGTAACGAAAGCGATGGCCGCGCCGATGAGCATATCCACGGGATCGGCACCGCCCAGCTCGGGATGCGAGTACAGCTTATAACCCTCTAACAGCGCCGAGGCCATGATAACGGGAATGGCGAGGAGGAAGCTGAAGCGGGCTGCCGCCTCGGGGCGCATGCCTAAGAAAAGGCCCGCGGTCAGGGTAATGCCCGAGCGCGAGGTGCCGGGAATTAAGGCGATGGCCTGGGCAAAACCGATGATGATGGCCTGCTGCCACGTCATCTGACGGAGGCTGTCGGGACGCTGCCCCTGGATACGGGTTAGGGTTCTCCAGCACAGGCGGCGGTTGACGAGGGAGGCGATCCCTAAAAGGATGCCAAAGCCGATGGTGGTGAAACCGATGATCTCAAGGGAGCGGGCCACCGTGGAGACATAGCCCTCAAGAAGGATGCCGGCCACGCCCGCGGGAATGGTGGCGACGATGATGAACCAGCCGATGCGGCTGACGGGCCCCATGGTGCGCTTAACGAGGGACTCGATGGTATAGGTCGCGATCTGAATGAGATCGGACATATAGTAAATGATGACCGCAAGCAGCGTACCCACGTGGACGGCCACGTCAAAGGCAAGGCCCTGATCGGGCCAGCCTAAAAGCTGACTGGGGAAAATGAGGTGCGCGCTGGAGGAGACGGGTAAAAACTCCGTCAGGCCCTGGATTAAAGCCAGGACCACCACGTATGTGAGAGGCACTTTAAATCCTTAACCGTCAGTTCCAGTCGCTAAAAGAACGCGAGAAATCAAAGTCGACTTTGGAAACGCGCATCTTCTCGGGAAGGCGCGGGGCCATCTCGGTCCAGATCTCGCTTATCGCGATATTAAGGAGCGGATGGACGATAGTGCTGTCCAGTTCACATAGGGGGCATAACACGAAGGGATAATCCTGAATGTCATGACGGGGGAGCTTGCAGGGCTCCGTGGTGACTAAATCGCCATAGAGCAGGACGTCAATATCGAGACGGCGCTTTAAACCGAAATTGGTGCCGTTATGGAACATGAGCTCGGTACCGGCCTCTTTTTCGATGTCGCCGATCTTCGTAAGCAGTTCTTCAAGGCTAAGCGCAGTCTCACCGCCCACCACCAGGTTGTAGTAATCGGGCTCGGCCTCGCGGATGGCGCGGCTCTGATACACCGAGGAGTGCACATAAGTGCTGAACAGTTCCTTAAGCTTCTCATTGCCAAAAAGAATGGCATTGTCGCGGTTTAAATTGGAACCGACGCCCAGATACACCTTGGTTAACATGGTATTTCCCTCAATGAACGTGTCATCTCAATCCCTACCCCCGCGGTATGGGCTACCGCCTCGGTCTTGGTGAGAGTCACGGTTACTGTCCTAGGTTTAAAATTCTTTAAGATAAAAGCGCACAGCTCCTCGCCAAGGGTCTCTAAAAGCTCCGCTTTACGCTCCCTGACAAAGGACGTGACTGCCTCGGCCACGGCCGCGTAATTGATGCTGAGGCTCAGATCGCCGCTTTTGGCGCAGGCATCCAGAGGATGGCTCATGACGATATCTAAAACGAGCTCCTGCTCCTCCTCGCGTTCGCGGGGCAAAATGCCCACGATGCAGCGCACTTTAAGGCCGCGTATAAAAATTTTGTCCATCAGAGCGCCTTTAACTCAGATAACGGCCAGCGCGGATGGACGGTGACTCCCAGATCACCCACCTGTCCTGCCTTAAAGCGCAGCATGCCCGCAAGGGCGATCATGGCCCCGTTATCGGTGCAGAACGCGGGGCGGGCAAAAAACGCCTCACCGCCGCGCTTTACCATCAGATCCTGCAGGGCCGAGCGCAGAGTGCGGTTAGCCGAAACGCCTCCGGCGACCACGAGACGGTTAAGTCCCATCTCCTTTAACGCTCTCTCGCATTTATGCGTAAGGGTATCGGCCACAGCCAGGGTAAACGAGGCGGCGATATCAGCCTTGTCACGCTCTAAATTATCCGAGGCGTGCACCGCGTTTAAGACCGCGGTCTTAAGGCCCGCGAAACTGAAATCGCAATTGGGGCGGTCGATCATGGGTCGCGGGAAATGAAAAGCCTGCGCGTCACCCTGTGAGGCCAGTTTTTCAAGGCCGGGGCCGCCGGGATATGGAATACCTAACAGTTTGGCGCTCTTGTCAAAGGCCTCGCCGGCCGCGTCATCCACTGACTGCCCTAAAATCTTATAGGAGCCCGGTCTATCCACGTGAATGAGCAGCGTATGTCCGCCTGAGATGAGAAGGGCCACGAAAGGAAACTTCGGGGGATTATCCTCGAGCATGGGGGCCAGGAGATGACCTTCCATGTGATGCACGGGAACGGCGGGGATATTCAGGGCAAAAGCGAGCGAGCGGGCCGCCATCGCACCGACGAGCAGCGCGCCGATGAGCCCCGGACCTGCCGTGTAGGCCACGGCGTTTAAATCCTGAAACTGCAGCTTAGCGTCATCTAACACGCGGTGCACTAAGGGCACCACTCTCTTGACGTGATCGCGGGAGGCCAATTCCGGCACCACCCCGCCGTACTCGGCGTGCATGGCGATCTGGGTGTGCAGGGCGTGGGCGACAAGACCTCGCTCATCGTCATAAATAGCCACTCCCGTCTCATCGCAGGAGCTCTCGATTCCTAATACCCGCATAGCGCCTTAACTCTCTATCAACACAAATGCGCATTTTATCAGACTGTGGCCCCTTAAGGATCACCGCTCTTCCGGGTTTACGGCTTTCAGCGGCCCTTCCTCCCTATTCAGACGCCCCTCCCGCCTTGAGATAATAAGTCCCGCGGTTTAAGCTTAGGAAAAAACCACTGCCGGAAAAAACGCATGAGTACGCTTAAAGGTGTCGCCCGCGAAGCCTCGGTTTCCATCGCCACCGTATCGCACTATCTCAACAAGACCAAGCCTCTCAGGCCGGAAACGGAGAAAGCGGTCAGGGAGGCGATCGCCAAAACCCACTATAAGTACAATGCCCAGGCCGCAGGGTTAAAGCGCGCCTCCACGGCGCTCAAGACGCTCGGTCTTATCAGCGTGGTGGATGAGAATCCCTTTTTTCAGGAGCTCTTTTTCGCCATCGAAAAAGAAGCCCGCGCCCATGGTATCGCGGTGCTGTCCTCCTTTTTACACGCTGACGTGCATCAGGGTCTTAAGGAAGACTTTCACAAAAGCTTTGATCTTTTACCCAACATTGACGGCCCCGCTCCCGCTCTGCGAAACCGCCGCGGGGCTTTTTAGGTCCCAACTGGGACCGCGGCAACTAAAAAAGGCAGTTTTTTCCTTTTCTTATGGTCCTAAGAGGCGTATAATCCCTGCGTTTCTATTACCGCCAAATGCATTTTGGCAATTCAAAAATGACATTTTGGCATTTGTGTTATTAAAAGTGAGGTGGTTTTCCACATGCCAGTCATTAAAGTACGTGAGAACGAGCCGTTCGACGTTGCCTTGAGACGCTTCAAGCGTTCCTGCGAGAAAGCCGGCATTTTAGCCGATGTCAGAGCCCGCGAATTTTACGAGAAGCCCACTACCGTGCGTAAGCGCGCCAAGGCTTCCGCCATCAAGCGCCACGCCAAGAAGCTGGCCCGCGAGAACGCGCGCCGCACCAGGCTGTACTAATCACGCACTGTCCAGTGGACATGGCTGTTTAGTCTGGGAAAAGTTACGCTTTTCACGCTTGTTCTAGAACAAAGAATGCAAAAGGGGCCCATGGCCCCTTTTCCATATCCTGAAAGATGCGTCAGCCGACGCAGATATTCTTCTTTAAGAACTCTCCCATCTCTTCATCGCTGACCTTAAAGGTACGGCACTGCCCCATCTTTTCGGGCAGCACATACACGACATGACCGTCACGCACCTTCTTGTCATGGTGCATATGCTTTAGATAAGCGTCACTGTCCATGCCCGCAGGCGAGGCCACGGGTAAATGGCAGGCCTTTAAAAGCTCCTCCACAGCGCGCACCTCATCCTTACTTAAGGCGCCCTGCGTCAGGGCGTAACGGCAGGCGATCACCATGCCGATGGCCACGGCCTCGCCGTGCAGGTAGGTGCCAAAGCCGCACTCAGCCTCAATGGCGTGCCCAAAGGTATGTCCTAAATTCAGGATGGCCCTGAGGCCGTGTTCCTGCTCATCCTCAGATACCACCAGCGCCTTAATCTCACAGCAGCGGCGCACGATGGAGGTAAGCACCTCCGGGGAAGGATGAAGCAGGCTCTCCTGACGCTCCCTTAGGTACTCAAAGAAGGCCCTGTCGTAAATGATGCCGTACTTGATGACCTCGGCAAGGCCAGCGGCCACCTCGCGCTCGGGCAGAGTCCTTAAGGTATCAATATCCGCCACCACGCAGCGGGGCTGATAAAAGGTGCCTATCATGTTCTTGCCTAAATCATGATTGATGGCGGTCTTGCCGCCCACCGAGGAGTCCACCATGGCAAGCAGCGTGGTCGGCACCTGCACGAAGGCGATCCCGCGCTGATAGGTCGAGGCGGCAAAACCGGTGATATCCCCCACCACGCCCCCGCCTAAGGCAAGCATCGCCCCGTCACGGGATAAGCCGGCTTCGAGGGCCGCGGTTAAAACCTGCATGTAGGACTCAACCTTTTTATACTTCTCACCATCCTTAAGGATGCAGGCGTGCACGCTAAACCCCTGCTGCTCAAGGCTCTCCTGAAGGCTCTTTAAGTAAAGAGGAGCGATGGTCTCGTTGCTTACCACCAGAACCGTGTGCACCTTAGGCAGAGCCTCACGGATCAGCTCCCCGGCATTGAGTTTTTCTCCGATATAAATAGGGTAGGAACGGTCTTTTAAATCTACGGTCAGTTTTTCCATGATGTTTTAACTTCCTAAAAAAGGATGCTCTGACGCATGAGCTCCACGCAGGAGGCTAAGGTATGCGCTCCGGTATCCACGGCAATATGCTGCATATCCCTGAAGAACGGATCGCGGATGTCAAACACAGCCTTAAGCCTGGCGCGCTGATCTTTTTCTCCGGCAATTACGGGACGGTTCATGTCTCCTGCCACGCGGGCAAACTGCGTCTCCACGTGACAGTAGAGATAGACGCAGGTCGTTTTCTCAACGATGAGCTGGCGGTTTTCAGGACGCAGGATCACGCCGCCGCCACCGGAAATGACCTTAAGGCCCCGTTCACGCTCCAATACGGCCTGCAGAGTCCGGCTTTCGATATCTCTAAATCCCGCCTCCCCGTCTTCTTTGAAGATCTGAGGAATAGAGCGGCCGTCGGCCTTGATGATCTCCTCATCCACATCAATGAAGGGTACCTGCAGGGCTAAAGAGAGGGCCCTGCCTAACGTGGTTTTACCCGATCCCATAGGTCCGACTAAGAATACGGGCTGATGACGTTTATTACTTTGCGATACGAGCACCTGCATGAGGGCGTTTCCTTAGGCTGAAGTTATTATGAGTGTGTCGGAATGTTAGAATAAGGGCTCAAAACACTTAGTGCAAGGGGTTTAACCGTGCTTTTACGTATCGTTTCCGTGGCTTTCTGGGCGGGACTTTTTACCCTCTCCCTAAGCGGCGCCGGAGTCGCCGCCATGTATTACAGCACCCTTGAGGAACTGCCCGACGTAAAGGAATTAAAGACCGTCAGCTACGAAATTCCCATGCAGATCTTCTCCGAGGATCATAAGCTCATGGGCGAGTTTGGCGAGCACAAGCGCTTTCCCGTCACCCTAGATGAAATCCCCCTTAAAATGCAGCAGGCTTTCCTCGCCATCGAGGATTCCCGCTTTTACGAGCACTCGGGGATCGATCCCATCGGTATCGCCCGTGCCGTCTTAGTCGCCGTCACTCACGCCTCGGCCACTCAGGGTGCGAGTACCATCACGCAGCAGGTGGCGCGTAATTTCTTCTTAACCCGCGATCGCACCCTGGAGCGCAAGATTAAGGAAGTCTTCATCGCGTGGCGTATCGAGCAGGTGCTCACCAAGGAAGAGATCCTCGAGCTGTACTTAAACAAGATCGCCTTAGGGCACCGCGCCTTTGGCGTGGCCGCCGCCGCTCAGGTCTATTACGGCAAGGAATTAAAGGATCTGACCTTAGCCGAGATGGCGACCATCGCGGGGTTGCCCAAAGCCCCCTCCACCTTAAACCCCATTACCTCTCCGGCACGCGCCCGTGAGCGCCGTCATCTGGTGTTGGGGCGCATGCTCGCCTTAGGTTACATCACCGAGGAGGAGTATAAGGAGGCTGATGCCACCCCCTCCAGGACCTACTATCACGAGACGCCCGTCGAGGTTTACGCTCCCTACGTCGCCGAGGAGGCCCGTCAGTTCGCCTTAAAGCTCTTAGGTGAAAGCGCCTATACCGATGACGTCAAAGTCGTGACCACGGTGCGCTCTGACTATCAGGATTACGCCAATTACGCCGTCTTCAAGGGCGTTACCGACTATGACACCCGCCACGGCTACCGCGGGGCCAGACTCAACGTGGAAAGCCTTGAGGACTTTGACGGAACGCCCGCGGCCATTCAGGATTTACTCACCCGTGAGGATGATTACCGCTTCATAAAGCCCGCTCTCGTCAAAGAGGTCAATGACACAGAGCGCACTCTCACGGTCGTGCGCCGTGATCTCACTGAGGAAATCCTTCCCTGGGAGAGTATCTCGTGGGCCAGAGAGTTTAAGGGTGACAGCAATCAGGGTCCCGCTCCCAAAGTGCCTTCTCAGTTCGCGAAGGCAGGCGATCTCATCTACACCTACGTCGACGAGGAAGGTCAGACCATCCTCACGCAGTTACCCGACGTCGAGGCGGCCTTAGTGGCCTTAAACCCGCAGACGGGCCGGATCGAGGCCTTAGTGGGTGGCTATGACTTCGCCCACAGCAAGTTAAACCGCGTCTATCAGGCCATGCGTCAGACAGGCTCGAACTTCAAGCCTTTCCTCTACTCGGCGGCGATCGCCCGTGGCATTCCCATCAACACCGTCATGCAGGACGAGCCGATCCGCACCTGGGATCCCGGCTCCCAGACGTGGTGGGAGCCTACCAATTCTCCCAACCGCTTTGAAGGTCCCATGACCCTGCGCGAAGGTCTGGCCAAGTCGAAGAACGTGGTGTCGATCCGCCTTATCCGGCAGGTGGGCGTACAGAACTTCGTCACGCATCTGCAGAAATTCGGCATCGAGGTGCCGCGCGCCCAGCAGACCGAGTCGATGGCCCTGGGCAGCGTCGAGCTTACCCCCATTCAGACCGTAACCGGTTACTCCACCTTCGCCAATGGCGGCTATCTCCTTGAGCCTTACCTCATTGACGAGATCTACAAAGGTGACAAGCTTATCTATAAAGCCCGCGAGCGTCATGCCGATCCCAGCGCTCCTGATCGGGTTATCAACGGTATTCCCCTTGTCTACGACGAGAAGCTTCCTGTGGATGAAAACTCTTATCCGCAGATCCTCTCACACGGACATGCCTACATCATGGCCGATATGCTCTCTTCCGTGATTTACGGAGGTATGGGCGTGCAGGGACGCTACTGGGGCACGGGCGGACGGGCCGAGCGTACCACAGGCCGCAAGGATCTGCACGGCAAGACCGGCACCACCAATGACGTGCACGATGCCTGGTTCACGGGCTTTAACAGCAATCTGGTCGCCACGGCGTGGATGGGCTTTGACAATACCCGTAACTTAGGCTATTCACGCGTCACGGGTCCCGAGGGCGGTGCCTACTCGGCCCTACCCATCTTCGGCGAGTTCTTCAAACGCGCCCAGGATAAGGACGCGGTGCCTCCCGCCCCGCTCTTACGTCCCGCGGGTCTCTATAAAGCCGTCAATGACTATGGCCTAAGTGACTGGGTGTTAAGCGACACCAAGAGCGCCTCCGAGTTCTCCGAGGCCTTCCCCGCACAGACGGGAGATCCCGCGACCGGGACAGAGCCCGATCCTGATGTGATCGATACTACGGAGGAAGATGTAAGCAATATCTTCTAAAACGAAGGGCGAAGCTTAAGCTGCAGGATACAGAGGCGCTCCCCTGCCTGCCCTGTTTTCCGTGAGGAATGCAGCTTAAGCTAGCAGGTCCTTAGGCGGAAGGTGGCTTAAGTCTGCTATGATGGTGCTGTAATCACTGATTGCGCGACACAGCTTACAGCACAGATATGCCAGGAGACCGCCATGAATAATCTTTCTACATCTGCGGGAATATCTTCTTTTAAGACTCTGCGCACACAAAATCTGCCCTATATCGACAAGACCTCATTCATAGCGGAGCTGTTGCGTAACTCAGATAACATAGAGGTAAACTAGGCCGCCCCGGCAGTGACGTTAATCACGCGGCCCCGGCGCTTTGGCAAGACCCTGCTGATGAGTACGCTCGAACAGTTTTTTGATATCACAGAGGATAGTGCAGAACTTTTCCGGGGACTAGCCATTTCCGGGTATTCTAATCTCTGCGCTAACTGGATGAATCAGTATCCAGTCATCATGCTGTCACTTAAAAATATGGTGCGTATGGATTATGAACAGTGTCTGCGTGAGTTTTACATTCAGGATCTCTTAAAGCTCAAGAAAAAATACCTCCCGATTTTAGAGGACGAGCTTACTTTTCAGGATTACAAAGACTATTTTGCTTCCATCCGTCCCTATGATTCCGCTTATGATCTCAACAATATCAGCTCCTTTTTAGGAGTCATGCTGGAGATCCTGCATGACTATTACGGCAAAAAGGTCATCCTGCTCATTGACGAGTATGACGTCCCTTTAGCCAAGGCCCTTGAGCATGGTTATTACGCCAGGATGCGGGATTTCCTAATCTCCTTCCTAAGCTGCCTGAAAGATAACGAGAATCTCTGTTTTGCGGTGCTGACAGGCTGTCTTAGACTGTCCAAGGAAAGTTTATTCACAGGGCTCAACAATTTTCAGTGCTATACCGTACACGATAACGTTTACGCTAAGTGCTGCGGTTTTACCCCCGAAGAAGTGTCAGAGCTACTCAGGCACTATGCTCTTGAGGAAAAAAGACTGATCATAGAGTCGTGGTATGACGGTTATCGGTTTGGGACCGGTCAGCATGTCTACTGCCCCTGGGATGTGATTAACTATCTTGATCTGCTTAAAGCCGATCCCGAAGCTTTACCCAAATCCTTCTGGGCCAATTCCGCCTCACGGGAACTGCTGCTTAAGCTCATGCGACAATATTATTTTGAGATCAAAGCCGATCTGGAAGCACTGTTTAAAGGAGGTTATGTCGAGACCGCCTACGATGAAAATCTGACCTATGCCTCATTACTGAGCAATGTAAATAATTTCTGGATGCTGATGTATTTCACGGGTTACGTAACAGCCTGCGACAATGGAGTAATCGAAGAGGGCTCAGAACGTATGATCCTGAAACTGTGCCTGCCCAACCGGGAAATTAAGAGTGAGTTTGTAAAGCTCCTTGATGAAGTAAACGTGCAGGAGCTTAACCGCAAGCGCGTCTCAAAATTCATAGAAGCCTGCTTTAACGGAGATGCTACAGAGGCAGGAGCTCAGCTTTCCGATTTGCTCTTTGATGCCATCGGTTATTACGATTACAACGAAGTCTTTTATCATGCTTTCACCGCAGGTCTTTTTGCCGGCTACTCCTTTACCAGAGTAAAATCCAACCGTGAGCAGGGCCTCGGGAGACCCGATCTTCTCATCATTAATCAACCCAAACGACAGGCACTGATAATTGAATGCAAGGTAGCTAAAAGTGATGACGCATTAGAAGCTCAGGCGGACGCTGCATTAAAGCAGATCAATGAACAACGTTATGACGCTGAATTAGATCCGAGGTTGAGAGTGATCAAGCTAGGACTGTCATTTAAGGGTAAAAAATGCTGTGCGCGCAGTGCTATCAGAGAGCAGGTTTACGACGTCATGCCCTGAACCTGCACACCTCGCTTACAAGAGTACGCTTAAGGTTATTCACGTAACCAAAAAACTAAAACCCCAGCACATCATTATGCTGGGGTTTCTTAAACATGGTGCTGATGCCGAGAATCGAACTCGGGACCTCACCCTTACCAAGGGTGCGCTCTACCAACTGAGCCACATCAGCGGATAGATGGCGGAACGGACGGGAATCGAACCCGCGACCTCCTGCGTGACAGGCAGGCATTCTAACCGGCTGAACTACCGCTCCGGAATGGGGTGCCCGGCAGTGACCTGCTCTCGCGCAGTCGTACGCTGCACTACCATCGGCGTGACTGCATTTCACTGCTGTGTTCGGAATGGGAACAGGTGGTTCTGCAGCACTGTGGCCGCCGGGCGAAGAGGGTAATCACGTGTGCATGCTGTAAGTCTTCATCATCGGATTTCACTGCAGAGTCAAACACTCCGGGGTTGTACGGTCAGGCCTCACGGTTCATTAGTACCGGCAGGCTTCACGCGTCGCCGCGCTTCCACTTCCGGCCTATCAACGTCGTAGTCTGCAACGTCCCTTCAGTGAGCCTAAGCTCAGGGAGGACTCATCTCGGGGCCCGCTTCCCGCTTAGATGCCTTCAGCGGTTATCGGTTCCGCGCTTGGCTGCCGGGCGGTGCCACCGGCGTGACAGCCCGTAAACCAGAGGCGCGTCCACTCCGGTCCTCTCGTACTGGGAGCAGTCCCCCTCAGTCCTCCAGCGCCCGCGGCGGATAGGGACCAAACTGTCTCACGACGTT
>DVOQ01000062.1 GCA_018713485.1 Candidatus Avisuccinivibrio pullicola
TTACGGACTCTCCCGGCCGGCATGAAATTTAAAATCCATCCGGATGACAAAAATAAAAAAAGAGCAGGTAGCCCTGCTCTGTTTTCTAATGGTTAACCTAAAATTAAGGGAGCGACTTATTGGTCGCCCCCGTTATTGCTTAAGGTTTAGTGTGCTGAAACTAAGGTTACTCGCTCTTTAAGCCGAGCGCGTCACGGATGGTGAAGAAGAGATCGGTCTGATCGGTAAGTCCCACCACGTTAAGGGCGCCGGGGCCATAAGCGGCGATCCTCAGCTGGGCACCGGTGTGACCGGCGTCATCGATATCCTCGCTGTTGCCGTAGGAAACCGCCATGGGAGCGCCGTCGTGGGTCATGACTAACTGGGTAAAGCCAGGAGCCACCGCGTCAGGATAGACGATCTGCGTGGCGTGGCTGTGATCAGCGGTGACAATCACGAGAGTGTTGCCGTCCGCACGGGCAAAATCAAGAGCCACCTGCACTGCCTCGTCAAGATCCATGGTTTCACCGAACTGGCCGCAGGGATTGCTGGCATGGGCCTGTTTGTCAATCGAGGCCCCCTCGACCTGCAGGAAGAAGCCGTCCGGATCGGCCGAAAGCAGCTCAATAGCCTTGGAGGTCATCTGCGCTAAGGTCGGGACCTCGGCACCGCGCTCGGCGTTCACCTCGCACTGCACCACCTTGCCGGTCTGGATCCAGCCCTTCTGAGCCTGCGGGCCCTTGAGGCGGATGGGCATATTCCCCTCGGCAAAGAGGCCTAAGAGCGGGGTGTCCTGATTGGCCGTAGCCACAGAGGCTAAATCCGAGGCCTTGGTCACGAGCCTGAAGCCACGCTCGGCGGCCACTTCGTAAAGGGTCTTGCCGGCGTCAGGGCCTGCCTTGACCGTCTCGTTAAAGGACTTCGCGCCGCCGCCTAAAGTCACGTCGGGACGCACGTCAAGGAGCTGCTCGGTAATAGAACCGGCGCCGCCGTTTTCACGGGCATTAACGGGGCACTTCTCGGAAGTGGCGTTGGGGCCGTAACACTTTCTCTGCACCACCGAGGCAATCTGCACGGCGGGAGTGGCGTCCTGCAGCTCTGCGGTGGAGACGTCACCGGTGGCAAGGCCGGCGCGCTTGGCTAAAACGAGCAGCGAGTCATGGGGATTGCCGTTCACGTCCACGCTGATGGCACCGTTATAGGACTTGACACCCGTGGCCCAGGCGGTACCCGAGGCGGCCGAGTCGGTCACGTAATCGGGTTTCTTAGTGTCCTTATTAAGGCTGTAATGGGTGTACTGACCGGTAAAGGGCAGAGCGTCGATACCCGCGAACATGCCGCCCGCGCCGTGAGCGAAGTTACGGGCCGCGGTGATTTCGCTGTCGCCCATGCCGTCACCGATGAGAAGGATGACGTTGCGGGCGTGCTTCTTCTGAGCTAACTCTAAAACGGCGGCGTAATTGTCGGTATTATCCCCGGCTAAACGGCGGGCACCGCCCCAGGCGGTAATGTCCCCGCGGGCCGCTCTCTCATAGACAGCGCCCGTGTCGGTGGCGGGGGTGGAGGAGCAGGCGGTAAGAGCCGGTAAGGCGGCGGCGATGGCGATCGCAAGAAGTGCCTTTTTCATATCTGTTTTCCTGTAGTTTTAACGAAATGACTTATTTCGCGGTCAGTCTAGAAAAGGCACGTAAAGTTCTAAAGCACCGTTCTGTAAGGCTTAAGTAAAGCACGTTTACAGTGCAGCAGGTAAAGGGCCGTCTCTGCCCTCAGTGTGTTTAACGCAGGAAGGCGCGCCGGTTCTGCGGGCGCGCCCAGGGCTTTTAACGCGGGGCAGGCTTAGGCAAAGCCTCGGCTTTCTCGTCCACGGTGGGCCAGCCCATGATAAGCGTCTTGATGAGCGTGGCGGCGGGAATGGACAGCACCACGCCCCAGAAGCCCCACAAACCGCCGAAGATGAGGATCGCCGCGAGAATAGAGAAGGCGTCAAGGTTCATGGCCTTGGAGAAAATCATCGGCGTGAGCACGTTGCTGTCAAGGAGCTGAATGACAAGATAGAGGAGCAGCAGCCAGAAGAGCGTCATGGAGGCCCCGAACTGAAAGAGCGCCACGAGGATCACAGGAATGGCGATGAGCACCGCTCCCACGTAGGGAATGAGCACCGACACGCCCACGCCAAAGCCTAAGAGCAGCGCGTAATTTAAATCAAAGGCGCGGAAGGCGAGACTGTTGACCACGGTAATAATGATGATATGCAGTAATTTGCCGCGGATATAGCCCTCGATCTGCCGGCTCATGCTCGGCCAGAAACGCTGCATCAGCGCCTGATTGTTGGGCAGCAGATACAGGCGCACGCGCCGCTGCAGCTCGCGTTTGCTGTAGAGCATGAGGAAGGTGAAGATGGGCACGATGATGAGATACATGAGATAGGTCACCACGTTCACCACCGAGGGCATCAGCTGCGTGCGCATCACGTTGACCACGTAGACCGTCACCTGGGTGCGAACCTGCCGCACCATGTGAATTAGGCTCTCCTCGGAGACCATGGTAGGCAAAGGCTCGGGCAGCTCATCCACCACGTCCCGCACCCGCATCGCGATGATGCTGTCCAGATCCCGCGACTGCACCGTCCCCTCGGCAAGAGGATGATCTGACACCACGTCCTGGCTTAAGGCCACCATCGCGTCGTAAAACTGCGCTCCCTGCCGCACGATCTGCGGCACCACCACGATACAGGTCAGAACCATCGCCCCCACGAAGCCCAACATCACCACGATGGAGGCAAGGTGCCGGCTCAGTCCCTTTTTCATGAGCGCGATCACCGCCCAGTCCAGCACATAGGCAAGACACAGGGCGATCACAAGCGGCCCCACGAGCCACATCAGATAGTAGATGATTAAAAACAGCGCCACTAACACCAGCGCGAACTCAATGGTACCGGGCTCACTGAAATGCCGGTAATACCAGGACTTAAACAGCTTTAACACGTGACAGACCTTAGGGCGCTCACTCAAGAGGGCAGATAAACCTGAAAAGCTTAGAGTAACAGAAAAGGGGGTAAGAGGCGCAGGGAATTTGCTGTACCGAGGCCAGAGATATGGTGAGGGTGCGCAACAATCCCAATTGCGTGGGGTCAACTACAACGTCACCAAAGAGGTGTCATGACAGACGGGTCATCCCCACTCGCGTGGGGTCAACTAAAACCAGGCGCTTAGTGTGAGGTGAGCTTGCTGCTACACCCAGGGTGACAGCTACCAGTCACGCGCGATCCCCTCACCCGTGACGCCAGAGGCGCTGCCTGACAACTTACAGGGACCTGCTCCCTGGCTTTAAAGTACAGAACCGCACCTGTATGAAAACAGACTGTGTCTAGGTGACAGAAGAGGCAGCGGTCAACGGCTTCAGAGATACCGCTTACGGAGAGCAGGGGTAACTCCGGGACGTGGCTAGGTCTTGCGAAAATTCCACGCCACGTTTCTCCCATATATCTATGAGACGAGCCCGAAACGCTCGCCTCGTCACTTTACTACAAATTAAGGGCTATGGTGACAGAAGTTTTCTATCCTGTGAGGGAGATCGGCTAATCCATCCGTGGAAAAGACGCAGGGCAGAGCCTCAGGATGAGGCTGAAGCCACGCGCCAGGAGCGCAACAGCTTTCGTTTCCGTCCCGTCTAAAAACGGTACAGGGCAGAAAGGCCGGCGCTAACTCCCATGAGATCCGTCCCGACTCCGAAGGCGCTTACATCAAGGCTTAAGCTCATCCCGTTAGCGCTCACGAAACCGGCGCTTCCCTGAAGGCTTAGCCCCCTGTCACGGTCATCATCTTTCACGGAGCTAAAGGATAACGGGGAGCCGTCCTTAAAGCGCGCCTCAGTGCGATCGTAAGAAAGGAGCTCCCGGGTATAGGCGGCACTGAGAGAACAGATCAGCCGCTCCCCCGTGTCCCTTTCCTTCTCAAGGTTAAGGTTAAAGCCTAAGGAGAGCGGGGCGCTGTCATAATACCCGGAGTGCACCTCAAGGGCGCTGCCACAGCCGCTTTCACTTAAGGCGTCGCGATCATAAAAGGCATAGGAGAAAAGCGCGTAAGGTCCCGCGCTTACACCCCCGCCTGCCTTAAAGTCATAACCCATACCTGCAAGGGCGCTTCCCGTTAAGGCACGCACCGTACTCTCATGGCGCGCCGCATAGCCGTTAAGGGCGATGTCACGGGTCAGATCGCCTTCCTCAAAGCCAAGGCGCAGACCGGTAAGAGCATAAAGACCGGAATGCGGCGCGGCATAGCTTAAACTCAGCCCGCCCTCAAGACCGGTGCTCTCGTAAGTCCCCGGATGCTCAGCGTGAAGATCGACACTGCGTGAGGTAAGCGAAAGCTGCGCCCCGAGGGTTAAAGCAGGTGTCAGCGGAGACATTACCCCGACAAGCGCGCTCACGCCGTCATAGTCCCATCCTGAAAGCCCGGCGTGTTCCGATGAGCGCCCGTGCGTGCCCCAGAGCTGTCCGTAGCTCTCTGTCCTGCCCTGAAGACGTGCGGAACTTAGGAGGTGACTAAGGTTAAAGAGACGCGCGTTTTGCTGCTGCGCCTCACTAAGTGCCACCCTGGAAATCACGTCATAGCTCTGAGGGCTGAGCTGACTTAGCGCCCTGCCTACCTCACGGCCGTCGGCGGCGGAAAAATCGAGGGCCGCGAACAGCTCCCGCGTTCCCTCATTCTCCCCGGTAAGGGACAGCGCATAGAGGGCCCTGCCCACCGCGGCCTCACTTACGTTGCGGGCGTACCGCGCGTAGCTTTCCTCAGCGCGCGTAGGGGTAAGCGTCAGCGCGCCATTTCCCGGAGCGCTAAGCTCAAAGTGGAGGGTGGGCGAGATCTCGGCGACCGTAAGCTCATCAAAGCTGCCGCTTACCGTCCCTAAATCAAGAGCATAGTTAAGGCTCTTACCCTCCTCATAAAAAGCGCGCGCCGGAATTAACCCCAGCGTGCCATCAAGGTGACTTGCGCCTGCAGAAATGAGCGTACTGCCGGGCGCTCCGGCCCCGATATAGAGCACCGAGTCCTCATTCAGGGTAAGCCTCTCCGTGACCGTGAGCACGGGCCCAGTCGGAGAGCGCGTTATCGCAGGAAGCGCGGAGGCTGCGCTCTTTGCGATCTCCCCGCTCTGACCCAACACCGTAAGTGTCCCCTGATTGTCAAGGTTTAACACCGCCACCTTACCTGACACGTAAAGAGCGGAGCTTAAGTTCGTGAGATTAAAGCTCTTAGCGCCCAGAAGAGAACCCTCCACGCTAATGGCCGGAACGGCAGAGCCTGTTACGTCCGCCATGGCACCCTGACTTAGTGTTGCGGTGCATGAGGACGCTCTCGTGGTCGTGCCGGCAGTGCCGAAGGTAAGAGACGTGGTCAGAGAGCCGTCGCGGTAGGCTGAGTTTATATTCTCGCTCAAGGGATCCCAGTCGGAGATCACATTACCGATAATACGCGCCCCGTCCTTCACCTCAAAGCTCTTTAAGTAGGCGTTCTCCGAGATATAGAGCGCCGCGGCGCTGCCCTCCAGCGTCCCGCTTAAGGTAAGCTTTGAAACGAGAGGACCGTCCAGATTGAGCTCATAGAAGCTGTCCCATGCCGTCCCTGAAAGATTGCTCTCCCAGATCTCACAGTCCCCGTAGCCCTCGAAGTGAATGTAGGAGCCGCGGTAGTCATAGACATCGCCTAAAAGGTTATGCCCAAAGTCAAGGCGCAGCCCCACGCCGTTCTCGCCCGTAGCTTTCACCGTCCCCCGGATGTCAAGGCTCTGCTCCTTGCCGTAGGCTACGAGCACTCCCGTCCCGTTAAGTCCCGCGGCGCTGACCTGCGTGCCGCTCTCCACCGTAAGCTGATTGCCCGAGCCGTCCACGCGGATCCCCGTCCCTCCCGCGCCATGCGCGAGCAAGTCTCCCTTCTGCACGATGCTATTGTCATGTCCGTAGACGTGAAGACCGATCCCCAGCGTGGCCGTATTGGGCACGCCCTCAAGGTACGCCGTGCCCGCGGCGTTGCGCGCGAAATAGCCCCCCTCGTTGACGATCTCAGTGTTATCCACGTAAACGGACCGGCCGAAGAAATTGCGCCGGTCTATGGCATAGCCCAGATCCTCAAAGAGCGCTAACTCCGCCTCCATAAAGGTCGTGTAATTGCGGTAAGACTGATGACTCATCAGGCTGCGCTCCAGCTCAATATGACTGCCCTCAAAGTCCCAGAGCTCAGTTATTCCGTCCTCAGCATAGCCCATGAATTCATAGCCGCTTATGGGAAGACCCGCCATCCCCGTGCCCTCAAGCACCTCTGAGACCGCCTCCCCCCTGAAGGTCACGCCGCTGCCGCCTGCATCCCCGGCAAAGCCTGCACAGAAGACGCCGGAACTTAAGGCTGCGGCTGTATCTTTCCCCACGCCGCCTTGGGACGCGGACGTGGCAGGAGAGCGCCTCACGATCTCCATGCCGGGGGTATAGCGCACGCCCCGCGCGTCATAGAGGTGGCGCGTGTAGTTTACGTTGCTCTCCCTCTCAAAGCCCAGCCCCAGCCCGTGCGCCAGCTCATGCACCACGGTCCCTATCAGATCAAAACCCGTGCCTCCCTGCGGAAGCGATGCGGGAGCCTTGCTTAAATACCAGTCCGCTTCCGTATCAAAGAAGATGACGATGGGAAGGGTCATCTCCTCCCCGAGCGTCAGTGCCTCCAGAGCCCCATAGCCCTCGGAGAGCTCTCCCCCTGTCACGTTCGCAAAGCCCTGCGCCGACGCAGGCCCCAGGCTCTGCGCAAGCACATACACGTCAAGTCCGTCCGCAGCCTGACCGTTGCCCCCCATGAGCTCGCTCCAGTAAGTCAGAGCCCGCTCCATGCCGGTCACCTGAGATACGCTGAACGTCCCAGAGCCTAGCGCGGTCAGCTCCGCGTAGACATCACGCACCCCCTCCTCACCGTAGATCGCCTTAAGAGCCGCGTAATCGTAAACTGCGCTTTCTCCTGTCTCATAAAAGGTGAGCGTTGCGAACACGCCCCCGCCGAAGGCCTCCGCGCTAAGATACTGCCTCGCGTGCGCCACGGGAGCGCTCAGCGCAAGGCTTAAGGCAAGGGCAAGCAGGGTGGGTTTCAGCCCGCGCAAACTCCGTAAGTCCGGCGCGGAGAAGGGACGGGGCTTTGCGCCTGCCGTCACGCCTTTAAGGGCCATCCGCTCCTGAGGGCAACCTTCAGGGGAGCCTTTGGAGGACAAGTGTAGGTGCATAAAAGCGGTTCTCCCTTAAGCCCAAACCGTGACGCCGCGTCCGCGCCGCACCTTAACTATAGCACCCCTGCCCCCTGAGTCTTAAGCCTTTTTCCCGGGCCTGCTGTCTTCTTTGCGTCAGGGCGCGGCTTTAGCTGCCGCTACTCTTACAGCCCCCTGGGAAAGGAGCTGACCGCGCTCAGCACCGTGGCTTTAAGGGAAAGACCGTTCCCTTCCTTGACCCTGCCTGAGAGAGAGAGAGAGAGAGAGAAGAGCAATCTTAGAGTGCCTTATGGATCAGTTCTAAGTTTGCACGTGCAAACTTTTGCTTATGTTAGTTCTATGCGATTAGGGTACTTTTCGTAAATTTCACATCTTAACGTGATTAAAATCGAAAAAAATGTTTATCTGACTTGGTTTATCACTTCAAATAATGAGAAAATCACTTCAAATCGTAAATTATTGTTGCGTTGCTATGGTTTTTTTATATCTCAGGAGGGTTTCTGATGCTTATTCGCTTTATTGTCAGCAATTGCCTCTCCTTTAAAGATGAAACCGTATTTACCATGGCAGCAGGGAAACAGACCCGTCTTCCCGATCATCTTGCCACCGTCAACGGTAAGCGCATCCTTAAAAGCACTTGTATCTTTGGTGCTAATGCCTCCGGAAAGAGTAATTTCATTAAAGCTTTTGACCTGGCACGTGAACTGGTTCTCAGTGGCAGTGACGATCTCCCTTTCCCTCTCGATCGTTTCAGTTTCCGCCCTGATCTTGACTCTCAAGCGAAACCCGGTACTTTCCAGTTTGATTTCACCATTCATGGCCAAATCTATTCCTACGCTTTTGCTCTGGATTACGACCGTAGGATTTTTACCGAAGAGAGCCTGGTTAAAGTAGGCCGTCTGAACTCAGAGGTAATTTTCCTCAGGGTATGGGATGATAAAACGGAGAGCTATTCTATTAGAGCCCCCTTTAAAGAGCAGGAAGAAGATCCTCGCTTTGAGGTTTACAAGGAAGATTTCAGTCGCAAGTTAAACCGTAACCGTCTTTTTCTAACCGGTGTACTCAACCGCCTTCCCTTTGAGGAGCAGTACCCTGAATTTAGAGATGTTCTTACGTGGTTCAGGAATGTCCTAGTAGTCACAACCGACTCTATTTTTATAGATTATGGGTATTACATTTCAGATAAAAGAAGGAAAAACGAACTTCTGAATTTTCTCGAGCATTTTGACACCGGCATTCACGGCATTTACCAGGAGCGTTTTGATACCGAAGCTCTTTTTAATTCCCCCAGTCTTTCTACTGAGGAGAAAAAATCTATTTTATCAGCTACCTAAATTTCGGGTGAAATGTATTACATGAGCCCGAAATTTAGGGTGTTAACTAACACCTAACACTTTTAGTATAGCGCTTTAAAATCCCAAGTTAAGAACTCCCTCCTCTATCGTGAGTTTTCTTAGGAACAGAGCCTTGGTCTCTCTGGCACGGATCGCCGGTTCTTAAGCCTGAAACACCGCATGTGCCATCCCGCGGTTCTCAGCTGCGGATCATCATACACACTTCCTTTACCCTTACCCACTTCTCCGCGTCTGTTTAACCGTGCGGTTCTGATGTCCTTCCATGACTGCGTTCATATAATGCCCCCGCCGGAAACGGTTTCCGGCCTTGAATATAAAAGAGGACGTTTTTATGAGCACAACTCATGAACAGATCTATAAAATCGTCTCGCTTACCTTAAAGGACGGCTGTCCGGTAAGAGAGACCGCACGCAGGGCAGAAGTCTCTCCCGCCACGGTGTCGAGGGTGATGATGAAGGCGCGCCTTGCCGGGATCACCGTTAAGGACCTTGAGAGCTGCGACGCTGATACCCTCTGCGGACTTATCTGCGGGGAGAACCCGCGTTTTGCGGAGCCCGACTTCGGCGACATCACGGAGAGGATGAGGGTCAGGCGCAAAATGACGCTCCTCCAGGCCTGGGAGATGCTTTACGTGCCGTCGGTGCCTGAAGGCATGCAGGCCTATTCCTACAAGCGCTTCTGTGCGCTTATGGCGCAGTGGCGTGCCTCAAGGGGTGAGGAAAGGCGGCAGAGCCACACGGAGATCCCCGTGGAAAGGGCCGGCTATATGGAGATAGACTTTTCCGGTGATCCCTTTGAATGGCATGACGTGCACGGGGCAAGGCATAACGCCAGGATCTTCGTGGCCTCGCTGCGCTACAGCAAGATGATGTTCTGCAAGGCCTATGACAGGGAAGTCCGGGATTCCTGGATTGACGGCATCATATCGGCCTTTGAGTACTTCGGAGGCGTGACCCTTAACTGCTCCATGGACAACGCAAAGGCCCTCGTCAGCCGCCCCGATCACTATGCGGGCGAAGTGACGGCGGCGGTGAGGGCGGTTTGCAGCTACTACGGCACGCGGCCCATGACGCTTCCGGTAAAGTCACCGCAGAGAAAGCCGGAGGCCGAGCGCTCCGCCAACATGGAGCAGATCCACGTCAGGATCCCCCTGGGGCTTGACGGGCCCGTGGTGGCTGCGGATCTCAGTGCCCTTAACCGCCTCATCCTGGAAAAGACGGAGATCTTTAACTGCCGTCCCTTTACGGATCGCGGCGGCGACTCAAGACGCAGTCTCTTTGAGCGCGAGGAGAAAGGGGCCCTGCGCCCGCTGCCGCTGCTTCCCTACGAGCGCGGGATCTGGAAGGTGCTGATGGCCGACAGACAGTACATGGTCAAGGCCGAGGGCGGGCACCGCTACATGGTTCCGTTTCAGTATGCCTCGTCTAAGGTGGCCGTGAGGATTGGAAGTGCCGAAATCAGCTTTTACGATCCCGGCACCATGCAGAAGCTCATCTCCTATCCGCGGGACTTAAGGGACGGCTATTTCAGGCACACCTGCGATGAATGCCTCTCCCCCGATGACCGTGAGCTCAGAGGAGGCATTGAAGGAGCCATGGAGGCCATGAAAAAGGCCTGCCAGAGGCCGAGCTCATCCGTGGAGGCCTTTGTAAGGGCCGTGTTCGAGGATAAGTCCATGACCGCGCTCAACCGCGTCAACGCCCTCAGGGGACTTAAGAGTCTCATCGTCAGGCACCACATCAATATCGTGGAAAAGGCTCTGGGAACGGCATCCGCCGACGGGTGCCTTACGGATCTGAACCACATCCGCAGCGTGCTGCAGGGCATGTTTGACGCCATCAACCGCCGCAGAAAGACGGCCCGGGCCGCCAGGGAGGCGGGCAGCACGGAGGAGAGCGGCAACGCCCTTGCCCACACGAGGCTGCGCAACGCCTAGAGCCGCAAGTACCGTCTTAAATACATTTAGCTGAATTTATTTTACATTATGAAAAAAAACAGACGTTTCAGAAAGACTCAGCGATGAGAACATCCTGAGTCTCGGCAGGAAACTGCATCTCACCCCTCTTACCCGGTGCTTCATCGGCATCACGCAGGAAAAGGAGTACCGCGAGGACGGCCTCTCCTACCGCGAGCTTATCGTGAGACTGCTTGAGACCCTGGAGGCCTCGCGCACGGAAAGGAGACTTAACCGCCAGGTCGGGGGCCTGGGCCTTACGCATCCCGGTGCGGTGATTGAGGACAGGCTCTTTGAGTCAAGAACGGGACTCAGCCGCCGCATGGCACGCGAACTTAACACCTGCGAGTGGGTAAGGCATAAGTGGAACCTCATTATCACGGGCCCGTCGGGCTCGGGAAAGACGTGGATCTGCGACTGCCTGGCCGCAAGCGCAAGACGCCTCGGCCTTAAAACCTCCGTGCTGCGCTGGAGCTCTCTCATGGCGAGGCTGGCCGTGATTTCCGCGGATGACTTTGAGAGGCTGGCAGAGGAGCTCATGAACACCGATCTGATTTACATTGACCGCTTTGTGTCGAGCATCCCCTCTCCTGAATGCGAGGCCCTGCTCGGTCATCTGGCTGACCGCATCGACGGCAGGGCCGCGGTGATGACTAACTCCCAGGTGGCAGTGCCGGACTGGAAAAAGCGCTTCGGTGATCCCGTCATCGCCGACGGCATCATCACGCGCCTCACCGGAGGCTTTGCCCAGATCCTGACCATTGACAGCACCGTGTCCATGAGAACGCTCGACCCCCGGAGCGAGGGCAGCGGGTGGTCGCCTGACACATCTGACGGAGATGAGAGCGGGGAGGCTCCCGGTACCCTTAAGGGTACCGTTAATCACGGTGAAACCTGCCCCAGCGGAGGTACCGGGGGTACCGGTACCCCCGGTACCCTGAATGTCCCCAATGGTACCGGTACCCTCAGTACCCTGAACGAAAACGCAGATAAGGAGAAAAACTAGACATGGCACTGTCAGAAAAGCTTTACGAAATCTACTGTGAGCTTATCTCGGAAATTGAGGAGAGCGGCCAGAAGGTGACCGTTACCGCTCTCAAGAACCTGGCTGACAGCCGCAGGGGCGTAAGCAGTTCCAAGCGCGACTGCCAGGCTGCCATCGACCGCTGGCGCGACGAACTGGCCGCCATTGAGCGCATTACGGAAATCCCCGATGAGGTGTCGGCCCAGTTCATGCGCTCCTGCAGGAGACTGTGGGCGGAGCTCTCCGCACGCTTCGGTAAGGAGACCGCCGCCATCGCCAGGGAGGCCGACGAGAAGGTGGCCGATGCCAGGGCTGCCCGCGACAGCTGCAGAGAACGCATTGATGCTCTTGAGGAAAGCCTAGCCGTCTCCGCAAGGGAGCGCGAGGCTGACCGCAGGCTCATTGAGGAGCTGAGGATGAAGGTGGAAATGCTCACCTCCGGCAAGACCTCCCTCGAAAGCGACAACGCAAGGCTGAGGGAAAAGATTGCCGACTCTGAGCGGATGGTCGACAGGCTGTCGGCAATTCTCAGCTCTAAGCTTAATGCCTCGGGAGCTGATGAGGAGCAGGAGGTGAAGGAGGACTGACCCTGAGCTGTCCTGCCTCCCTCAGGGTAACGGTCATAAATTAAAGGGGGGCGGGGGGAGGCGGCCTGCGGCCGCCGTTTAAGGTGGCTGACGCCACCGTTTCTGGGGTAACCGGCTAAGGCCGGTTACCCTCTCCCGGCGGACTGCGTCCGCCCAGTGCGTCTAGTGATCACACCCTGAGAAAAAGCCTGTTTCACATCAGAGAGACCAAGTTTCAGTTCCTAAGAAAACTCACTTCTATCGCCAAAGGTGACACTATCGCCATTAAGTTTTCTCAACAACCAGATGCATACATCCTTCATTGTCCGCAAAGCCCGCGCCATAGCGGCAGGGCAGATCGTCATTGGCGATGAAAAACACCGCTTTCAAATCACTGCCGCACTCAAGTACGGTACGCTCAGACGTGACGGCGCGATACTCCTCGTTTAAACCATCGCTCGTGCAAATGACAAGCCCGCCTTCAGGGACACCTGGTACCACGTAGCCTGCCTTGGCGGGAATAGCGTAATTGCCAAGCGCGTTACAGCAATTGCCAGGCGACACGCGCCAGTACTCGTTACGCGGCACCTCCAAAGAAAGCGACTTGTCACTGACGAGAAAACGCCACGTCATAGTGCTGTCACGGGCCTCCTGCATAAGAGTAACGGGCCTGCCGCGCTCAAGGTTAAGCTGCGTGTCAAAGCTGTGCCTTAAATCAGAGAGCACCGCGGGATCAGGATGCGGGTAAACGGCATCGTTCGTGAAAGCATTCTCCACAGTATCGAAACTCTCCACACCGCCATCACGGATCGCGTAATAGGCAAGCGTCATACCCACTAAACGCTGCTCCTTTGCCTCAGGCAAGGCAAAAGCTACGAGCACCGTTTTGAGATCAGAGGCTAAAACGACTAAGTCAAGCGCTGCTAAAACCTGACGGTGACCTGAATTTATGCCATGTGATTGCGCCACGGCGCTTAAGGCCTTTAAAGGACTATCCATATCTTACTCCTTGAAACTACATCCTTAATTTAAGTGAAAACCGGCGATTAAAGAGGCCACCTGCAGGGGGCTTAAACCACGGGAGACAAGCACATCCGTCAGTTCCTGCACGCTATAGCCGCACTCCACGATAAGGGCACACTGCTCGGGCGGGGACAGGGACGCCAAACAGGGCTGAAGGCTCTCCAGGCTCTCCTTTAAGGGGTAATGGCGCGCTCTAAAGGCTTTAAGGGCGCAGGCTAAACGCAGGCGCATCTCCCTGCGCACCGTGGCTACCCACTGTGCGGTGCCTAAAGGTGACAGTCCCTGGGAAGGAAGGGCCTTAACCAGATCCTCAAGGTGATAACCCTGCAACAAAAGACCGATCCCGCCATCCTCCAACGTCAGGGGGACCAGTGACTGCCTTGTAAGGGCCTCAAGCATAAAACCCGCCTCCAGATCGGAGGAAACGGCATAGGCTACGCTCTCCATAAGCATACGCTCGGGATCGCCATAGAGCCCCAAGGGAGCGTCCTTCACCTCAATGCTCAGGCTTTCCCGAGACACCGGCCCTATCTCACTCACGAGGTTAAGGAGCGTGCGCCAGGACAAAAGCGTCAGGGGACGCAGCGCCATGATAAAGGTCCCGATCCGCTCGGGACTCAGGGAATCTCCATACAACTGCCCCAGCTCCTTAAGATAGACGCGGGCCGCGCTCAGATCGGAATGGATGATTTCAGCCAGAGCGGGCAGAAGCGCTGTGCTCAGTTCCCGCTCAGAAGCGCTGACAAGACTCTTACAGACCACACACGGAACCCCGTCCTTAAGGCACTCCCGATAAGCGTTGAGCAAGGAACACGCCGCCTTAACCTCCTCGCCAGACGAGGACGCTTGCGAGAGGTTAACCCCCTTGCCCTTAAGCTCTGAAATAGCCTCCAGGAGGGTCTGCGAGGACAGACCGAGGCTTAACAGGGACCACGCGATCACACACAGATAGCGCTCCCCCTCAAGGCTCCCTATCTGCTCTAAAGTCCTCGACACGTGAGAGAGTACAAAGTCGCGGTCAAGGCAGTGCTCACAGCGCAATAGCTGCGCCGTGACATAGTCCACCTGCAAGGCCTGCGCTTTGGGATCAGTGGGGACAAGGTAGGAGTGAAGCTCTCTTACCTCTCCCTTCTCTAATTTAAAGTCATTTAAAAGCGAGCTGCCCGCACGGAGATCCGCCCCCGCGTAGAGGGGCAGATAGTCAGCGGGATCTAAAGGCTCAGGCACGGGGCCTGGCTCAGGTTCAGGCGTTGGCGTAGGCTCAGGACCCGGTTCCGGCGGCTCGGGGTGCGGAGGTTACGGCTCAGGCTCAGGCGTGGGTGCGGGTGTAGGCTCGGGAGAGTTTGCGGTACTTATGAGAGCGTAGGCTACGTAAGTGACGGTGTAAAAGAGCTCATCACGCTGCGTGCCATCCTCTAAGGTCACGGTGCGCGCCGTGGCGCTCTCCTCGTCGGTTACCCGCGCCTCAAGAGTAAGAGGCGTGTCCTCGGTAAGCGTTGCACGTAGCTCCGCGCTTAAGGTATAGCTAAAGGCCTGACCTACCGTAACCTCAAGGCTGCGCGCCACTACCTCATCCTGTAAAAAGAGATTGACTTGCGCCTGCTTGGCCGTGCTTAAGAGCGTAAAGGTCAAGGTTCCAGTGTCGGCACGGTAGACAGGAGGGGTCGCAAACTGCAAGCCCACGATCCTCAGCGTGGCAAGACCTGGGCGGGAGCACAGTCTGCCGCCCCGCTCCCCTAAGTCTAGATAGCGGCTAAAGGAGATACGGCAGTAGAGATCGGAGGATAGCTTAGGGATATCCATCTCAAGGGGCAGATCTGGATAAGAAAGCGCAGAGTTGCTGTAGGCATAGTCCTTAAGCTCGTGAAGCTCAGCCTCCGCCTCACTTAAGGCACGCACATCGCAGTCATAGACCCTCACCTCAAGGCTCACGGTATAGGGAAGCAGATCGCAAAGTGCGCTCAGGGTAAGCTTATCGAGAGTAAAGTAAGGCGTTAACAGGGACAATGAGGCAGGCGGGCGCAGGGGCGGCTGGTTTAAACGCGCCTCGCTAAAGGCCAGCCTCTGCCACAGATCCTGATTAACGGCAAGGCCGTCCACAAAGTATGCGGCCGTGGCCTCCTCTAAGATTAAGGCGTAGTAAAAAGTATATGCGGCGGCAGTGCCTGCCTCACTTATGCTAAGTCCCCGTGCGCTTACGCTCTGCACCTTGCCCGTAGCCGTGTCATAGCGATACAGCTCATCCTCAGGGGCAAGTTCCTTGAATGCGCTGCCATCCGCAGCCTTTAAGGCGGTAGGCGGCAGCGTGGGGCAGTCGGTAATATTCAGGGGACAGCGCTCACCCGCCGATGTTGCCAGCGCCGAGTAGGCACTCACCGTCACGGGAGCAAGAGCTAAATGCGCCGGATAGGTGATCCTCACTAAAGGCTCACCGGCAAGCGGCGTTCTGATAACGGAAAGTACGCGATGCGCTTTAAGATCGCGACCTAAAACCACATCCCCGGCCTTGACCCTTTCTATGGCTAAGGCGGTACCGTCAGCTAAGGTGATCAGCGCACCTGCGGGGATAAAGCCTCTCTGATAGCAGGGCACAAGCCGCTCTACACGCGTCTCGCGCTCGCTCTCCTCAGCATAAGAGCCGTTCTCCTCCGCCTTGCCCGAGCGCTCGGAGTAAAAACCGATAAAGACGGCGCTGGCAAACAGACTGCCCGCGTAGAGCCCCACGTCCCCAAAGAAGCTCCCGCTGCCACCTGCAAAGCCCCCGCACAGCGTATCGAGAATATCGCTAAAGGAAAAGCCCCGTTTACCGCCCTTACCGCCACTGCCTTTGTGGGTCTTGGCCTTGCGCCGGCCACGCTGAGGCGCACTCTTTTTGCGCCGCTCCACCATTTCGGCAAGGGAAGGATCGGCACTGCGGCATAACATTACCTCCGCCACCTTAACGGCAAGCTTTGGGAAGAGATAGCTCAAAAAGCCATAGAGCCTAACCGTGTCCCCTTCCTCGGAGGTAAAGAGCTCCTTAAAGATCTCGCCAAGGCGCTCAGGGATCTGTTTTACCGTCTCCTCAATAAGACCGCTAAAGGACAGCTCTGCCGTTAAGTCCCAGGTCAGCAGATCAAGACGCTCCTTTTTATAAAAGAGGTTCTCCTCAGCCTCGACATCCCCCGCCCCGATCTTCACGCTCACGTAGAGCGTGAGCTTTTTCTCTTTGGAAAAATCAAAGTGCGGCGTAATGCGATGGTTAAGCGCATCCTGTGTTTCGCACTCCTTGTTGAACAGATCCAGAAGACTCTCGCAGCCCTTACCCGTAGGCAGACTGTCCACGCTCTTGCAGAGCTCCTTAAGCACGTTGAGATCGGGAAGCTCCAGGGGCGTGTCGGTAGTCAAGGCAAACCGCCCCTGACCTCTCTTACCTTTAACGGAAGACGTAGCTACCGTATAGCTTAGGTAAAAGCTGAACTTTCCTCCGCTAAAGGCCGGATGGGAGATCGAGAAAGTCCCCTCAAGGCTCTCCTCGCCCTTATCTGCATCACGCTTTAGCGCCACCTCTAAAGGCAGCATGAGATCCTTTAAGAGCACTAGATCGCCCTTAAAGCCTATCCTTAAGGCCCGCTCCCCGTGAGAGCCGTAAGCTCCGTGCAGGGTACGTGACTTTTGCAGATCATGCAGAGCCTGCGTGCTCCATGCTCCTGCCTTGTTTTCTGCGCGGCTACGCTTTTCATGCTCTGATCGGTCGTCACGGTTGGAACTGTTGCCAGTGCCGGCCTGATTTTCACGGACGGATCGGTTACCACTGCCCTTCTGATTGCCACCGCTACCACTGCTAAGATAGAGCAAGGGACCCTTTTCCTGCGTACCGCTCTCGCTGCTGCCCCGTAAGGTGGCGATCGTAAACAGGGACAAAGGCTTAACTAGATGCAGCGCCCCGTAGAAATCCGTTTCCACCGCGCTTTTCGTAAAGCCAAGCGTCAACGCACCGCTAAGGCTAAAACTCAGGAGCTGCAGATGTAAATTAAGCTGCGCGCTTAAGGTATAGCCAGGCGCGCTCGGTGAGCCCGGTAATCCGTGTGTTCCCTGCGTATCCTTCTGTCGCGTATAGCTTAGATAACTGCCTCTATTGAGGGCGATCTCAAAGCCGTTAAGACTAACCTTGGCAAGGCTCTCCAGGAGCTCTTTAAAGCTCAGTCTCTCCTCTAAAAATATCCCCGCCTCCTCAATGGCCTCGTTGGCGTAGCTAAGCGCCGCCTTCAGCTTCACTCCCGCCACGTTAACTGAGGCGTTTAAGATAAGACTCGTGCCCACTGGAAAAGCGGTGGCGGCCAACGAGGAGGGAACTGCGGGAGAGTCGGAAGAAGCGGGGGGTGAGGTAAGCTGACGCGCCTTACCCTGATCTTGCTCATTAAGAGCGTGACCGCCTGCGCTCTCCTTCTCGTACACCTTGAGGGCCACGAGGCGCAGAGCGAAAAACTCCGGCCCCTCCTCCCAGAAGGTGCAGGTTCTTTCAGGGGAGCTTTTCCCGTCCTGACCAATCAGCTCCACCTCTCCTGCGCAAAAGCAGTTCGTGACCGTAAGCTTTCCTTTAAAGGTCAGGTTCAGACCTGCCACCTTTAAGTCCACGCGCCCCTGCAGGTAAAAGGCCCGTGTCAGCTGCTCTGCAAAAGCCTCCTTAAGCCCTGTCAGGAGGGAGACAAAGTCCGTGTACGCAAAGAGCTCCGGATCGGTTAAAGCTCCCTGCGCGGGTACCCCTTGAGTGGGAGCGCCTTGCACGGGAGCGATCGCTCTAGAATCTCTTTGAAAAGGGACATGCTTACCTTGCAGATCGGTATCTATCCTGTCCCCTGTCCGTTGAAGATCCTGCCCGTCCTCACGGAGGGTGAAACTTAAGGCGATCTCCCGAAGCTTCACTAGCTTAAAGAGCTCAAAGTCTGGCAGAGAGGCGACAAAGAGCGCCTCTTTAAGAGTGCCTGTCTTTAAGAGCGCTATAAGCTCCAACCGATCCCGCACGGTGCCCGCCTTTGGGTCAGAGTTAGCGTCAGGGAGGGAGTCAGTGGCCGCTTCCGTAACTCCGGCCTCGGGATAGCCTATGTTAAACAGTCCCTCCAAAAACGAGCCCTTAATTTCAATCACCGCCAGCGCCACGAGCTGATCGCTAAAGGTCACAGACGTGCCCTGAGCCTGTATGGATGCAGGAAGCGGAGAGGGGGGCAGAGAAGTGTGCGTGGGAGTGCTTCTGGAAGAGCTTGCAGGAGCCCTCTGCCGTGATCCCGAGGTGGCGGAGGTTGTGTCTTCAGATGGCGCGGAAGAGCGTGTAGCGGTGAAAGGTGTGGCGGTGGCAGGTGTAGCGCTCTTTGGTGTTGGTGAGGACTCCTGCTTGAGGTTAGTTCCTGCAACGGGAGTTTCTTGAGCCTTATTGCCTGCAGTGTGTAAGAGCAGAGCTTTAACCGTGTCAGGAAGGCCCCCCAGGATCTCTAAAAGGCCTCTCACGTCGGGATCGCTCTTAGAGAGTGCCTCCACTGCCTGAGCGTTCTCCCCGTGCGTTATCATCACGCACAGTTCACGGGCCTTTAAGGTAAAGGCAGGTTGGGTAGAGCTGAGAGCTGCCAGATCCACATCCTTTAAGCTAAGCTTAAAGGCCATCCCTCCTTTTAGGCAGGTAAACCTGACATCAAGCGGCGCGTCTGTGTTAAGGCCCAGGGCTTTTTTAAAGCAGGCCTTCAGGTTCACCGCTGTGACTACCAGCACCGCCTGTTCCCTACCCGTTCCTATCTCTCAGGCACAGAGGCTCTGCTAGGAGCTCAGGCATGAGTTACCTTACGCTTCCTTTTACCACCTCGCGCCTTAGAGACGAGCTGTTAGCTCAGAGCGTGACTATTTAGCTTCCCCGTCCTTTACCGGCTGATCGGGAGTTACCGGCTCATCGTGATGATCAGGCAGGGCTTTGACAAAGCTTCCGTCCTGATACTCTCCGCAGGCTACTGTCACCCCAACTTCCTTGACCACGTCCTTAATCGCCTCGGGCATCACTGCATTAGGCGGCGCGATATGCGCGTAGAAATGCGTCTCCCCCGTGGTCTCGTCTTTTCCTCCTACCGCCACCGTGGCGAAGTTCTCCAGCTTGCCCTCGCCCTGCTGAGGATCGCCGCTTGCCACGTTAAACACGAGCGGGGCCTCATCTGTGGGTTTGGAACTGGGCAGCCTGAAATCCACGCTGTAATCATTGCCTCCTGCGGCAAAGCGCAGGCTCACGGAAGCTGTAATGTTAGCCATGAGAATCTCCTTAGAGCCAATTAAAAAACCTTGATAGCTGTAAGCTAAACGCTCCAGTGCCTTAAGCTCAGCGCCATCTTCTATTCTTCAATTAAAAATCGCGCCGGATCTCCTTTCAAGTGAGCACCCCGACAGTGCAGCTAATGCTCTGCCTTAAACTTGCCTGTAGGACACTGCACCGCCAGCTCCTCGCCAAAGTGCTCAGGCAACACGTTTTTGCCAATCACGCGCCCCACCTCATCCTTTATGAAGAGAAAGTCACTGATTTGCTTAAGTACCGTGGCGTTTTCAGGAAAGAGCAGTGCCTCCTGTCCGCTCAGGTAAGCGTTAAGTTTGTCCTCGGCCTCGATATAGACCGCCTTGGCGCTGTCCCCGAGTAGCCATCGAGTGATCGAGTTCTGCCCTGTTCTTTCTCTCCAGAGCTCAAAGTCCGCTTCAAGGCGTTGCTTAAAGGTGCTGTTCACGCTCGCCTCGGGATAGCAGATGGGATATCCCGCATTAACGATCGCCTCCTGCGTATCGCCATACGCGGGATCTTTCTGCACGTAGACCACTCGGCTCACCTGCGTCATAGTCAGCATCCCCGCGCACATGATGCACGGCTCCAGAGTCGTATAGAGCGTATAGTCCTTAAGGTACGAGCCTTCTCCCTCACACTTTAGGAAATTGGTCACGAGCCTCACTTCCCCGTGCTGTGAACCATTGGTCAGAACGCGATTGGAATTGCGTGCGTAATACACCACCTCCCCTGTCCCGTTCTTCACGAGCACCGACCCGATATTATGTCCCCGCGTTTCCTCCGGCCACTGCCAGTCATGCCGCACCACGCTCATCGCGAGCAGTGAATAGAGATGATCGCGCTCGGCCTGCGCTGACGCTTTGGGAACCTCTAAGGTAAAGGTACACTGCCCCGCCTTGCCTGAGGGCAGGCCTAAGCTATCCGCGTCATGACCGGATTTAGCAGCAAGATCGATCACGCCACTTTCTGCCATGTCACCATCTACCGCGTTTGCTGTAGGTTCAGAGAGCTTCATTACCGTAGGCCTTGTCTCACCCTGCAGCGTACAGCCGCTAAGGGAAAGCACAAGGCTTAGTGCCATAGAGGAAAGCATGTGCCAATTTCGCATCCATCACTCCTTTGTTTATCTTTGCTGCTATGGCATGACTTATAGACGAGTGCACATGGCAACGTCTTACCTTGATTTACGCACTCAGTGCTCAGCGCAGCTTTTGACCCGAAACGCTCTGTTTAACCCATCACGCACCATCCACAACCTTCGAAGAGGAGCTACCCAAAGCTATGCGTGTTATCCCAAAATTTTGAACCCTGTGGCTATTGTCTGCCTAATAGGAGGGAAATACAAGAGAAAGATTGGTGTATTTTTATGGAAAAAACGGAACAAATTATAGCCGTAGTGCCCGTTTTAGCAGGCAAAGAACCATGCAAAACAACAAGATTACTGCTTATACTAAATTAAATAAGTTTAGACTAACTTTTATAATCAGTTATTAAACAATTAAGTTTTGTCAGTAATTGATTTATTATAGTTTCTTTATCAAGACTCAGATCGCCGTATTCTTTTTTTAAATTACTAACTCTTGAAGAGAGTTTATCTACAAAGCTTGTTAACTCAATAACTTCCTTATCAACAATACTATTAAAACTTCTAGGATTAACATTTGCTGCGTAGTTCATAACATCACGATGATAATTTTCAAAATAGCATTGGTACCAAGTAGTTATAAAATTTTTAAAAACATCTAGCTCGTTGTTTTTTAGCCCGAAAATATCATTTATAAATTTGTCTAAAGAATCGTCACTGTAGACAGCATTAATTATATTAAAAAATAAGGACTTATCATACATATTATAATTATCAAACACAAATAATTTATTGTGTACTTTAAGTTTACGAGTCAAAAATCCAAGACATTCAACATATCCATGAATATTACCAAATACCACTTTAATAAAAGTGCTGTCTGGTAAATTTATTGTCAGCAACAGATTTTTATAAGAGTTATGTATTATGGAATATTCACCATAATAATCATTTGCCTTTTGTTTATTATTGACAAAATTAACGTTTATCCCCCAAACTGAATCATACAATAACTTCAATCCTATCAAAGCATTCTTATCGCTAGAGAACTCTACTAAATACTTAAGCCTCCTTATTATCTTCGAGACTTTGTTATAAACAATATAAACATAAAACACAAATATAAAAACAATGGACGAGAAATCTTTACTATTTAGTGAATATTCTAAATACCGCGATCCAAGAGAAAAATACATGTAACCTAAATTTTCTATAAATTTTTGATTTTCTATGCACGCATCATCATTGATTAAGTATAGAATAGCTACAGTATTATTTATTGATTTTATAAAATCTTTAACCTCGCCAGTTGGAGCATTAACAATAGGACCTTGTGATAACTTTAAAGAGTTGAAATGACTTATTGTAAACGTATCAAAATCATCCGCCATATCAATTTCTTTGACTATTTGAGCAATGAAATCGTATTCAATAGCTTTATATAAAGTTGAATGATTATTATCACTCAAGCTATTATCCAAGCTTAAACCTTTATCTCTGACCAAAAAAGTATCCGTGATTAGTGGTTTACATATAGCAACTAGGCATAAATCTCTATTATATATTAAATTAACAAATTCTGTATAGACTCTAGATATAACTCTAAAGTTAGAATTATGTTTTTCAGATAAATCTTTAAGACATTGAGTAATCCATGGTTTAACAGTTAACAACAAATCCGATAGATTGATATCATTGTTAAGTTCACTAATAAAATCAGGAAAGCAAAATAGATCTCTAATTTGCTGTTTAAGCTGATTAAATTGTATGTTAGCTTGCTTAACTATTTCGTATGGCATTTTTTCTGATTTTAATTCAACGTCTAAATAATCAAAAAGGCCATCTTGATATTGATAAAGTCTATTTAATATATTTTCATCAATAGACGAGATCTTATACTGATCAAAAAACGCTATATTAACTCTGTTAATGATAATTTCAATTAAGCTTAAATGACTAATATCCATAGGATAATTTTTAGCTTGTCCTTTATCAAGAAAATCTTCAAAATAGATTAAAGCCTGATTAGCTTTGTTTGCTAAAGAAGCATCGACTTGCGTATTAGCTTCATTTGAAGTGTTATTATCACTTTCATGAAACCTTGATATACGCCTCCAAGCCTCAGTATTTATAATCAAAATTATTTTGATATTTGATTGTTCTGACAGATAAGAAATTAAGCCAAAAAATTCATTAAGAGACCCATCATATCTTTCAATATCATCAAATATGATAATTGCTTTTCCTATTCTTGAAATTAGCTCCTCCATATTAAAGAAATAATCAGTATTTTTATTAAGTAAAGATGAACTTTTGATATTATAAATTTTGCCAAAAAGGGGAGACAAAATGGTTAAACTTCTCTCCATCCAACTCCATGACAAGTGATTACAAATATCTGCTTTTATCTCGGATAAGCTTTGTTTACCGTAAAGAGATATTTTAATCATATTTTCATAATTAAGAACACTATATTCATTTATATACTTGTACAGCTCTTTTCTTATGCTATAAATTCGATAATCAACATTGTAACCTCTATTGAAGATAAATCTTTTTGCATACTTGCTTTTTAGATAATCGTTACCTTGTAATGAATGTATAAACATCCATGCTTCAATAAATTTTGTTTTACCGCTACCCCATACCCCATCAATAATTACTGTGCTTCCTGCATCCGGAGATACTACATATTCACACAATTTTTTATCAAGCATAGTATTTAATATAAATTCTTGATCATGACCTCTATATTTATATTTTTTCCTTGATAGCCAAGCACACATCGTCACATCAGCCGTGATATAATTTAATAGCAAAACAGTTTCAATAATTATAAAAGGCAACATATACGACTGTGAAGAATATCTCTGTATTATGTCATTTGCCAATAAACCTTCCATCAAAACTAGCAAAGCAGAAAGCACTGTATATATAATAGAACCATTCCAGTACTTAGACCATAAATATATGATATCGTCATAACAAACGCAGACATTAACAAACCTGTTGCGGAATAAATTATTAATGGGACACTATTCTCAAATGAAATATTAAAACTTGAATTTATAACCTCAGCTATAGCCACTAGTATGCCTGAAATAATCATTAATACTGGCACATGTAACAATAACCTAATCGTAAATAACTTAAAATTAAACAGAAAACATTTCATTTTTACACCATTGATATTCATCATTACTAAAATATATGAAACTTATCCCAGTATAACATTTATGAGCAAGTAACGTTTGTTAACTTCTTTTTTCATTTACATTTTCATTACCAGTACTTGTGACAATTGCACTTAAACCGACTTGATTTACACCCCTCAGACACCCCTAACGATCATCAAAACCGACACCTTTCCTGCCATTTTCTTACGGCAAAGATAATCTGACCCTTCAAAATCAGCCCTGAATGACCTCAATGATAATGCCATTATCCGTCATTGCGCACCAATTTTCATGAATATTTCTGTCCCTTACCGTGATACTCCCGCCTTCTCTTAGTAAATTCATAAATATTCTTAACTGTCAATAAATAAACCGTTTAAATGTGCAGCAGGGATCGGGCACCTGAGCTGTTTTCTGTCAAAATGTGATCTGAGGATCGCCACCGGAATCTGAGACCTGGCCCGGCGGCTTAAAACCGGGTAGAGTGATGCCTTCACAGGCATCTTCACGGGAGTCAGAGAATGGCAGTGAGAAAATCGGGGACAAGACGCACTTCAGCCCTCATACCTGAAAGCGAGCTGGCCGCACGCCATGGCCTCACGGCAGGTGTGGACGGGCAGTACAGAATCGACGCGGCACAGGCCGCAGCCCTCTTCGGCATCAGGAACGAAGATCACTTTGACATCGGCTTCCATGGTCTGATTGCCGCCGCCTTTGACCACTTCGGCCTTGATGAGATCATTGACCGCAGGATAAGCAAGGTTGCCCATAACGTCATCCTCAACAGCGGAGCAGGCGTAAGGGCCATGGTCATGCAGCTCCCCGGTGCTCCCTGTCAGTCCCTGCTCAACGTCTCCTCCTGTTTCAGCAAGATGCCCGTCGGGGTTCTGCTCCGTCAGCCGGTACAGCCTGAAGATCCGGGAAAAACGTGCTCTCAGGACTGCCTGACGACATCTATGACTACGGACCGGGAAGACTCTTTACGGAGTGCCCGGCGCAGGTCCTGTCAGTGCCGGGACTTAAGGTGACCGAAGCGCACATTGATTCCACGGGCTATCACTACGACGGGAAGGTTAAGGAAGATGATGAGTGCGAACTTAAGATAACCCATGGTTATTCGCGCGACTGCCGTCCTGACCTCCCGCAGGTCATCCTGCCGGGCATAGTTGACGGTAAAAGCGGCATTCCCCTGATGACCGAGGCCGTAAGCGGCAATGTCAATGACAACGCCTCGTTTCTGAAGGTCATGGAGAGCTGGCAGGGACTCAGGGAGGTGATGGCCGGCCTGGAGTATCTCGTGGGCGACAGCTCGGCATGCACTCCCGACATTCTCGGTACGGCAAGGGCTAACGGCATTCACGTCATCACGCGGGACCCCGATAAGTACACTTTTGTAAAGGAGCTTTTCAGGACGGTAAAGGATGAGGAGTTCGTTCCCCTGTATGCCGATGAGCCTGACGGCAGCCTTGGCAGATGGTGCGGCACCGCCATGGTTGGCAATACGGAACTCAGGCTGCTGATGATTGACAATGAAAAACTGCGCCCGCAGAAGGAACTCGAAAAGCTCGGAGCGCTGTTCAGTAAGCTTGAGACTAAACCTGCAGCCTGCATGGAGGACGCGGTAAGGAACTTTGAGGCGGTGGCTAAGAAGTGCCGCCTGTGCAGGGTGGACAGCGTAAGCTATGAGGAGCTGTGGAAGAACGCAAAACGCGGGCGTCCTAAAAAGAACGCATCTCCTGAGGACCGTGTTCTCGAAGGAGTTAAGGTGCATGTCACCTTTTCCGTTGACGAAGACAGAGTGAAAAAGGCCGTCACGGATGAAATCCGCTATGTGATCGCCACCACCGACACTGAGAAGAACTGGACCATGGCGGAACTCCGCGACGCCTTTATGGGCCAGGCAAAAATCTTATGTGAAAACGTAAAATATTGCGCAATTTTACCATGAGCGCTGTTTTAAGCCATTTCAGTCATGGATCTCATTCTGTTTTTGCGCATTACGCCTAAGGCCAAAGTACCGGGCAAGAATGTCCTCCTGCCGGCTCCACTCAGGCTCTTCCTCTTGCCCCTTTATAACCCCTTCTGCCATGGCTTTGCGCATCTGCTCCATGGACGGTATGGCGTAAACCCTCGTGGTATCAAGCTGCTCATGGCCGAGAATGCCCGAAACCACCTCAAACGGCAGACCGTTGCGGAAAAGGTGGGTGGCTCTTGTTCTTCTGAGCATGTGAGGATGCACCTTAGAGGGGAATCCCTGATGCTTTTCAGCCGCAGAGGCAGCGTATTTGCCAAGCAGTGTCTGAAACGTCCTTGGCTTCATCTGCGTGGGCTTTCCGTCATGCATGGTGTAGAACAACCATGCACTGCTTTCGCTGTTCTTATGGAAAATCTCCATGTAGGTTTTAAGCACTCCTGCCATATCATCGCTTAACGCTATCACTCTCTGCTTCTTGCCCTTGCCGTCAACTCTTACATAGGGAGTATCCCTTGAGCTGAGATTCAGCGAGTACAGTCTGAGTGCGAGGAGCTCCGATACACGGCAGCCGGTTTCGTACATAAGACCGATCATGATGCGGTCACGGTACCCCCTGCGGCCCACTGGTATTTCCTCCAGCAGCCACTTCACCTCGCTCTCGGAGAGGATTGTTCTGGCGGGCTTATCGGTTTTCATGGGCGGCACGCTGTCAACCCTTAGTCTCACGGACTGCAGCGTCACGTCCTCAGCTGCGGCATACTCTACGTAGGCCTTAAGTGCGGTCAGCCGTGCGTTAACCGTCACCGGGGAGTTGCCGTTTTCACTTTTAAGCCAGTCCATCCATGCCCTTACGAAATCGCGGTTTAAATCACCGAAGCGGAAGCTGCCAATGGAGATGCCTAGCGAGTTAAGGTATTTCCTGAGCATGTCCAGGGATGTGCGGTAGGTGTCAACCGTGTGGCTGCTCATGCCGTTGCCCGGGAGCCAGTTAACCAGCCATTCAAAGGTGCGGCTGAAAAACAGGGGACCTTTGCCTGAGGTGTCGGTGCTCAGCGCGTCGCTGCTATCCTGCGTCATGATTTTCAAAGTCCTCTCTCGTAAGAAGCCTGCTGCGGTTAAGAAACTCCCTCACTGCCGGCACCAGGTGCTCAATCTGACGGAAATAGCCGTAGGTCTCGTTAATCGACTCGTGCCCGAGGTGACGGCTGAGATAGGGCATGAGTGCGTTAACGTCCTTTCCTTCATGTGATCCTGTGCACTACAAAGGTATTGCGCAGCTCTCTGACCCTGGGCCTTTTACCCTCATCTTCGCTGTCAGGATAGCACTTAAGCCACGCATCCCTGAAGCGCTTCGTCACAGTAGCGCCTCTGATATGCCTTTCGGGGGTTACAGTGGATGGAAAAAGCCATTCGGAGAACATTCCCGTGCCGTGCAGTGCCTCCTGACAGCGTTTCAGCAGATCAAGCAGCTCCTGCGGGATAAAGACAAAGCGGTGTTTGTCATTCTTGGCCTTATCAATCAGAATCCTGCCCGTATCCCAGTTAACGTTTTTAACTTTAAGATGCGTAACTTCGTTAACTCTCATCCCCGTGCAGAAATACATCCGGAAAATCACCGGCAGCATAATGGCAAGGCGCTCACTGGAAAGACGTTTACGGCTGTTCTGACCCCGTCCCCGTCTGGTAACGAGAAGAGCCTCGGTGTACTCATTGTCCACAAAGCGGATAAATAAGGCAAACTCATCAAAACCCGGCACATAGGGAGGATTGCAGGGATGCCATCTGAAAACCGGAGCCACGTAGGCGGCATGTCCCATGGCTATCATATCGGCGGCGAGGTTGCGCACCGAATTAGCGCGATCATTACGCGAGTTAAAGCTTTCCGTAGGCCGCTTCACGCACCATGCACTGACGATATCCTTTGTCAGCTCCCCGGTGTCAAAGCCGGGGTGTTCCCGCAGCCACCTGTCAAATGCATACAGACGCCGTGCTACGGTGTTGTAAATAAATCCCGATGATCTCTTTGAGTCCACAAAGTTTTTAATATGCGGTGCAAGACGTGAACTGTACGGATATTCAATAATTCCGGAACTCACAGCATCCTCCCCGTATACTCAAGACCGTCAAGTGTCAGCGGAACCTCTGCCATGCGGTCATTATCCGTATCAAGATATTTAGAGATGTTTGCCAGCCCCGAATGCCCGAGGGCCAATGCCACGAGGACCGGATCAGTTGCAGCTGATCTAACCAGTGACGAGGCAAAGGTTCTTCTCAGAATGTGAGTGCCGCAGCGTCTGCCTGTAAGATGAAACAGTCTGAAGTTCAGTGCCGTTCTTCCGCAGACCCTTTCGGGGTGGGACGGGCTGTTGCTGACAAAGATAAAGGGAGAATCAAGATCGGGTCGCTCTTTCCTTATGTCCTAAATTTCGGGGGAAATGTATTAAGTGACCCCGGTCCTGCACTTATCTGACATCAGTCCTACCCCTCAATTCTGAAAAATCCCTGTATAACAGTTATTTCCGCTCTGGTGGATTGTGTTTTCTTCGCTTTTTGATTTAATACATTTAATAGATCAAATGTATTAAATGCGGTGGCAGTCATGTTTCTTCTCAATACGCAGGTTGACGTGCCGGCACAGGGCATTGCCCTGTGGAAACGCGGCACGATCACCTACTGCTACAGGCTCATTCCCGTAGAGGGAAAGTCCAGTCCGGCAAGAAAGCTCATCGGAAGACTGGTCAGCAGCGCGCCTGACTGCACCCGCATGTATCCCAATGAGACCTACTACGGACTTATGGGGCTTGAACTGCCGGAGATTGACTACGCGCAGATCTCAAAAGCCGGCAGACCGGGCTCTGCCGTCTATAAGGAAGGCTCGCAGATCTTCCCCGGGTTTGCGCTCATGGCCTATGCCGCCCTTGAGAGAAGCGGGGCCATGCCCTTCCTGACCGGGGCCTTCGGCGAGACCAAGGCCCATCAGATTGCCTTCCTTGCCACGCACTACTGCGCGGGCTACACCTCCACCGAAGATCTCGCCATGCACTCGGTGGTGCACAACGTGCTTAAGGGCGCTCAGGGGCTGACTAAACAGGGAGCGTCGGAACTGCTCTCTAAAGGGATCAGGAAGGAGCAGATTAACGCCTTCTTTGACCGGTGGATCCCGCTTGCCGCCGGACACGACACCGCCGCCTACGATGTCACCGCCCTGCCCACTCAGGCCAGGAACATCATCGAGGCCGAGTTCGGCTATACCCACGGCGGGCCGCCGCTGCCGCAGGTCAACTACGCGCTGTTTACCAATACCGTCACCGGCATGCCCATCTTCTATGAGCACTACAGCGGCCCGCTTACGGATAAGACCGCGCTGCTTAAGGTCATGGACACCGCTAAGAGCCACGGCTTTAAGGGGGTCAAGGCAGTGATGGACAGGGGCTTTGCCTCGGGGGACAACATTGACGGCCTCATGAAATCGGGCATTGACTTCGTGATGGGCGCGCCATGCTCCTTTAAGGAGGTGAAGGAGAAGCTCACGGAGTTCGGGAAGCGGGAGTATTTCCCGTTTGACAGCCGCGTCTCCGACCTGAGGCGCGACGGAACGTTCTCGGAGGAAACCTGTTTTGCCGAAACCTCGGACTATGAGTGGAAGGGAAGGAAGCTGAGGCTCCACCTCTACCGCAACGAGGCCGAAAGCGGACGTCAGAGGGCCTCGTTTTCGTCACGGGTGCTTTTCTGCCGCAGGTACGCTCAGGAGCATGACGCCATGCCCGACTTCGGCCCCTGCCGTGAGGCAGCCTCCTGCTTTTACAGGGAGAAGGGTAAAAACGGGCACTGGATCATGGATAAGGATGCGGTGGAAGACCGGCTGGCGCGCATGGGCTGCTTTGCGCTCTTCTCCTCCCCGGGTGCGTGCCTGGACAGTGAGAAGGCACTTCAGATCTGCCGTTCACGCGAAATCGACGAGGAGCTCTTCAACTGCCTCAAGACCGACGACTGCGGCTCTCCCCTGCGTGTCCACAGTGACGATGCCCTCGAAGGCAGGTTCTTTGTGCTCTTTCTTTCCGCTGTCATCAGGCGCTTCATTCTCTCCCGCACCAGAGAGATGCTGAGACAGGGAGGGCACAGCTTCCGCCACCTCACCTACACGCTTAACCTCGTGCAGGTCGAGCTCAGAGGAGACGGCTCCCTGCACATGGTAAAGGACGTGCCCGGAATAACCCTTTCGGAGATGAGTCTCATCGTCGACCGCGACGTGGCTAAGAAGCTCGGGCTTAAGGATACGTACACGGCAAAGCCTAAGCGCAGGGCCACTAAGGCTGAGATGGCACAGAGGAAAAAGAAGCCCAGACGCCCGAGAGGACGTCCGCCGAAGAAAAAGGAAGAGACTAAAGAGAGCTCAGAGACCGGTCCCGGCCAGAGTTAGCGATCGCGGGGGAGTTCGTTAATACATTTCCCCCCGAAATTTAGGACTTAACAGCGATCACCTGTTCTATTTCCATCGATCACCCCGATCGGTTAAAACCTCTCTTTGCTAAAGGTCAAAAGAGTGCAGCTTTGTTCTCAGACTTAGAGGTTCATTACTGAGGAGATGATCTGCGCCGCATCCCGCACTTTAAGAGATCTTACGGCATGAATCGTGCGCGGTTTAACATCCAACGGCTTTTGAAGGAAGAAATCACCCCGGTACCTGAGCCCTTACGCAGCGCCGCATTTCCAGTTATTACGTCCAAAGTGCGCTGCGAACATTTAAGCGATGCTCTAACTCCTGATAGTGCAGCTTACTAAGTGACAGTGTTAGCAGATAAACCGGCCAGAACGAATCGATCGACGGTAAAGGAAAAGCGTCAGAGTAAACACAGGTGATCGATGTTAGTGGAAAAGAGTTGTGTAAAAGCAAGTGATCAGTGATAGTGGAAAAGTCAGTAGAGTGTAGTTTCTAAATTGGCGTTTTGGTGATCGGCAGTGATCGATGGAAATAGAACAGGTGATCGGTCTTAAGTAGAAAACTCACTGTGTCATGGTCAGCATTCCCGCGCACATCATGCACGGCTCCAGGGTTGTATAGAGCGTGTAGTCCTTAAGATACGTTCCTTCCCCCTCACACTTCAGGAAATTGGTCACGAGCCTCACTTCCCCATGCTGTGAGCCATTAGTGAGAACGCGGTTAGAGTTGCGCGCGTAATACGCCACCTCCCCCGTCGCGTTTTTCACTAGCACCGAGCCGATATTGTGCCCGCGCGTTTCCTCTAGCCACTGCCAGTCATGTCTTACCACGCACATCGCCAGCAGTGAATAAAGGTAATCGCGCTCCGCCTCCGCAGAAGCCTTCGGATCCTCTAAGGTAAAGCTACACTGTCCTGCTTTGCCCGATGGCAAAGCCTGGATATCAGTCTCATGGCCGGTGTTACCCGCGTTCCAGGTCTCGCCACATGCCGCCCTGTCACTGCCCACGATACCTTCCGTGGGTTGAGTGACTTTCATGACCACGGGTGTTGTCTCACCTTGCAGCGTACTGCCGCTAAGGAACAGGGCAAGGCTCAGTGCCACAGAGAAAAACATGAGCCTGTTTCGCATAGATCACTCCTTTGTTTTGTTTACCGCGCTATTTTTAAAAGTCGTACAAACGGGTGTCAGGTAAGGTCTTACCCTGAACACGGGCCAAAACTACACGACTCACGTCACTTTAGCCTGCCGCCTAGCGCTGTTATCAACCCGTAACGCCCTGATTAACCCCATCACGCGCACTCAATCAGCTCCCTGAGCATTCCTTGCTCTAAACCGTCATTGCACAGCAGTTTTTTAGGAATTATTTCTTTATGTATTTCCAGTGGATAACTGCCGTGCTAACGGGTTATGCCGCCGGATCATCCCTGGCGGCACAGTAGGAGGTCACATTCTCATAAGTGTAGGTACTGTCCATGTAATAGCGGCACCACTCCGGCCCCATCTTGAAAAGAAGCCCTTTGAGAGTGTCGGTGACACCGGAGATTTCCACGCTCCGACCCCTTACCGTCAGCTGGATGTTGCTGTTGAGCATGTACTGCTTAAGTCGTCTCAGCGTCAGCCTCTTTCCGTATTCGGGATCTCTGTGCCATGACCCCTCAAACTCAAGCAGTTCCTCAGTGCTGGCAATGGCTTCGGCAGCATCGTCGTCTTCATCCTCCCATGCCCTAACGCCTGAACCGTCAAGCTCGGCAAGCAGATCAAGCCCGTGCAGATTAAGCTCCGGGGCAGCCTGCCTTAACCGGTATTCAATGGCTGCGTGCACCAGCAGGCTCAGGGACATAATCCACATGAGTGCCGTGATGCGGCGGGGGGTCTTGAGATAGATGGCATCAAGCATAACGGAAGGGTCCCTGGCAGTACGCCAGGCTCTCTCAATGACGCTCTGACGCATGTAGGTCTCCAGCAGTTCGTTCATCTTCCATTTGCGCTTCGTGTCGGTGGTTGCAATGACGTAGCGGATTTCACTGGCCACCCACTCCTCAATCCTGTCCTCATCGACGGAGGCTACGGCATATACCCTGACGGCTACGGTCTCAAAGTCCTCAGGGGGTGCGTTCTTCTTTGGACGACCGGGCTTTCTGTACTTAAGCACGTCTTCATAGCGCAGATCTTCAACCTTGCAGAAGCGGCACTTCCTGATGATTTCGCCCGCGTTCTTTTCGGCATCCGCCCTGCATTTTGCGGGACTGGTTCTGAGTTTCCTGAGCTTTTTACCCAGCTCATTAAGCTCCTTTGCCGCACGGCGCCTTGCCGTCTTCATCTTGCTTTCACGCATGGAGCCGTTGCTGACGAGCATCAGCCTTACCGTGGTTTCTCCTGCCTTAGCGGTTCCGCACCACGCGGCCACAGGTCCGTCAGGCTCGTTGACGTAGACGGGAGCAGACTCTCCGGAACGGGTTCCGTCAAAGCACTCCTGCGCCATTTCAAGCTTATCCGGCACTCTTGAGACAACATGCAGACCGTGCTTCCGCGCTTCGGCCAGGATATCGGCGGTGAACAGCGCGCTGTCGCCCACGAGATATTTAAGATCGTCAAACATCTCCGCCAGCATTGGCCAGTCCTCACGGATCATCTCAAAGAACGAGGTCTTGTCATTAACGTTGCCGCTGACGGAGCGGGAGTAGACGGGCAGACCGGTGATACCGTCCACGAGCCCCAGAAGAATGACCTGTGGCAGGTCAGGACGGTGGTCCCTGCTGTAACCGTGGGTGATTTTAAGTTCGGACATGTCGTCCTGCTTTGGCTCACCGTCCATGTGAAAGGAAGTGCTGTCAACATGCACCTCGCTTACGTTGACACCGAGCCTTGTGCATACCTGCGACGCGCATTCGGTAAAGAGCCGTCTCGGATCGTAATCTGCAATGGCATCAAGCAGACGGGAAAGAGTGGTACGCCCGAGGTCGCGCGGCTGCACGTCGGCGTTAAGAAGCGCGCAGAGAGGTGTCATGGCGAAGTACTCGCCGGTACGGTAGACCGTCTGATAGGGCGAGGACAGCAGCTGCATGACCATGGACTTGACCATGGCTCCTGAGTTGATGCTGAAATTGGATGAGGTCTTGCCGAGCTTCCGGTCAATCAGCTCCTCAAGGCCAAGGATATCGAATGCAGCCGCCGCCATGCCGTGGAACCCTATGGAAAAGGTCCGGATTTCAGGTTCCCTGTGCAGTTTCCCGGCACCGCCGTGGGCGGATATTTCCATGCGCTTTGCAATCAGCGCCCACTGATCCATTTCATCGGGAAGGTCGGTATGTGCGGTATCGTTCACCGGTCAGCTCTCCGTCTAAACACTCTTATCTGACGTTAGCAGAGAATCTTTCCCGGGACCAGGGCCAATATTAAGCCGTGATCCTTATCACACAAATTTAACAAAAAGAGCTTGACTTTTTCGACAGAGAAGATCGGAATATAAGGTTATGCACAGCAGAAAGGGGGCAAAATAATTACCTAAAAACTGCTGTGCAATGACGGTCTAAAGATGGAGAGCTACCCAAACCTACGCGCATCTATCCCAAAATTCTGAACCATGTGGGTATTGTCTGCCTAATAGGAGAGAAATACAAGAGCAAAAAAGGGGTATCTTTAGGGAAAGTGATGTGGTAGATTTAAGAGGAATCAAAAAACACCCTAACCTACAGCTAGGGTGTTAAGGATTCTATTCACTTATATTTTTTCTTTGCGAACCCCTTTATATGGGGTTCCATCTTTTTTACCTCCCATAATTTCACCGGTCTCGGTGTTCCGCTTATACCAAATGCCCGTATGTTCGTTGTAGAACTGTGAACGGTTGCTTACAGAGCCGATTCTAAATTCGGACATATGGGCTACATTTTTTGCCATATTAATTACCTCTTAAATAAATAAGTAGTCTCATAAAACCTGAAAGTTTCCTAAAACACAGCACATGTGTCTTATGACACATATACTATACACCATTTATTGTTGAAATCATAACTATTAAGAAATTTTTTCACACTGTCTCAGTTAAAATAGATATATCAACTGAATTGATCTGATCGTGAAAAAATCTCCTTAAAAATCATAAAGAGTCAGTTCTGAAACTGTTATTTCTTTTGACTGGCCGTAATCACCTTAAAGATCCAACTATGCTTACACGATCCCCGCTTTAAGCAGATCCTGCATGTTAAAGGCGCCCAAGAGCCTTCTTTGGGGATCAGTCACCAGTAAGGAAGTGATCTGTTTTTTCTGCATGAGCACGATCGCCTCGGCAGCTTTGGCATCCGGTTCAATGGTCTGACAGTCAGCTGTCATGACCTTACATACCGGCTCCTGCATGGTATAGCCTTTACCTAAGGCTCGTCTTAGATCTCCATCGGTAAAGATCCCCGCTAAAAAGCCCGCATCGTTGAGAACCGCCACCATGCCAAGCCCCTTCTGGGTCATCTCAAACAGGGACTCCTCAATAGTCGTGTTCTCTTTAACGACAGGTATCCTTTCGCCTACGTGCATCAGATCCGAGCAGTGCACGAGCAAGCGCCGGCCTAAAGCGCCACCGGGATGCGATTTGGCGAAATCCTCCTTTGTAAAACCGCGTGCTTCAACGAGAGCGACCACGAGAGCATCCCCTACCGCCATCTCTGCCGTAGTGGACGAAGTGGGTGCTAGATTCAAAGGACCGGCCTCCCGCTCCACGTAAGCCGAGAGAAAAGCGTCCGCGCTTTTACCTAATGTGGATGTAGCCTTGCCGCAGATCGCAATGAGGGGGATCCCGCGGCGCTTTAAGATGGGAATGATCACCTTAAGTTCCGAACCTTCACCGGAATTGGATACCGCGATCACCACGTCATCTTCATCGATCATGCCCAGATCGCCATGCGCTGCTTCTCCGGCACTGACAAAGAAAGCAGGAGATCCCGTACTCGCGAGCGAGGCGGCGATCTTAGTTGCCACGTGTCCTGACTTACCCACACCAGTCAGAATGGTCTTACCCTTGCAGTTTAAAATGAGGTTACAGGCTTTAGCAAAGGAGTCATCCAGTTGTGAAACTAACGCCTGTAGCGCCTCCGCCTCTTCCCTAAAGACCGAAGCGGCAATGTCCTTAAAATCAAGACTATGCTTCATATCCATCATTTACTCACCATTGAATTGCTTAAACTCACCATAGCTGTGGAGTGTCTCACTCATATTGTCTGAGCGCTTATCTAAGGTATGCAGAGCTCGCTCTGGGACTTGATGAGCGTGTCCAGTTCCTTAATCTGCGTAAGGAAGGGCTCCAGCAGATCTAAGGGCAGGGCCGAGGGACCGTCGCATTTAGCCTGATCCGGATCGGGGTGCGTCTCAATGAAGAGGCCGGCGATCTTCACCGCCACGCCGGCCCTGGCCAAATCCAGCACCTGCGAGCGGCGGCCACCGGAGGCCTCGGCATTGGGATCACGGCACTGCAGGGAATGCGTAGCATCAAAGATGATGGGGGCGTTGCCCGTGACCTTTTTCATGACGCCGAAACCTAACATATCCACCACGAGATTGTCATAGCCGAACTGCGCGCCGCGCTCGCAGCACATCACCTGATCATTGCCGGCCTCGTGGAACTTGACCATGACGTTGTGCATCTGGGCGGGTGCCATGAACTGGGGCTTCTTCACATTGATGACCTTGCCGGTCTTACCCATGGCAGTGACCAGGTCGGTCTGACGGGCAAGGAAGGCCGGCAGCTGCAGGATATCCACGTGGGAGGCGACCACGTCGCACTGATAGGGTTCATGGACGTCGGTGATAATGGGTACGTTAAACTCCGCCTTGAGCTTATCGAAGATCTGCATGCCCGCGTTAAGCCCGGGGCCTCTGTAGGAGTAGAGCGAGGAGCGGTTAGCCTTGTCAAAGCTGGCCTTAAAGACGTAAGGCATCTTCAGCTTCTCCGTCACCTTCACGAATTGCTCACAGGTGCGGGCGGCTAAATCATAATCTTCAAGGACGTTGAGGCCACCGATGATGGTCAGAGGCAGATCGTTTCCGATCTCAAAGCTCCCTACCTTCACGTGCTTCACCTCAGAATCTTCCTTTACGGCTTCATCATTTTCCACATTAACCATGCTTAGATCTCCCCTCTTTCACGCAGTAAGGCGTTTATGCGCTCCAGATCCTCAGGCGTATCCACTCCCGTCTCGGGCGGTTCATTCGTGATCCCTACCGCTATCTTCATCCCCGCATTAAGTAAACGTAACTGCTCCAGGGACTCGGCTTTTTCCGACTCACACTGCTCCATGTCCGCAAAAGCCAGTACCGTCTTTGCCCGATAGGCGTAGATCCCGATATGATGATAGTGATTAAAGCTAAATGGCTTATGGTGCATGAAATTGTCACGCTCATACGGGATCGGAGCTCTGGAGAAATACAGGGCAAAACCCTTGCTGTCCATCACCACCTTCACACAGGAGGGGTCGAAGAGATCCTTCTCATTATCAATACGGAAACAGAGCGTACTCATATCCGCTCCCGAGGACACAAGCAATTCCGCTACCTGATTGATATGCCGAGGATTGATTAAAGGTTCATCTCCCTGCACGTTGACGATCACCGAGTCTAAGGGAAGGTCCTTAATGCGGATCATCTCAGCGATACGATCGGTACCTGATCTCGCGGAGGGTGAGGTCATGCAGATATCCACCGCATCCATACCCTCCAAAGCAAAGGCAACTCTTTCATCATCCACGCAAGCGTATACGCGTCGTGCAGTTGATTTAAGTGCCTGTTCACACACGCGGTTAATCATGTGCTGTTTACCAATCATGGCAAGAGGTTTACCGGGGAATCGAGTTGAAGCGAATCTTGCCGGAATAGCAACAAATATTTCAGAATTCACAGACAAACTCCTAAAACTTATTCAACAGTTACAGATTTGGCTAGGTTGCGCGGCTGATCGACATCCGTGCCGTTAATGACGGCGACGTGATAGGCGAGGAGCTGCAGGGCCACGGTGAAGAGCAGGGGATCGAGAAGCGTATCCCCGCTTTGTATGGTGATGACGCGCGTCGAGGGCGAGGGCGGGATGACGACGCCTTCCGATGCAAAGATATACAGCATGCCTCCACGGGCCCGCACCTCCTCGACATTGGAGAGGAGCTTCGAGAGATGATCATTGTCGGGGGCCACGACGACGACGGGCATGTCGGCGTCAATGAGCGCGATAGGTCCGTGCTTTAACTCACCCGAGGCATAGCCCTCGGCGTGGATGTAGCTGATCTCCTTTAACTTGAGCGCGCCCTCAAGGGCGATGGGGAACATGGGGCCGCGTCCCAGGAAGAGGGTGTGCTCCTTGCCGGCAAACTCGGGGGCGATCTGCAGGATTTCCGGATCGCTCTTTAAGGCGTTCCCGGTAAGAGCAGGCAGCGAGCGGATCGCCTCCACTAACATAGCCCCGCGCGCGGCGCTGATGCGGCCATTGTCGCGGCCCAGGCGCAGCGTGATAAGTAACAGGGCGAGTAACTGCGTGGTAAAGGCCTTGGTGGAGGCGACGCCGATTTCCGAACCCGCGCGGGTCAGGAGTACCATGTCGCTTTCGCGCACCAGGGAGGAATTGGCCACGTTGCAGATGGCTAAGGTGGATTTGAAGCCTAAGGATTTGGCGAGGGTGAGCGCGGCGCGCGTGTCCGCCGTCTCGCCTGACTGCGAGATGGAGATAAAGAGGGAGTTTTTAGGCACCACGGGATGGCGGTAGCGGTACTCCGAGGCGATTTCGACGGAGGTGTAAATCCCCGCGAGTTCCTCTAAATAGTACTTGCCCACGAGACCTGCGTGATAGGAGGTGCCGCAGGCGACGATCTGAATGTGCTCAATGCCCTCTAAAAGCTCCGGCC
>DVOQ01000063.1 GCA_018713485.1 Candidatus Avisuccinivibrio pullicola
TCGTTGCCCGCTCCAGATTGAAACCTTTCCTGATGCGGGCATAGCTCAGTTGGTAGAGCATAACCTTGCCATGGTTAGGGTCGCGAGTTCGAACCTCGTTGCCCGCTCCAGGAAGAGACGGCGCCTGAGGCGCTTTTTTTGTTTTAAGAGCCTGCATTTTTCCGTTGTTTTCCATGGCACACTGGCGTGAGTTTCTGATCGTGGCCTCAGGCGGGGCGCTCGGTTCCTGTCTCCGTTATGCGTTTTCTCTTCTGGCAGCAGGCTTAGGCGTGCACGCCACATTAGGCACCTTCGCGGCCAATTTCCTCGGCTCTTTTCTCATCGGTCTGGCCATGAGTCTTACCCGCGACAGTCTGCTTCTTTTTCTGTCCGTGGGAGTATGCGGCGGCTTCACGACGCTCTCGACCTTTTCCTCGCAGACCCTGTCCCTCCTCATGACGGGTCATAAGGGGGCGGCCTTCCTCTATCTGGGAGCGACGCTTACCCTGTGCCTTAGCGCGGTGATGTTCGGTCTGCATCTGGGGCAGCGCCTGCAGCACGTGCTTTAGTGGATCCGATCACAAAACGGTAACGCGCTTTTTTACAGGGTACAGCGCTGAACCTAAAATAAGCGGCGTTGTAATGTTGCGAGGCGTTTATGCATATTGAGCACGTGGCCCTGTATGTAAAGGATCTGGAAGGGGCAAAAGCGTTTTTTCTAAAACATTTCAGGGTTAAGGTTTCAGCCCTCTATCACAATGACCGTACCGGTTTTTCTTCCTATTTTCTTGCCTTTGAGGACTCGGGCACGCGCCTTGAGCTCATGAACCGCCCCGACATGGTGTTAAGGGAGATGAGTGACAGGGACGTGGGTTTCGTGCATCTGGCTATCGCCTTAGGCTCGCGTAACCGCGTGGACGAGCTCACTGAGGAACTCGTTAAGGACGGGTGCAGGCTTTTAAGCGGTCCGCGCGTTACCGGTGACGGCTATTACGAAAGCTGTCTGGCCTGCTTTGAAGGCAACATCATCGAACTTACGGTCTAAACCCCTGCTAAAACATCCTTCTGTGAGGCTTAAGACCATACCACTGGCCGTCTGAGACGGCTTTTGGTCTATAATGTGCCTCATTGATTTTTAACCAGAACCATAACCATTATGTTTATTTCCGCTTTAGTCACCAAAATCATCGGCAGCAGCAATCAGCGCACCATCAAGAAATTAAGCAAAGTCGTAAAGCAGATTAATGCCCTTGAACCGAAGTTTCAGGCGTTAAAGGACGAAGACTTTAAGGAACTTACAGCTAAATTCCGGGAAAGGCTCAAAGGCGGAGAGGATTTAGAGCGCCTCCTGCCGGAGGTGTTCGCGGCCGTGCGCGAGGCCAGCGTGAGAACCTTAGGCCTGCGCCCCTTTGACGTGCAGCTCATGGGCGGCATGGTCTTAAATCACAATCAGATCGCCGAAATGAAGACCGGTGAAGGTAAGACCCTTACCGCGCTCTTACCCTGTTACCTCAACGCCTTAGGCGGTGAGGGCGTGCACGTAGTGACGGTTAACGATTACCTCGCCCGCCGTGACGCGGACTGGTCCCGTCCCTTCTATACCTTCATGGGCATGACGGTGGGCTGCAATATCCCCGGCATGGACGCCGACAGCAAGCGGGCCGCCTACGCCTGTGACGTGACTTACGGCACGAATAACGAGTTCGGTTTTGACTACCTGCGCGACAACATGGCCTACACCAAGGAACAGCGCGTGCAGCGTCATCTCCACTACGCCCTCGTGGACGAGGTGGACTCGGTGTTAATTGACGAGGCCCGTACCCCGCTTATCATCTCGGGCGCGGCCGAGGACAGCTCCGAGCTCTACCGCACCGTGGATACCATTATTCCCAAGTTAAAGCAGCAGGATAAGGAAGACACCGAGGACTGGCACGGCGACGGTCATTTCACGGTGGACTTAAAGCTCCGTCAGGCTTACCTCACTGAGCGCGGACAGCTCTACGTTGAGGAATTACTCCGCGAAAAGGGGTTACTGCGCGAGGGTGACTCGCTCTTCTCCTCTCAGAATATCGTGTTACTGCATCACGTGATGGCGGCCCTGCGCGCCCACTCCTTATTTAAGCGCGACGTCGATTACGTGGTGGACAAGGGCGAGGTGGTCATCATTGATGAGCACTCTGGCCGCAAGATGGAAGGCCGCCGCTGGTCGGACGGTCTGCATCAGGCCGTGGAGGCCAAGGAAGGCGTGGCGATTAAGTCCGAGAATCAGACTTTAGCCTCGATCACTTTCCAGAACTACTTCCGCATGTACGACAAGCTAGCCGGTATGACCGGTACGGCCGATACCGAGGCTTACGAGTTCCAGCAGATCTACGGTTTAGTGACCGTGGTGCTGCCCACCAACAAGCCCATGATCCGTCAGGATCTGCCCGATCTCATTTACTTAACCGAGGCCGAGAAGTTCCACGCCATTATCGAGGACATCAAGGAGCAGGTCAAAAAGGGCCGTCCCGTCCTCGTGGGTACCATCTCCATCGAGAACTCCGAGAAGCTCTCGCACCTTTTAGATAAGGAGAAGATCCCCCATCAGGTCCTGAACGCCAAGTTCCACGAGCAGGAAGCTCACATCGTGGCACAGGCCGGACGCCCCGGCACCGTGACCATCGCCACCAATATGGCCGGCCGCGGTACGGATATTCTCTTAGGCGGTAACTATAAGCCCGAGATCGATGCCTTAGGTCCCAACCCCGATCCTAAGGAAGTGCAGAGGATCAAGGACGAGTGGCAGAAGCGTCACGACGCCGTGGTCGCCGCCGGCGGTCTGCACATCATCGGCTCCGAGCGTCATGAGTCACGCCGTATCGACAATCAGTTACGCGGCCGTTCCGGCCGTCAGGGCGATCCCGGTTCCTCGCGCTTCTATCTCTCCATGGATGACAATCTGATGCGCCTCTTTGGTTCCGAGAAACTCAAGGCCTTCATGAAGCGCATGGGTATGGAAGACGGTCAGCCTTTAGAGCACAAGTTAGTGACCCGCGCCATCGAGTCGGCGCAGCGTAAGGTTGAGACCCGCAACTTCGATATCCGTAAGAGCCTCCTTGAGTTCGACGACGTCGCCAATGAGCAGCGTAAGGTCATTTACGAGGAGCGTAACGCGCTCTTAGAGGGTGAGGATATCGGTCAGACCATCACCACCATCCGCGAGGACGTGTTTAACAGCGTCATTGACGAATACATTGAGCCCAACTCCCTCGCTGAGACGTGGAAGCTTGAGGAATTAGAGAAGCGTCTCGCCTCCGAGTTCCTCGTGGACTGCCCCGTCAAAAAGTGGGTAGACGAGGACTCCCACGTCGTGGAGAGTGTGATCCGCGAGCGCGTCGTAGCCCGTGCCCAGGAGCTCTATGATAAGAAGTGCGCCGAGATCGGTAAGGAGAATCAGTCCCGTATCGAGAAGGGCATTATGCTGCAGTGCATGGACATGCTCTGGAAGGAGCATTTAGCCGCCATGGACTACATGCGCCAGGGTATCGGCCTTCAGGGTTACGCACAGCGCAATCCCAAGAACGAGTACAAGATCCAGTCCTTCAATCTCTTCACCAAGATGCTCGATAACCTCAAGTATCAGGTGATCCGTGCTTTATCCCGCGTGCAGTTCCAGATCCGCCCGCAGCTCACTCCCGAGCAGCAGCAGGAATTAGCCCGCATCTTAAAGGAGCGTGAGGCTGCCCGTCTTGCGGCTCTTGAACAGGCCGCCTCGGGACAGCATTCCGTGGGACGCAATGATCCCTGTCCCTGCGGTTCAGGTAAGAAGTACAAGGACTGCTGCGGTAAGTTAAAGCATGAGGCAACTCCCGCCGAGGCAGAGGAAACGGCTGAAGCGGCTAAGGCCATGTCTCCTGACAGTCAGTCTGAGGAGCAGGCGCCCGAGGCTGCTGCTAAGGAAGAGAGCAAGGCTTAGTCTGCACGGACACAGGAAAGCTGCGGCCGGGGATCTGCTCCGGCCGCGCTGTTTTTAGAGTACGCAAAAGAGGCAGGGAGCTTTTCAGTTTAGACCCTCTGGATAGGGGCGGTAAAAATCTTGCAAAAATTATTTGACAAGGATCAAAGTAAATGGTTTAATAGCCGCCGTTGCCTGGCCTGATAGCTCAGTCGGTAGAGCAGGG
>DVOQ01000064.1 GCA_018713485.1 Candidatus Avisuccinivibrio pullicola
TAACTTCACTTTGTGAAGTGCTCCACAACGCCTCTATTCGCCTCTGACTACAATGAAAGTCTGGACAGGCAAAGAAAAGGGTGTGTCTTATGGATAAGCCGGCAGCAGCTTCTTTTTCTCCGGAATATGCGCGGTGGAACGCGATCGGCTATCAGGTCGACACTCTTTTTGCGCAGCTGTCCGGGACGCAGCGTAAAACTAAGAGAAGAGAGACTGTCCTGCCTAAGTGCGCACCGCCAGTCCCCCTCACCCCGCTGGAAATGAACTTCCGCGAAAATGAGTTTCGCTTAGCCGAAGAAAGGGAAACCACCGATCAGGGGTTTACGGAGCGGACAGCTCAGGGAGTGCTGGAGCTCTTTGCCAGGGAAAGTCCCACCTTTAGGCGTCTGCCTTTAGATACGCCGCTGTTTTTAAAACCGGTGCCGGTGGCCCCGGCGCTCCTTATGCACAGCGCGAAATATCAGCGTACGCTTATCTGCATGATAAGAAGCGGCTCGCAGCGACCTCTCTACGTCATGGAAATGTCCGCCTATCTTATGACCTTCGATCGCTATCTGAAGGCCCGCAAAGAGGACTGCTCCTTAGGGCTTATTTTGCAGCGCGGTAACGACGCTCACGCCGATTATGTGCTCCAGGATCCCTCAGAATCCTCCGGCGTGCGCCTGTGCATGAGCTCATCCAGCGTACCCGTAAATCTAAGACATTTCCTGCCTCCCCCGGAAAAGCTTAAAGAGCTTATCCCCGTGCCACGACGCGAGAGCGTGCACGAGACCGCACAAAGGCTCAGGGAGTCCTATCTAAAGGAAAAATCCCTGATGCGCTCTGCAGGCAGACGGGCGCTGAGGCGTGCTTAAAGAACATGCGGTGCAATTTGCAGGTGGGTACTCTATAATGACAGCCTAAGACTCAGACCTTAGTCTGTCAGTGAGGTGTCCCATGTCGAGGTTGCGCTCTTACTCTTCTCTGTGCGCAGGACTTATCGCCGCCCTTGGCTTTGTAACGGTGGCCGAGGCGGCGCGTTCCACGCCCAATCCCATGACGCCGCGGGTGTTAAACGCCACGGCCTATCACGCCGATTACAGTTATGGTTATTCGCTCTTAACCGGCAATGCCATCGATACGCTTGAGACACCGAACCGCGTGGTGGGCTGGAACGTCAATTATGAGTTTTTTGACCGTTACGTGCTCCGTCCCGTGGCGCACGGTTACGCCCTCCTGCCCCGTCCGGTACAGACGGGAGTGGGTAATTTCCTGTCAAACTTAAATGAGCCTGGCAACACGCTTAATAACCTGCTTATAGGGGAGCCCGGGGACTCGCTTAAGAGCCTCACGCGCTTTTGCATAAACAGCACCGTGGGTATCTTAGGCTTTATCGACGTGGCAGGTGGCATGGGCCTTGACGGGGCTCCCATGGAGATGAGCACGGTATTAGGCAGGGCCGGCATGGAGCAGGGCCCCTATATCATGGTGCCGCTCTATGGCCCGACGACGGGCCGCGAACTGCACGGCGATACCATTGACGATATCCCCTTCATGTTCTTCCCCTTCTACGTCAACGTGGCGCAGTGGGCCCTCAACGGTATCCACGCCCGCGCGCAGCTTATCGATCAGGAAGGCGTGGTGGACAACGCCTTTGATCCCTATGTGTCCACGCGCGATATCTACCTCATGTACTCCGAGGGCAAGGTCCATCCGGAAGCGGCGTTAGCGCCTGAAGAAGAGGAATTTATCGATCCGGCTTTCCTCGACGAGATTGACGGTTAGTCTTAAAGTTTAAAGGATAAGGCAGTCTATGACGGATGCAAAGGCGCGTGAGGAGCTTACCGCGTTACGCGAAGCTATCGACAGGCAGGATTTAAAGCTTATCGAGGTGATCCGCGAACGCCTTGATCTGGTCGCCAGGGCCGCGAAAGTCAAGGCAGAGCTCGGTGAGGGATCGCGCTCGCTGAGCCGCGAGGATTTTCTCCTAAGTGACCGGGCCCGCCTCGCCGCCGCCCATCACCTGCCCGAGGGGCTCATCGAGGATCTGTTAAAGCGGCTCCTGCGTGAGTCCTATAAGGAAAGCGGGGAAAGACACTTTGCCTGCTCCTTCTTAAAGGAGCACCCGGGACAGACGGTAAAGCCCGTGGTGCTGGTGGGCGGTAAGGGCGGCATGGCGCGCATATTCCGGCAGTATTTTGAGGCCTCGGGTTATCCGGTGCGCATTTTCGGCCATCATGATTACGCGAAAGCCCGGGAACTCTTAAAAGGGGCGCTCGCTGTGATGGTGTGCGTGCCCATTGACGTGACCGAGGAAGTGATCGCGACGCTTTCCCCCTACCTTGATAAGGAGACCATCCTTATGGATATCACCTCGGTGAAGGGACCCATCGTGAAAAAGATGCTCGCCTGTCACAAGGGGCCGGTGCTCGGGCTGCATCCCATGTTCGGGCCGGATATCCGCGGCATGGTCAAACAGGTGATCGTGAACGCAGGCGGCCGGGACACGGAGAAAAGCGCCTTCCTGCTGGAGCAGTTCAGGCTCTGGGGCGCTAAGGTGGTGGACTGCGATCCTGAGGAACACGATAAGGCCATGTCCATCATTCAGGCCTTAAGACACTTCACGACTTACTGTTATGGACTCTTTCTGGCCAGGGTGCATCCCGATCTGCGTTCCATTCTCGCCCTGAGCTCGCCCATCTATCATCTGGAGCTGCTCATGGTGGGCAGGCTGTTTGCCCAGGATCCGCGCCTTTACGCCGATATCATCATGGCTTCGGAGCGCAATGCCGAGCTTATCGGCAGTTACCTTGAGTGCATCCGCGAGGAACTGGATACCGTGCGGCGTAAGGATCACGCGGCTTTTAAGGAACGCTTTTTAGAGGCGCGCGCCTATTTCGGGGACAGCGCGGAGAGCTTCCTAAAGGAAAGCGGGGCCTTACTGGCCCGTGTGAACGATGACCGTCGCTAAGGCAGAGTATGAAGATTAAAGCCCGTACCCTCATTAAAGGACTTACCGCGGTGGCCGCGTTAGGCGTCATTCTCTGCGCGCTGCAGGTATGGGTGGCCGGTTATCTTTTTGATATCCGCCTTGAGAGCCTGCTTACGCGGGTGGAGCGGCGGGTGCCGCAGCTCAAGCTTGACTATAGGGCAGGGGAGAGTTCCTTTTTCTCCCGCGAGGGCGTGTTTCACTGGGAGCTTACGCTTCCTGAGGGCAGTCTTACGGGAATGGAAAAGCTTAACGGGGAGACGGCCTTTAAGTTAAGGATCCTGCCTTTAAACGTGCACGGGGCCTTTGAGCCCGTGGCGGGAGCGGGCAATATGCAGGAGCTCTTCGCGCGCTTTAAGTTAACGCCCATTACCTATACGGGGGCCTTTGAGGTACGGGCCCTGCCGCCCGGGGCGGACGTGGCGGTCAGGACCTCGTCCTTCCATCTTCCGCTATCTCTGGGGCTGTGTTATATGGGGGAGAGTTCCGTGCGGGCCTCGGCCACCTCGCTTACGGATATGGCGCTTAATTTCAGTTTCGCGGGTTTTGACTGCACGGGAAACACGCTTTACGCGGGCAAGCCGTCTTTTAAGGCGCGCCTTGAGGGGCTTAATCTTAACTTAAAGCCCTATATCGAGGAGCGTAAGCCCTATTTAGACGCTGTGGAGCTTAACTTTAAGTCCCTTGAGGCGGAGATCTCCACGCTTTTTGCGATAGGCTTCAGGCCCGACGAGGAAGTGCGCGATCCCACGCTGCGCGAGGCCTTAAGCTTTAAGCGGGTGGGTACCCGTCTTGCCTTTACGGATAAGGACGACCGGGGACGGGGGCTCCTTAAGGGCGACGTGACGGGCGATTTTGCCTTTGCCTTTCCGTCCGTGAAAGAGGGCGCGGCGCTGCCACTGTACCTGTTTGAGAATTTAAGGCTCAGGGGTGAGGTGGAGCGTATCAATCTCATCGAGACCTTACGCAGGGCCTTAAGCCTGAAGGACAGCTCGGACTTCCCGGCCCTGATGGAAGGCATGTCGCGTCCTCTGAAGGTGAGCCTTGGGGAGTTTTCCTTTGAGCACGCGGGGGAGCGACTGCATTTAGACGCCGTCTCGGAGGTGGATTTAAGTCATGAGGGAGGCCTTAACGATCTTAAGCTTGAGCTTAACTTCAGGGCGGGGCGTTCCATCGTTGAGGACGGGGCGGAGGCCTTTGCCTACGAGCGCGAGCTTAAGCGGGCTCTTGAAAACCGCATCCTCCTTGAGGAAGGCGGGGAGCTTAGCTCCCGCATTGAGGTGTCGGGCTCTGCAGTGCACATCAACGGGGAGCGCATTGACAATCTGCAGGCCGGTGAGGACGTGGTGGAGATCGCTCCCTAGACGAAGTCGGAGAGGGGGCTTAGTGCTCACGGTGAAGACGTGGTAAGCTAATGCGGTCTTAATCACGTCTGGAGCTACCATGGCTATATTCCCCGAAAATCAGGCCGTCCTTAAGGAAATACGCGCGCTGTTAAAGAAACTGCCGCAAAGGCCAGGGATCCTGGATAACGTCGATAGGCTTATCGAGGAACCGGAGGGCGTGCTCAAGGCGCATCGGGAAGCGGGGCTGGCATACATCCGCGTCATGGAGCAGATCGTCGCGCGCGTGGGGCATTTTGCCAGGACCGAGTCGCAGCTCCCCGATCCGGGGGCCACCTACGCCCAAGCGCAGGAACTCCTTGCTAAGGCGCGCAATGGCGTGCTCAAATGGCGGGCCGGAGATTACCTGATGACACGCGGGGGCAAGGCGCGGGGCTTTGCCAGACTGCCCGTGCAGGAAATGACGCGGGCTTCCCTCAAACAGCTCTTTGAGGGTACGGGCTTTTTAAGCTTTGTAAGAAAGCAGCTTGACGCGCTGCCTAAGGAGGCGCCGCGCAGCTATCTTGAGTACAGCTATCTTGATTATCTCTGCGATACCTCCTTCGATGAGGCCCTGCACTTACTCTACGTGGCGGGGGCGAACGGCTCTGCCGAGGCGCAGACGGCTCTTCAGCGCGAGGTGACGGGGAGAACCGTGGATGATTTCCTGTCCTTACTGCAAAACTCCGCCAGGATAAGCGATCCGGAAAAGGGCGTCCGGCTGGTGCGCGCCGCGCTTACGGATCCTGACTTCCGCGAGCATCATGAGCTCTTAAACGAGTTAAGTTCCGAGTCGGGCAGGCTTGACATACGCTCGCTGCGCGTGCAGCTGCGCTTTGCGGTGGGACAACGGCACCTTACGCATTACGTGCCCTATTACTATTTCAATCTCATCTATCACTTAAGTCTCTCGGTGCGCCATGCGGAGCAGGAGCTGCGCGAGGACGCGGAGGATTTCATCAATCCCGCGGCGCTCTTTTTATGGCTGCTCCTCGATATCGAGCAGGAAAGCAGCGACAGCTCGTTCTTAAGCGGCCTTGACGCGGAATGGGATGCCTTTTCTGAATCGCCCGAGAGCTACGCTACGGTACAGAACATGGTGGACCGCTTTGCCGATGAACCGCGCTCCATTCTCTATTCCCTCTGCGACGGGGCGCTGCGCACCACGGGGGATTTTAAAAGCGCGCTTTACGATGAGACTCTCTTTGGCCTGCCGCCGCACGCGGCCTATCTTATCGGCCTTGATCTGCTGACGGGGCGCAACCTTAAAAAGAACGTGCCCAAGGGCACGGTGTATCTTTTCTACGCCCACGCGACCGGACATCCCTATGCCCTGACGGCTCTGACGCTTCTGACCTCGGAGGTGACGCTCGATCTTGACGATCCCACGCTGCCTTTAAAGCACGTGACGGCGCATCTCAACGCGCTTATCAATATTGAAAGTCAGCTGACGGGGCGCTTCGTGCCGGTGCCGTGCGTAAGCCGCGAGTCGCTTATCGACGAGGAGCGCAATCCCTTCTTTATCGCCTACGCCAATTATTTAAATACGCTGACCTCGCTCGCTTCGTATACGGATCGCTTTGGGGCGGGGTTTGCCGATCTGAACGGGCTGTTCACGGCCACGGCTTCGCTGCTGTTACGCGAGGTGTTAGAGGAGATCCTGAAAGCGGGCGGAAAGGTTTCCTTATCGCCTCTCTATCTGGCCGCGCTGCGCATGGTGTTCCATTTTCACGTGCTGCCTCCGGTGTTCGCGGGCCGTCTGCTTGATAATCTGGCGCAGCTTACCGTGCTTTACGATGAGGGCTTTAAGCTGCCCGCCGGGCTTAATGGGAAGGGTGAGGCGCGGACGGGCCGGGCGATGCTGGCCTCGCTGACCTCCTCGGTGACGGGCTATTTAGGCACCCCGAAACTCTCTGAGTATACCCTGCATAAGGAGGCGCTGGCCTGCCTGCTGCCCTATGCCGAGCGGCTGATGGAGATTTTAGCGCCTAAGGAGAGCGATCCCTTAGGGCTTAAGCTTAAGAGCTACTACTTCAGCTTCATGTTGAATACCTGGAACTGCACGGCTCGCGAGCGCATGGTGACCGGGGCCTATGAAGGGCTTACCCCGGAGTTTGTCGAGGCGCTGGTCAGAAAGATGCCCTCCGATCCCTCCCTGGCCCACATCGGCATGGAGACGTGGCTGGCGCTTGCCTGGGATAAAAGCCCCTTTGGCGAGCAGTTACAGGGAGCTTCCGGGGAAAAAGCGGCGGTCTACCGCTATAGCTTAAGGGCGCTGCTTTCGGTAGCGGCGAATAACGGCGTGGGCATGGCCTACGCTTATAGCGGGCTCATGGAGCTGATAGCCGCCCGCGATCAGTGGCGCATGGCGCACGGGGATGCGCCGTGGAAACTTGACAGAAAGAAGGCCTCGGAACTGGAGCTCCTCGCCATGATGGCCCTCGAGGCCGGCTCCCCGATGGGCTTTTACCTCGGCTATCAGATCTTTGACGCTGCAGAGAATACGGAGCGGGCGCATACCTACCTGCGCCTTGGCGCTTTCGCCGGGGAAATGCAGTGCCTCGTGATCCTGGGTCAGCTCAGAGAGGATGGAGTCAGGCTGCGCGCCGCGCCGTGGCTCTCTACGCTGCTGAAGATTATTCAGAAGTTAAAGCGGTCCTCTCTTGCGGAGGCTCCGGCTCTGTTAAGCGGCATGCTCTCCTTATTGCCTTCGAGTACCTATACCGTGAGCGCGCAGCTGCAGGAGGCCTTAAAGCTCAATCTGTCCCGGCTCTATCCGGTATCTTTCCAGTATTTCCGCGCGCATAATCTTCCCGTGGGCCGCTTCCCTGCGCAGGAGGCGTCCATCTCGGAGCGCTCGCTGCGCCGCGTGTCGCAGGGCGTGTGCATGGATGAGAACGTGGCGGTGGCGCAGAATGCATGGCTTTCCCGCCTCAGTGCCCTCAACATGAGCACGGCAGAAGCGTATGATCACGTTCTTGGAAAGGAGAACGATGAACTGCGTGAGGATTTCCTGCGTCTCTATAAGCAGCTGCAGAACAGTAAGGGCTATGATCCCCTCGCCGCGGCGGTGCGCTATCACTATTACCTGTCTGGGCTGCCGACGTGGCTTGCCTTCCGCGCGCACCTGACGGAACCCGCCACCGCGGTGGAAAAGCGCTTTATGGATCTCATCAATAACGATCACGCGCTGTTAAGCGATCCCGCGCCGGTGCGGATCATGACCTCGCGCATGAGCATGCGCTATCAGAATCTGCAGAATCTCATCTGCCTTGAGGATCAGCGTCAGGCGCTGGGCTTCACGCTCGATGGCACGGCCTATTACGATATTTTCGCCAGCGAACTTATCGATGACATGGAACATAACGAAGACGGGGCGTTCTGCAATCTCGAGTCGCTGTTCGGGGAGGGGGCGCGGGCGCGTTTCATGCTCCGCTCCGTGACCGTGCCGGTGAACTTTGAGGAGCTTCTCTTCAACATGGGCTGCGCGGCGCAGTCAGGCGATCCCTTAGGCGCGCTGTGGGCCATGCTCGATGTGAGCTATCTTAAGGCCCCCGATTTAAGCGCGCTCGTCACTGAGAAAAAACCGGAGGCGCGTAAAACCGGGGGCAGGGGCAAAGGCAGGAAAGAGCCCCCCGTGTCCGTGACGCAGACGGTGACCGATAAGGCCGAAGCGGGTGAGACACAGGATAAGAACGCCGCTCCTTCCGGGGAGGGGAACGAAGATAAGTCAGGGCCGGGGATGGACGGGGGTTTCCTTACCATCGATGTGGCACAGTAAGTTAAAGGATAAAGACAGAACATGCAGTATTTATGGCGCGTTGGTTTAGAGGGCAGCGAGGTCTGGCGGCTGATTGCCCTTGACGGTAAGAGCGACGTGGCGCGGGCGGCCTTTCTCACGGCGCTCTCCTTTGGTTATACGGAAGGGCGCTACGCGTTTATCCTCAACGGACAGAGAGTGGAGGCCGGAGAGAGGGATCGCGTGGAACAGCTCTCGCAGAGCGCCGCTCTCGACACGCTGAACCTCAAAAGCGAGGATTGCTTTGACTTTGAGCTGACCCTGCCTTCGGGGGCGGTGTTAAGGCACGGCGTGCGCGTGCTTAAGGCCGAGGAAAAACTCTACTGCCTCATTCCCTCGACGCTGGTGGGCGCGCATAAGATAGTCGATGACGGGCGCGAGCAGAATCTTGAGAATATCAACGCCTATATCGAGGAAAGTTCTCTCGATAATACTCTAAACCTCAGGGAATGCACCGACAGGATGCGCCTTGTGGGCAGTGAGCGGCGCGATCTGCAGGACGTGTTCAGCCTGCCCGTGGCGCATGCCTGAAGGAAAGAGCGTGAGCACAGACGCAGCTACGGAGAGCGCCGTGACGGTGGCGCTGCCGCAACGTGAGGTGATCCTGGGGATTGACCCCGGCTCCCGCACCACCGGTTACGGGGTAGTGGCGATGACGGGGCCGCAGCTCAGGTACCTCGGTTCGGGATGCATTAACGCCGGACGCGGGGAGCTAAGTTCCCGCCTGCATACCATCTTTCAGGGGGTGGCGACGCTCATCGGGCAGTTTCAGCCCTCGGTCTTTGCCATCGAGCAGGCCTTTTTAGCCAAGAACGTGCAGTCCACGGTGAAGCTTTCGGAGGCGAGGGCGGCGGCTATCGTGGCGGCGGCGGATGCGGGACTTGCCGTGTATGAGTACACGCCGATGCAGATCAAGCAGGCGGTGGTGGGCACGGGAGGGGCGCAGAAGGTGCAGGTACAGTACATGGTAAAGCAGATCTTAAGCCTCAACGGCACGCCGCAGGCGGACGCGGCTGATGCTCTCGCCTGCGCCATCTGTCATGGCTTCACGGCGCGGGTGACGGGGGCTTTGGGCCTTAAAACCGCCTCTGCGGTGCACGGCAGGTGGCGGCGCTAGGCTGCCGGGGTATAATTGACCATTCTGAAGCAAGGAGAATCAGGTGATAGGCAGTTTACGCGGTAAGGTGCTGCAGCTCAACGGGATCACGGGGCTTATCGAATGCGCCGGGGTCGGGTATGAGGTGGAGCTCTCCCTTAAGGCCCTGCAGGCGCTGCATGCGGGGGAGGAAGGTTTTGTCTACGTGTACCACGTGGTGCGCGAGGATGCCTCCTTACTGTACGGTTTTGCCGACACCGACGAGAAACTGCTTTTTACGGAACTCATCCGTATTCCGGGACTCGGGCCGCGTACGGCGATGGCGGTGCTCTCGACCTTTTCGGCCCCCGAATTTATCGCGGTGGTGGAAAGAAACGATGCCGCGGCCTTTAAGCCGGTGCCGGGCGTGGGCCCGAAGCTTGCCGAGCGCATCCTCCTTGAGATGAAGACGCGTCTTGAAAAGCTCTCCTTAGGCACAAAGGTGCAGATAGCTCCCGTGAAGACCGTTGACAGCGGCGCTGAGGCGGTGCGCGAGGAAGCCTTAAGAGGCCTTATCACGTTAGGCTATAAGGAAAAGGAGGCACAGCGCTGTCTTGAGAGCGTCTATACCGCGGGTATGGATACCGCGGAGCTTATCCGCGCGGTCCTGAGCTTAATGTTAAGGAGCAACCATAAGTGAGCGGAGTGAAGGCATCCGGGATCGTGGCGGACAATCTCCTTATCGCAGAAGAGGCCCGTCCTGAAAAGACCGTCGAGGAATTAGTCGCCGAGATGGGGGGCTCAGGAGCGGCCGAGGACAGGGCGCTGCGCCCGCAGCGTCTTGCCGACTATATCGGGCAGACTGAGGTCAAGGAACAGCTTTCCATCGCCTTAAATGCGGCCAGAAAACGCGGCGAGGCGCTCGATCACGTGCTGATTTTCGGACCCCCCGGCCTTGGCAAGACCACGCTCTCGAATATCATCGCCAATGAGCTGGGCGTGAGTCTCTCGCAGACCTCGGGTCCTGCCCTTGAGAAAAAGGGCGACGCGGCGGCCCTGCTTACCAATTTACAGCGCCGGGACGTTATCTTCATTGACGAGATTCACCGTCTCTCTCCGGTGATTGAGGAATTTCTCTATCCGGCGATGGAAGATTACGCCATTGACATCATGACGGGCGAAGGCCCCTCAGCGCGTTCGATTAAAATCGGGCTGCAGCCCTTTACCCTCATCGGAGCCACGACCAAGGCCGGTACCCTGACCTCGCCGCTGCGCGCCCGTTTCGGCATTATTTTGCAGTTACAGTTCTATACGCCCGAGGAGCTCTTTTTAATTATCAGCGCCTCGGCTAAAAAACTGCGCATCCCCATCGATAAGGAGGGGGCGATGGAAATTGCGCGCAGGGCCAGGGGAACTCCGCGCGTCGCCAACCGTCTGTTAAGAAGAAGCCGTGATTACGCCGAGACCTTAGGCTCGGGCGTCATTGACCTGGAGACCGCGCGCCGCTCGCTGGCCATCCTGCGCATTGACGAGGACGGCTTTGACAGTTTTGACCGTGCCTACCTCACCACCCTCGTCAAGGATTTCAAGGGTGGCTCGGTGGGCGTGGAAAGTCTCGCCGCCTCGTTGGGCTATGAGCGCGAGAGCCTGGAGAACATGGTGGAGCCCTATCTGATTCAGCAGGGTTTCGTGCAGAGAACGCGCACGGGACGCAAGGCCACAGACAGGGCTTTAGAGAAATTTGAACGTATGCAAGGAGAGGCAAGGTGAGCGCCTTTACCATCCCCGTCCGCGTGTATTACGAGGACACTGACGCCGGCGGAATCGTCTATCACGCCAGCTATCTGCGCTTTTGCGAAAGGGCGCGCACCGACTGGCTGCGCGGGGCCGGGGTTTCCCAGGAGGAGCTTCTTCACCTGGGGGAAGGCTTTGTCATCGCCCGCATGAGCGCCACCTTTAAAAAGAGCGCCCGTTTAGATGATCTGCTCTCCGTCTCCTGCGTGCCCGTGAAGTCGCGGCGCGTGAGCGTGACCTTTTTGCAGCAGGTACGCAACGCAAAGGGCGAGCTGCTCTTTGAGATGGAAAGCGACATCGCCTATGTCGATAAGGCGACGGGGGGCTTAAAGGCCATTCCCGCGCCGATGCAGGATTACATTCACCGCGCCCTTGAAAGCGCTTTAGGAGATAAGTGAGCATGGAGAACGGATCCTTATCCTTTACCGAGCTCGTGTTTAACGCCTCGCTGCCCGTGCAGCTCGTGATGCTGTTTTTACTGGCGCTCTCGGTCATTTCGTGGACCATCATCTTTCAGAGGGCGGTGCAGTTCAAGAAATCGCGGCAGAAGGCCGACGAGTTCGAGGATCGCTTCTGGTCGGGGGTGGATTTAAACAGCCTCTACCAGGACTGCATCAAGCGTCAGGCCAGCCTCGTGGGTCTTGAGGTGATTTACGCGGCGGGCTTTAAGGAGTTCGTGCGTTTAGTGACCTCGGGACCTGCCGCGCAGGAAGTGGTCATGGACGGCACCTACCGGCAGATGAAGGTGGCCTCGAACCGTGAGCTGGAGACGCTCGAGACGCATCTGACCACCCTCGCCACCATTGGCTCCATCTCCCCCTATATCGGTCTTTTCGGCACGGTGTGGGGCATCATGCACGCCTTCGTGGCCCTGGCCGCGGTCAAGAACGCCACTCTCGCCATGGTGGCCCCGCCCATCGCCGAGGCGCTTATCGCCACCGCCATGGGCCTCTTCGCCGCCATTCCCGCGGTGATGTGCTATAACCGCTTTGCCTCGCGCCTCGACGCCTTTGAAAACCGCTATTTAAACTTCATGGACGAGTTCGCGACCATCTTAAACCGCCGTCTTGTCACCATCCGTTCCCTGCCGCGCGAGGCTTACGCCCCGCAGACGCAGGAGCCCTCTGCCTACGTAAGGGAGCAGGACGCTAAGGAGGCGGGGAGCGCGGAGACGTCCGTGCCCGTGGGCGGGGCCGTGCCCCCGCGCCGTCCCGACGAGGACAAAGAGGCGCGCCTCCCCGAGAACGCAGCCCGCCGCGAGAGCTTTGAATACAGTGACGCGCCCTTAAAGAACGCGGGGACGCACGTCAATCCCGGCATCTTCTCCGAGGTGGGCGGTAAGAGCTCCGCAGGTAAGGAGACGAAAATTGCTGCGGAAACGTCCGCGTCTGCCGCAAAGAGCGAAGGGGACGGTCCTCAGTACCGCGTGGGGAGTTTAAGGGAGCGTCCGGTTTTCAGACAGGAGAGCGCCGTAAATCCCGCGGTGCGCAATTACGGGGCGGCGGGTAAGACCAGGGCGGAAGATCCTGCGTCCGCGAACGCCTCCGGCCCGCATTACGCCGTGGGTCCCTCGGAAAGGCAGAAGGCGGCCTTAGCGCAGCAGCGGGCCGCTCAGCCTAAGGAAGAGCCGCATTACGTGGTTGGGCCGTCGCGCTCGCAGTTAGAGGCGCAGCAGCGGAGAATGCAGGAGAGTTCCCCCGCCCCGCAGTACCGCGTGGGACCCTCGCGCGAGCGTCTTAACGCGCAGATGCAGGCTCAGGAGCCTCAGGGGGAGCCGCAGTACCGCGTGGGACCGCGTCCCTTAAGCGCCGCCGAGGAAGAGGAGCGCCGCCGGCGCTTAAATGAGGGACCGCGCTACGTGACACCCGGCGCCCGTGTTTCCTCCGTGACGGGTAACCCTGCCCCGGAGGGAAGAACCTTAGCGGGAAGCGAGAGCAGCCCTTTAAACCGTGACGCGTCCGCGTTAAGGAAGCACTGATGGCCGTGAGGCTCCGGCGCAAATCGCGCACCGTCGCTGAAATCAACGTCGTGCCCTATATCGACGTGATGCTGGTGCTGCTCGTGATCTTCATCGCCACCGCGCCCGTGGTCATGACGGGCGTGACGGTGGATCTGCCCAAGGCGACGGCGGAGGCCATGAACGAGGATCAGCGCACTCCCGTCATCGCCTCGGTGGACGCGGTAGGGCAGTATTACGTGAGCGTGGACTCCACTTCGGTAAAGGCGCAGGATTTAAACGCGGTGACGGCCCTCGTGCGCGAGGAGCTAAGCCGCGATCCGAGCCGTCCCGTGGTGGTGCAGGGGGACGCGCGCGTGGCCTATGATTCCGTCATTCAGCTCATGAACGCCTTAAAACAGGCGGGCGTGACTTCCGTAGGTCTCGTGACTGAGCCTCTGCCGGAGAGTAAGTGATATGAAGTTCTCCACCGCGACGGCCTTTATCGCCGCCCTCGTCCTGCACCTTCTCATCCTGCTTTTGCTTATCGTCAATGTCTCCCTCGATAAGCCCGAACGGCCGCGCGATGCGGGCAGCACGCTCATGCACGCCACCATGGTGACGCCGCCTGCCAGGGGCAATCCCGAGGGTAAGGCTAAGACCGTGAAGCCTCAGGTTAAGGAAGAGAGTAAGCCCCGTGAGGAGCAGTCTTTAGAACTTGAGAAAGCCGCGGCGGAGATGAAGGCGCGCGTGGAGGCGCAGAAAAAAGCCGAGGCCGAGCGCGTGCTGGCCTTAAAGAAAAAAGAGGCCGAGAAAAAGGCTCTGGAGGAAAAGAAGCGCGCCGAGGCGAAGGCCAGAGCCGAAGCGGAGGCTAAAAAGAAAGCTGAGGCAGAGGCCAAAAGGAAAGCCGAGGAAGAGGCAAAAAAGAAGGCTTTAGCGGAAGCGAAGCGCAAGGCCGAGGAGGCCGAAAGGAAGGCCCTTGAGGAGGCAAAGCGCCTTGAGGCTGAGGCTAAAAAGAAAGCCGAAGCTGAAGCCCTGCGAAAGGCTGAGGCGGAGGCAAAGGCTAAAGCCGAGGCTGAGGCCAACGCGCTTGAAGATGAATTATTAGGCACGGCGGACGGCGTCCCCTCCGGCGAGGGCTTAGGCTCGGGGGGAGGCCCGTCCGCTGAATACGGGGCGCGCGTGCAGACGCTTATCGAGCAGAACTGGAGAATCGATCCCTCGATGAACGGCAAGCGCGTGGTGGTGACGGTCAACGTCGATGACGGGGGACTTATCTCCGGCGAACAGTGCGAGGGCGACCTACAGGTCTGTGACAGCGCCCTCGCGACCCTGAGGCTTATCGGGATGCTGCCGCGTCCCCCTCAGAACTGTCCTGACTGTCATACCATCGTCATCACCATGACCCCGCGGATCTAGATTTAGTAACTGGAGGCAAGTTTCTATGCAACGTACCTGGCTTCTCAAACTGCTCCCGCTTATCGGGGCGCTGTGGCTGGCCTTTCCCGCTCAGGCCGCGTTACAGATTGAAATCACGGGCGGCATTAACGAGGGCCGTAAGGTCGCGGTGCTGCCTTTCGCGCAGCCTGCCGATATCGGCGTGGACGTAAGCTCCGTGGTGAGCGCCGATCTCACGCGCTCGGGCAAGTTCTCGCCCCTGACGCAGGGACAGATCCCGCAGGGCGCCGTGGCGGCGGATGGCAGGCTTAACGTGGATATCATGGCCTCCTCGGGGGCCGAGGCGGTGATCTTCGGACGCGTCTATCCTGAAAATGACGTCTATCAGGTCGAGTTTCAGATGGTGGCCTTAATGGGGGCGCGCAAGGGCGAGGTCCTCGCCCATTACCGCGGACCGTCGGGAATTGAGACCATGCGTCAGGCCGCGCACCGTGTTTCCGATCGCGTGTATGAGATTTTAACGGGCCAGAAGGGCGCGTTCCGCACCCGCATCGCCTATATCGTCTACAAGCACGGCGATCCCTTCCCCTATCAGCTCATGACCGCCGACTATGACGGCTATAACGAGACGCCGGTGCTGCGCTCGACGCAGCCGGTGATGACCCCCGCGTGGTCACCCGACGGCACGCGTCTTGCCTACGTGAGCTTCGAGCAGCGCCGCCCGGCGATTTTCGTGCAGGACATCTATACCAAAAAGCGCGTTAAGTTAGCCTCGTACCCGGGCCTCAACTCCTCGCCTGCCTGGTCGCCCGATGGCACCAAGATCGCCATGACGCTCTCCTATGAGACCGGACAGCCGGATATTTACTATTACGATCTGACGGCAAAGCAGTTAGTGCGCGTCACGCAGAGCCCCGCCATCGACACCGAGCCTACGTGGTCGCATGACAGTCAGAGCATTTACTTTACGTCAGAGCGCGCCGGACGCGCCCAGATTTACCGCTTTGACTTTGCCACGCGCAAGACCGAGCGGGTGACCTATCAGGGCCGCATGAATCTCTCGGCCAAGGCGATCCCCGGCTCCAATTCCCTTATCGTCATCACGCAGCAGAACGGTTACCGCGTCGCGCGCATGGACGTGGACGGCAGTATTTACATGCTGACCACCTCCGCACTCGATGAGAGCCCAAGCGTTGCGCCCAATGGCAGTATGGTAATATACAGTACGGTGTATCAGGGACGTAAAGGCCTGGCTTTAGTCTCGGCCGACGGCCGCTTTAAGGCCAATCTCCCCTCCACGTCAGGCGAGGTCAGTGCTCCTGCCTGGGGACCCATCACTGACAGGTAAAGTTTAAGGATGTCATCATGAAAACATCGCTCTTCGCTCTTTCCTTAGCCGCGTTGCTCGCCTTAGGCGTGACCGGCTGTACTTCTTCGTCAGACTCTCAGAGTGGCAGCGGCGCTTACGTCGAGGATGCCACCATGGGCGGTATGGGGGGCTTAGGCGCGGACGCTCCCGTGTCAATGGGCACGGACGGCGCGCTGCAGGTGGGCGATCCCATGGCCGAGGCGCAGCAGGGAGCCTTAGGCGCAGGACCGCAGGCTTTACGCGAGAACAACACCATTTACTTTAACTACGATTCCGAGAGCATTCAGGATCAGTACGTGGGCGTTTTACAGGCCCACGCCCAGTACTTAAGGGACAATCCTGACTCGCGCATCATCATCGAGGGCCACACCGACGAGCGCGGCACCCCCGAGTACAACATCGCCTTAGGCGAGAGACGCGCCCGCTCCGTGGCCCGCTACATGCAGAACCTCGGAGTCGATGTCAATCAGCTCTCCATCGTAAGTTACGGTGAGGAAAAGCCCGCCGTGCAGGGCCATTCAGAATCCTCCTGGTCGCGTAACCGCCGCGCGGTTATCAATTACTAGGAGAGTTAAGACCGGTTAAGGACGACGGGCAGAGGTGACTCTTCCCGTCGTTTTGCTTTTAAGGAGATCCTATGAAAACCACTGCCGTGGCTTTACTCCTCTCATTAAGCCTCGCCGCAGGCGTTCCCGCTTACGCCTCCGAGGCGACCTTACAGCGTCAGTTAGACGCGCAGCAGAAAACCATCCTCGAGATGCAGAGCCGCATCACGGAACTGAGCTCGCAGGTCAATACCCTGCGCGCTGACGTGGAGAGCCTGCGTTTTGAATTAGCCAAAAGCGCAGGCGGCGCGGTAAGTGCCGCCCCTGCCGTGTCTGCCGCTCCCGCGGCGCAGAGCGCGGCCAGGCCCGCGGCGCAGGGATCCGTTACGGCCACGGGACCTGCGCCCGTGAAAGAGACGGCTTCTGCCGCTGCGGCGCAGGGTTCGTCCGCGGCCGCGGGCGGGGCCCTTGCCTTAAAGGCGGTGGACAGCAGCGCGCAGAGCGCTTATGACGCCGCTTACGCCAAGGTGGTCAGTAATGACCTAAAGGGCGCGGCGACAGCCTTTAACGGCTACGTCACCACCTACCCTGACAATACCTTAACCCCCAACGCCTGGTACTGGTTAGGTCAGGTGCAGTACAAGCTTAACGATCTCGACAACGCCCGCGTCTCCTTTTTGAACGTGGCGCGCTTTACCTCGAGCACCAAGCGTCCTGACGCGCTCTACAAGTTAGGTCTCATCAGTAAAATGCGCGGCGAGAAGGATAAGGCTGAGGCGTATTTCAACCTGGTCATCCGCACCTATCCGGCCGATACCTCCTCGGATCTGGCACGTCGCGAGCTGTCACAGCAGGGCTAGAGGCGGATTTTGCGTAAGATTTACAAGAAAGTGGAAATTTTACGTATAGACCTTGGAAATTTTGTGCGACAGCGCAAAAAAAATCTTGCAAGACGGGGAAAAATCTTTATAATTAGCCCCCGTCAGATACATCGTCTGATGCGCCACGGTGGGTTGTTAGCTCAGGTGGTAGAGCAGTGGACTTTTAATCCATTGGTCGAGGGTTCGAGTCCCTCACAGCCTACCAGAGCGCAGCGCATGTGATGTGAAAGACGGTATCTTGGATGTGGGTCGTTAGCTCAGCTGGTAGAGCAGCGGACTCTTAATCCGTTGGTCGCGGGTTCGATCCCCTCACGACCCACCACTTAAGGCGATTTCCCCAGTGGGTCATTAGCTCAGCTGGTAGAGCAGCGGACTCTTAATCCGTTGGTCGCGGGTTCGATCCCCTCATGACCCACCACTCCATTCGATCCTGGTCGCATAGCTCAGTTGGTTAGAGCATCTGCCTTACAAGCAGGGGGTCACAAGTTCGAGTCTTGTTGCGACCACCACTCCGTATTCTGACAGTTTTTCTTTATTATTCATAAAGTTACGCATAAAGTTCTCAGTGAGTCCGGACTCCGTGTTGTCTGTCCGCATCTGAGGGCGCGCTGTTTAGGCCCGCGCTGACAGGAGGCCGGTTATTTATATTGGGCGCATGCCCTGGCCGCCACCGCAGCCTCTCTTAAAATACTCAGCTGTTTACAGCGTCCATGTTAAGGATGCGTACCTTGAGTTAGCTTATGCTTACTAAAATGGTGCAGAGTGGTTCTTTATATAAAATCCCTTTAAGATCATAATGTTGGTTAAAAACCAGGGGCTGCTTAATTAAAAGATCTTGCGTTGTAAAATTTTTGTTGTACGATACTAACTGTAGTTAGCAAAAGCTAACTAACTTCTTCATAATATATGTTTTAAGTGGGATTTTTATGTTACGCAAGTCTTTATTAGCCGCCCTGTGCGGAAGCTTAATGGGTACGGCCTCCGCGGCCACCATTTTTGACAGGGATGGCACCAGTGTCGAGGCCTATGGCCGTGTCCAGGCGGTTTACTATTCTCAGGATTCGGGTGCCAACGCCCAGTCCGCCGCCAATGACGGCAATCTCAACGCTTCCTCCCGTTTAGGTTTCAGCTTCCGCTCGGAGCTGAATTCCGCCGTGGCCGCCTACGCGGGAATGGAGTGGGATAACGCCGACGATGATTCCAATCCGGAGTTCTCGGCCCGCACGCTGTGGGTGGGCGCTGATTTCGGTGCCTTCGGCTCTCTGCAGGCCGGCCGTTTTGAGGACGCCGTGTATCAGATCGTTGAATCCTCGACCGACGTGTTAGAGGACTGGGGCTGCAACGGACAGTTCGGTAACGATGACCGCCGTGACGGCTCCCTGGCCTACGCCTGGTCAGGCTACGGCTTTGACGTGATGCTTACCTACAATACCTCAAAGGACGCTCAGAGCGTGGGAGGTGCGTATATAACGGACGATGAGGCCCCGATCAAGGCAGGCTATGCAATAGGTATCGGCTATACCACTCCTGACGTGCTCTTCGGACCCATCGGGATCAGGGCGGGCTTTGGCGGAGCGTCCTTCCAGGCCAGGGGCGACGCCGAGGTCATGAACGATGACGGCTCCAATCCCTACGCCGGGAACCCCTATGACCGTTACACCCATTACGCCGCGGCCTTAACCTGGGGCGGGGATGAGGGCCTTTACCTGGCCGCTCTCTACACGCAGCGCTCCTTTGAGCTCTACTCTGATTTTGAGGGCAGGGAGGATGCGCTCCTTAACGATGACTACGATACGTGGGGCGTCGAGGTGGTCGCTTCCTATGCCTTCACCAACGGCGTGAGCCTCACCGCTTCCTATCAGTACCTCAAGGTGGATGAGGACGGTCATGACGGCGTGAGCGTGGACGGTGCCGCCATTCCCGTGTATTTAAACTATCAGGTCAATCCCGAGTTCAATCTCTGGGCCGAGGCACGCTTTGACGCAGGCTGTGACGATTCCTCCACGGACGATCGCCGCAGCCTTGCCGCCGTCACGGGCAGGAATTTCGAGGAGAACGTCTTCTCCTTCGGTGCCCGCTATACCTTCTAAAGCAAAAAAAACCGGGCTCTGAGTACCGGTCATGAACTACCTGCGCACTTACGTGCGAGGTTTCGTGAAGACGGTGCCTCACTTTTAGTAAGCACCTATTACCGGGCACTTACGGGCATGTCCACAATGCCCCCATCAGGTCGGAGCAAAAAGCCCGTTCCTGAATTCTTAGAGAGTATTGTACATGCTCAAAATGTGCGACACCGGCCGCTTTCATCCCCGGGCTCACGCAAGGGGAATTACGCGGCATTAGTTAAATCGGGGGAGCGTTAGCTGCCCCAGTCTGTATGAGAAAGGCTATTCAGGCCATGTCACCTTGCCGGCGTTTCCCCTGACAATGGTGAGCGCGGAGCTGACGAGGCCCGCGAGATCGCTCAGGTTCGAGGGCACGATGAGGGTATTGCCCTCTCTGGCTAAATTCGCGAAGGCCTCCACGTATTTCTCTGCCACCTGGAGGTTGACTGCGGTCATGCCGCCAGGCTCCCCCGTGGCCTCAGCGATTTTGTGAATGGCAAGGGCCGTGGCTTCGGCGAGAACCACCGTGGCAGCTGCCTGATACCTGTAAGAGCGGGCGGTGATTAATGCGCTTTTACCGGTACAGCGGCCGTGCGTGGGGCCGCTGCACTGTTCATTTACTTACGCACTGAACTGCTTAAGTCAGAGCGCAGTTTCGGTGAGAGGGGCAAAGGCTGTCTAGCCAAGACGCTTTTCAGCGCGCCTGATTTTGTCAAGGACACTTGCAGCTGATGCTTCACGGAGGGCGCGGTTTTGCTGTGCATAAGGAGACTCGGCATCATAGTTATCAAAACTGTAGGCAAAATACCGGGACCAGATATAGAAAAAGAACAGTTCGCCCACTGCGGCCACGCTGAGTGGGAGCCACAGTCCCGGCATGAACAGTGCGGTCAGCGCAGCCAGGATAAGGGGGATGGCCAGTCCGCTCATAAAATAACGGTTGCGCTTCTGTTTGCGCAGACGCTCGTGGGTGGCCATGATTTCCTCGTCGGCGGGGAGAGCGTTGAAGTCATCTTCCTCGCTAAAACCTTCACGGATGTAGTAGAAAGGCTGATCCTTGTAAGTGTATTCGACATACCAGAAGGGCACCAGGGTACAGGTGCCTTTTTCAGACAGCCGGATGTTCGCTGAGCATTCAAAGTTTCTGTCGTCGGGGGCCATTCTGAGGCTCTCTTCATTTGCCAGCTCCTCCACCTCCGGAAGACCGGTTTCATGCCAGACCTGATCAGGAGTCGCATCCGCTGTCAGGATGCGGGCCCGGCGGTTCCTGCCCTGCTCAAGCTCTTCCTGACTGAAAGTCCTTGCACCCGGGTATTTGCGCACGCGGGTGAATTCCAGCAGCGCTTCGGGAAGATCATCGCCGCTGCAGGCCCTGCACAGAACCGAAAATTTGCCTGAGGTTTTGCCGTTCTTGATCTTATAGCGGTTTTGGGGATCTCTGCGGAGGCTTTGAGCAGAGCGCTCAACGGAACATTTCCAGGTACCGGAATAAGTGCCCTCAAATTTGTACATGGGGACAAAGATCTTAAGCGCTTTGGCAAAGGAGATCTGCTCAAAAATATCCACAGGCGTAAAGTCATTCTCCTCTAAGAGATTAAGAAGTCCGCTCGCAAAGGCGGAACGCGTCACCTTAAAGGGAATCAGTAACTGCGGTTCACAACTGCTCTGTGTGGAAGTGGTCATTGTAAATTCCGCCGTGTAAGACTGCTACCTGAAGCTATTAAGACATCCGGCAGATTATAGCACGGAAGTCCCCACTACAGCAGGGGTGTCCCGTACCAGGCCAGGACCTTAAGAATGCCATCCGCCGCAATACCGGGTCTTTAGCAGCGTCCCCGCCCCTGCACCAAATTAAAGACCTCCCGCAGGCATCCGAACTTAAAGTCAGCCTCAGCGTAACACGTCGGTAAATACACCCTTCACGGATCGCTCGGTAAGTGCTGCCGTGCACGCGTGCCTTTAAAGCGGCAGCAGTTCTGTAACTCAGCAGTATTTACCGGCCCTGTTTCAGAGCCTTCGAGGCCAGGTACAGCGACAGCATCAGCTCCTGAGGGCACTATGTCCTTGAGGCACTTCCTCCTGAGTCTGTGATGGAATACCACGGGATGCCGGGATCGTCAACGGGGTGGTGATACGCACTGTCAAAGAGATGCAGCCTTACGTGGGGCACGCCGTTCTCCATGTAAATCCTGCGTCCGCCCATTGCGGAGCGCTGTTTCTCAGTGAGACTTCAGGAGGCACCTTACAGGGAACGGGCATGCGCAGGGGCTGGCCGCCGTGAGCTGCACAGTAACGCTTTGCCATTTCCGTACAGACCCACAGCAGCCATGTGGTGAAACCGGCGCCGTTGCGCCGGCAGCTCAGGGCGAGAGTCTCCGGGACACCGTAGCAGTGAGCGGCATCCATGGTTCTGAGGATTTTCTTCGTGCAGCGGGCCCTCGCGGTCCCGGCGATGTTAAGTCCGGAGATGGCGTTGCTGATACAGAGGTCAGGGTTCGACAGGAACTCCCCGAGCTCCTTAATGTTGTTGAGGCAGCAGGCCACCCCTGCCCCCGGTTCCGGTTTGCCGGCGGCGGCCCGTGCTCCGCTTCTCCTGCGCACGCACACCGTCTCTGCGAGCTCCTCCGGACAGCGCGTGAGACATTCAAAGAGCGAAGCGCTCCATCTGCGGCGGATTTCCGCAGTCAGCTCCCTGTAATCACGGTCAAAGACGCTCACCTTTCTTTCGAGAGCGAATATGCCGTTAAAGAGGTGCAGACAGGCAAGAGAGATCTCCGTGCGCGCATCAGGACCCCTGCGGGCGTATTCACGGTCAAGACCGGCAGGGAAACCGCGGTACCCCCATTTCTCCACCATGTCAGGATAGGCGTTCACCGCCTTCGGGTTCATGCCCCTGAGCAGGTGGCGCCGAGCTTATGGCCCGGAAAAACTGGCCGCTGCTTCCCGACTCCCTGCGGGCTTCGTCTATCGTGTAGTGACTCTCGTCGCTCATCACGGTGTCACAGCCGGGGATGCGCTGCAGGATGTCATCGGCAAAGGGCTTCATGAGCCTGCCAGGAGCGCGCACCTGAGTGTGGAAGGTGCCGCTGGAAATGCCGAGGCGCGAGGCGATGCGGTTACAGGGCACCGGCATGTCAAAGGCCAGCTGTATGAGATGCACGGTTTCAGACAGGGGCATGGAGGCTCCTCACCCCGCACGCTCCTTTCCTGCAGCCTGCCCCTGCTTTCCGCACAGAGGGGACCGTCATAGAAGACAACTTCGCCCTCACTCTCTGAGTCGGGCTTTGCAGCGCTTTCACCTGCTGACATGCCGGCGCTGCCCTCACAGAATTCTGCAGCCACGTACAGGGTATTGTGGTATATCCCGTTAGCCGAGGCAAAGGCGTACGAATCCGTACCCGACGCCTTCCACTCACTGTAAATGCGGCGGTATTTAGTCCTGAGTCTCTCAGGGAGCAGTTCAGGTGCCAGCTGCGCTCTCCACTTCATCAGGGTTGTGTCCGCCACGCCGCACTGTCTGCACACCTCTTTTATGATTACGCTCTCTCTGAGAAGACCGATCGCCTTAAGCTTAAGCGCCTTCCTCTCTTCGCTGTCTCTCATAATGCAGCTGCCTCCGGTAAAGATTTACAGAGGGGAGCTTAGATTAACGGGGCAGGCCTGACCAGAGTGTATTTACCGACGTGTTACAAACGTCCGTCTGCAGGTGCGCGCGACAGCGCTTTCCCTTGACTTAAATCCCGGCAATTACTCTGGTAATTGGTCTTCGGACGCCTTGGCTCGAAGCCCTTAACCAGTTACTGGGGTTGTGAACAGAGCTGAGATCTCAGGCGCCAGCCTGGTATGTGCAGGGTCAGCTCTCTGAGCTGCGGGCAGTCCGGGTCTTAAAAAACCGGGTTTTGCACACTATTTGCAGGCTCTGAGGTCATGCAGGGTACCCCGGCTGGCGGTTCAGGTCGATCTGCAGATTTTGCGCATGAGCTAAAACTTCGCGGAGAACATCTTATCTGTGGGGGTACCCCTTCTGACCTTAAAGGAACTTCACTGGCACGCAGTGCAATGAGTCCTGATCTGAAGGGGAAGTGCCTCCTTCCCCTCTGTTTTCAGGCACAGTGCCTATTTAGCAGCTATGGTACTGCCCCTGACGATGGTCATGGCTGAGGAGACGAGGCCCGCGACATCACTTAAATTGGAGGGCACGATGAGGGTATTGCCTTCACGGGCAAGGTTGGAGAAGGCTTCCACGTATTTCTCTGCCACCTGGAGGTTGACTGCGGTCATGCCGCCAGGCTCCCCCGTGGCCTCGGCGATTTTGTGAATGGCAAGGGCCGTGGCTTCGGCGAGAGCCACCGTGGCAGCGGCCTGACCCTGGGCCTTGTTGATCTCAGCCTGCTTTTCACCCTCGGATTTGGCGATGGCAGCTTCCTTTTCACCGGTGGCCAGGTTGATCTGCTCCTGCTTGCGGCCCTCGGAGGCGGCAATCACGGCGCGCTTTTCACGCTCGGCGGTGATCTGCTGCTGCATGGCCTGCAAAATGACCTGCGGGGGCGTTAAATCCTTAATCTCATAGCGCAGCACCTTGACGCCCCAGTTTAAGGCCGCCTCGTCAATGGCGGCGACGACGTTAGAGTTGATGACGTCACGTTCCTCAAAGGTCTTGTCCAGTTCCATGCGGCCTATGACCGAGCGCAGCGTGGTCTGTGCCAGCTGCGTGATGGCGATGACGTAATTGGACGTGCCGTAGGAGGCGCGCATGGGATCGGTGACCTGGAAGAAGAGTACGCCGTCCACGGAAAGCTGCGTGTTATCGCGGGTGATACAGACCTGAGAGGGGGTATCAAGGGGGATTTCCTTTAAGGAGTGGCGGTAGGCGACGCGGTCAATGAAGGGAATGATGAAGTTAAGCCCCGGATTTAACACGCGGTGGAATTTACCGAGGCGCTCGATAATCCACGCGGTCTGCTGCGGAACCACCTTTACGGCTTTGACCGTGAAGATGATGGCGATGAGGATCAGAATGATGGCGCTTAATAAAGTGCCGCTGATGGAATACATAAAAGCTCCTTAAGGTCAGGGGTGAATGGGGGGCTGCAGCAGCAGGGTGCTGCCGTCGATGCGGGAGATCGTGTAGATGCCGGGCGTGAGGGAGCGTCCGTCCAGGGCGCGCGCCGTCCACGAGGCTCCGCGGTAGTGTACGAGCGCACTGCCGTCATCGCGTACCGTGTTTACCGTGACGGTATGGCCGCGATCGAGGGCATTGTCGGCGAGAGTGTCGGTTTTGCGGCGGCTGCGGTAGACGTGGGCGAGAGAGGCCCCGGCTAAAGTGAGCCCGGCCGCCACGATGCACTGCAGGGTCAGATCAGCGCCCAGAAAGGAACACAGAGCCGCGCCCAGGGCTCCTAAAGCGAGCGCGAGGAGATAGAGAGTGCCCAGAAGCATCTCCATGCCCAGGAGCACGAGCGCGGCGCTAAACCATATCACAGTCAGGGAAATCATCGGCAGCCTCCTTTAGCGCGGGCGTTTATCTGAACGGGAGAGCTGTCTGCGCCTGACTAGCTGCAGGGCAATGATCATGCAGATAAGCCCCGCAGCGGTGAGCGCAAACATCACTACGGGCGGCGCTCCTGCAAGCGTGGTGAAAACCGCGATGAGCACCATGTACACGAAGGCGATGAGAAAGAAGATGAGGCCGATGAGTTTTAGGGGGCCCTTTGCCGGAGTGGAGGGAGGTGCGGTAGCGGCTCTGAACTCATTGGGAGCTTCGCGCATCTCCCTTTGCGTAAGCGGCGTGTAATTAGGCGGTACGACGCGTCCTCTGCGCCGTGAGCCTGCCTCAGAGGGAGAGACTCTCTCACCGCGGGCGGCGTTGACCGTCTGTGAATAGCTGTTAAGGAGGGAGGCGCCGGTGCGGTCATCGAGGCTTTTTTCTGAGGAATTAAAGGGCGCGCCGCGGAGGGCAGCGTTCAGGCTGTCGCTTGCGGACTGATGCTTCTGAGCCTGACTGAGCCTCAGCTCCTCTTTAAGCTCAGCGGCATCTTTCTGCACCGCGCTTTTAAACTGCGCCAGTTTTTCTTCCTGCAGCTTATCAATGTAAGCGCAGAAATCCCCGTTGGGAACATCCTTTGCTGCCATATGTGCTCCTTCCTGCTGTCTCTGTCCCCATCTTAGCAGAAAGAGGCGCGCATTATGTAAAATGCCGTGCCCGGACAAAGGGCCGCCCGGGGAACAACACGCTCCCCGTCTTCCTCCAGGCACTCACGGGAAGGGATCTCTCTTAAGGTTACGCCTGAGGCCGGCTTTAATCCATGGAGCCGGAGCGAAAACCCTCGAGATCAAGGGTGACGTATTTAAAACCGAGCTCCCTTATGCGTTTCACGATTGCCTCCTTTAAGGCGAGGGCACGGATAAGGGCGCCTGCGTCCAGTTCGAGACGGGCTAAAGAGCCATGCACGCGTACGCGCACGTTGTAAAAGCCAAATTTCTTAAGGCAGCTCTCAGCCATGGCGACGCGCTCCAAATCGCCGCGGGTGAGAGGAGTGCCGTAGGGAAAACGCGTGGCAAGGCAGGGAGAGGAGGGAGCGGCGGTGGCCTTTAACTGATATTCCTTTCCAAGGGCGCGGATCTCCTCCTTCGTCAGCGCGGAAAGGGCGAGGGGACTTAGGATCTTAAGCTCGCGTAAGGCCTGAAGCCCCGGGCGATAGACGAAGAGATCGTCGTAATTGGTGCCGTCCATGACTGTGGCCGCGCCCTGTGCCTTCGCATACTCCTTAAGCGTCTTAAAGAGCAGGCTCTTGCAGTGATAGCAGCGGCTTTTATCGTTATTGAGAATTAAGGGATGGTTAAGCTCGTTGACGGAGAGCACTGTAAGCTCAAGGTTAAGCGACTTACAGAAGCTCTGCGCGCTCTCAAGAGAGGAGCGGGGATTTAAAAAGGAGTCGATAAAGACCGGAAGCAGGCGCACCTCAGGGGAGATGAGCGTCAGTTCCTTTAACAGGAGGGAGCTGTCCGCACCGCCTGAAAAGGCCAGCACCACGGGATCTGACGTGAACTTACGCAAAAGCTCCTGAAGACGCTCCTCCTTATCTTTAAGGGGAAGCGTCACCTCACTTTCCTTAAGGGGCGCTATGTCCGCCCCGTAACGCAGCTCTTCCATTAAAGCGTGCTCAGAAAGGCCGTGACACGGCTTAAGGCGTCAGGCAGGGCGAGGGAATTTGCCTGCGCGAGGGCTTTCACGGACTCGTACTCGGGATAGTAGCGGGTAAGCCTGCGTCTGTCGGGCCCTTCAAGGGTGACTTTTTTACACTTAAGCGCGCCTAAGGGGGAGTTAAGCGTGAGACTTTCGCGGGGCAGCACGGTTCGCTGCCAGGTGGTATAACGCACGCCGATGGTGGTGCTCTGCGAGAAGAGCGTGGCACGCAATGTCTCGAGGGTATCATCCTCGCAGATGACGGAAATCGTGGTGCCGGGCCGGAGCTTTTTCATGTAGCAGGGCGTAAAGGAGACGTCGAGGGCGCCTGCCTTAAAGAGTTCCTCCATGAGATGTCCTAAAAGCTCGGGAGTGCTGTCATCGACGTTGCACTCCATCTTGACGATGGTCCTCTCGCCAGGCAGTCCCTGCGTCGGCACGTCTTCTGCTTCCGTGTCAAGGAGCAGGGCCCTGACGAAGGTCGGCACGCTGTACTCGCGCTTGCCCGCGCCGTAACCCACCGCGATCACGGTGGAGAGGGAGGTATCAAGGGCGGTGTCAGGGGAACGGATGGCGGCGGCGATCGCGGCCCCCGTGGGAGTGATGAGTTCGCCTTCAATGCCGGAGAAACGCACCGGCAGGGCGTTATCCACCATGATATTGACCACGGCGGGCACGGGTACCGGCAGCACGCCGTGCTGACAGCGCACGCTGCCCGTGCCCTCGGTTAAGGCGGTAAGGACGGTTTTATCCACCTTTAAGGCGGTGTAAAAGAGGGAAAAGGCGAGAATGTCGGCGATGGAGTCGAGGGCCCCGACCTCGTGAAAGTGCACCTCCTCTAAGGGAAGGCCGTGTGCTTTAGCCTCGGCCTTGGCGACGATGGTGAAAATTCTGGTGGCAAGAGCGCGGGCCTCCTCGGGGATGGCGGCGGCACTGAGGATCGCCGTGACGTCATGCAGGTTGCGGTGGACGTGAGCGTGATGATGCCCATGCTCATGTTCATGTTCATGCATGTGTTCATGATCGTGCCCGTGCTCATGCGGATGGCTATGGCCGTGCAGATACTCTATGTCGTGATCGTGATTGTTACAGGCAAGCTGCACGTCAAAATCGGTGCAGGAAAGAGCGCCGCGCCGGCGTGTGCCTAAAGTGCAGTGAAGCCCCTCTAAACCTAAATGATTCAAGGTGTCTAACACCCGGGTCTGAACTTCCTTCGGGCAGAGGGCGGCTACGGCGGCGACGGCCATGTCCCCGCTTAAGCCATAAGAGGCGTCAAGATATAAAACGCGCATGATACATCCTTCAGTAAAGCTTGCTCTGACGGTTAATCTGATGGGCAAGATAACCCGCGCCGTAGCCGTTGTCGATATTGACGGTGCAGACGCCGTTAGCGCAGGAGTTGAGCATGGTTAACAGGGCGGAAAGTCCGTGAAAGCTGGCCCCGTAGCCCACCGAGGTGGGCACGCAGATGACAGGCGAGGCAACGAGACCTCCGATAACGGTGCCTAACGCCCCTTCCATACCGGCGATGGCCACGACACAGGTCGCCTTACGGATCTCCTCAATGTGGCTTAAAAGGCGGTGCAGGCCGCTTACACCCACGTCGTAAAAGCGCTCGACGTGAGAGCCGAAGAATTCGGCGGTCTGGGCGCATTCCTCGGCGACACGGATATCGGCGGTGCCGGCGGTGCATACGGCAACGCGTCCGCGGTGCTTCTTGCCCTGCCTTTCCAGTTTGAGAATGCCGCAATGGGGATCGTAAATGATCTCGGGGAGCGCTTCTTTAATCAGCGCGTACTGCGCTTCTGAGGCGCGGGTGCCTAAGACCTCGCCCTCGGCCGCGGCGAGAGCCTTGTAGATGGAGAGCAGGTGATCGTCGCTCTTGCCCTGACAGAACACCACCTCGGCGCAGCCCTGACGGGCCTTACGATCCTTATCAAGGCGGGCAAACCCAAGGGCGATGGTGGATTTGTCGTCTAAGGCCGCCTTAAGCGCGGCGGTCTGCCCCGCGTTGATACGGTTTTTCGCTGCTGCGGGAGATAAGGCCCCGCTGGCGACGGCCTCAAGGAGCTCTTCAAGTGAACTTTCCATACACTCTCCTAGACGATGAGATTGGTGACAAGGCCCGCCAGGCAGGCAAAGAGCATGATAAAGGCAATATAGAGGGAAAAGGCCTTAGCTCCCAAAATAATTTTCACGGCTCCGAGATTGGTGATCTTGGTGGCAGGACCCGTGAGCATAAACGCACAGCAGGCCCCCATGCTCATGCCTGACCACAGCCATTCCTGAAGGAGGGGAATGGTCCCGCCGCCGCAGACGTAAACCGGCACGCCGATGGTGGCGGCGGCTAAAACGCCCAGCTGATTGTTGCGGCCAAAGAGGGAGGTAAAGAGATCGGCAGGTACCGCGCGGGTAAAGAGCGCGGCTAGGAGAATGCCGATCACGACATAGATAAAGGTGGCCTTAAAGTTGCGCCCGAGATTTTTTAAAAAGCGCAGCAGAGGGGTGGGATCGGTGTCGTGATTGTGCGGGCCCGCAAAACCCGTAAAGTTAAAGAACTCCCTGCCGCGCGTCAGATATTCCACGAGCAGCCCCGCACTGAGGGCGCAGCAAAAGGACGAGATGACCCGCACCCAGAAAGCCGTTTCCCCGAGCACCAGCGAGTAAATGAGGAGCTGGGGATTGATGAGAATGGAGGCCATCATGAAGGCGGCTAAAAAGCCCAGGCGGATCCCCTGACGGTAGAGCGCGGCGGCAAGAGGAATGGTGCCGTACATACATAAGGGGGAGGCAAAGCCTAAGACGATTGCGATAATTAAACCTAAAAAACCGTGGCGGCGTACGCCCATGCGTTCCACGATACGGTTGAGGGAATTTTTGGCGAAAACGGAGATAAAGGAACCTGCCACCATGCCCAGGAAATAATAGGGCAGGATCTGCTTTAACTGCAGCTCGCAGTAATAGGCAAGATAGATGAACTCGCGGTAAAGAAAATCGCTCATGGAACAGGAGATCCCCCTTGCGGGGGATCAGGGACTTGTTTACCTAAAGAGACTTTAACTGATAGGCACGGCTGCCAAAGTGCATGTCCTCGGCGTGCTCAAGGATATGCAGGCCATTGCGGCTTTCGATACGCTCGATAAGGCTCTGGCTGTCGGGCGCGGCGTAGACGAGATCGATGCAGGCCTGATCAAGAGCCACGGGATCGAGGGATGCCAGAATGCCGATATCGTGCATGTCGGGAGCTGACGGTGCGCCGTCGCAGTCGCAGTCAACGGAGAGATTGTTCATGACGGAGATGAAGAGCATCTTCTCACCGTGATCGTAATAGTCGTAGACGGACTTGGCCGCCTCGGCCATGGAAGCGATAAAGGCGTCATGCTCTCTGCCCTGCCTTTGTAAGTACGCGCCTAAATCGCCCCAGCTGTGACCCTTGTCAAGGGTGCCGCCGGAGTGGATTTTAAGCTTGCCGTCCGAGGAGGCCACGCCGATGGAGATGTTCTTTAAGGCACCGCCAAAACCGCCCATGGCGTGCCCCTTGAAGTGGGTTAAGACCACCATGAAATCGTAGTTCTGCATGTGTTTGCCCACGAGATTGGTCTTCATGAAGGTACCGCCCTCCACGGGGATCTCCACGTCACCTTCCGCGTCCATGATGTCCACAGGGGCAATCCCGGTAAAGCCGTGATCCTTGGCAACCTGCATATGCATGGCTGTTTCCGCGCGCGATCCGCCGTAGGCGGTATTGCACTCGACGATGGTGCCCTTCACGGCATCGACGACACCCTTAATTAAGGAGGGCTGTAAATAGTGGGTATTGCCCGCCTCGCCGGTGGAGAGCTTGACCGCGACCTTACCCTCGGGGGTACGGCCTAAGGCCTTGTAAATCCCGAGCATCGCCTCGGGGGTGATGTCGGTGGTCATATACACCACGGGAGCTGACGCGTCATCCGTGCGGTGCGGGAGTTTGGAGACATCAATGTCCGCGGCCAGGGCCGATGTACAGAGCAGGGCACCTAAGGCGGCACCCATCAGGGGCGTTGAAAGCTTCATAATCACCTCTCAAAGGACAAATCAAATTCCGAAATAAGCTGCGATTGCATGCATGCGCTCTTTCTGCGCCACCTTGAAGGGACAGCGCACGTTGCAGTGATTGCAGTCATTGCACTCCGAGGCATGGTGGGTAAGCTGCAGATAATGCTCGCGGGCCAGCCCGTCTCCAAGGAGCGCTAAATCGTAGTATTTGTTCACAAGGCCCACGTTGATGCGTTTAGGGCAGGGCGAGCAGTGATTGCAGTACACGCAGTGGCCCAGGGCTTCCTCGGGAGTGGCCGTGCCCAGGACACTGTAATCGCGCTCTTCCTCCGTGGCCGTGAAATACTCCATGAGCCGGTCAATGTCGGCAGGAGAAGTGGCCCCTGGCAGCACCGTGACTACGCCCGGTTTGTCGAGGGCGTAGTGCAGGCACTGCGTGGTGGTGAGCGCCACGCCGATGGGCGAGCGGCGCTTATCTAAAAGCTGTCCTCCGGCAAAGGGCTTCATCACGGAAATGCCCACGCCCATGGCGGCGGCCTTACGGTAGAGCGCGGCGCGCTCGTCCACCTCGCCGTAAGCGTACTCTCCCCTGGTGTAATCAAAGGCGGGATTAATGGAGAACATCATGAGATCGATGAGATCCTGCCTTAAGACCTCAAGGGCGATTTTAGGTGTGTGCGTGGACAGGGCGATATGCCTGGCAAGCCCCCTGTCCTTAAGCTCACGGGCGTAAGCTAAAATGCCGTCGTTTAAGACCTTCGCAAGATCCTTTTCCTCGTCAATGCAGTGCAGGAAGACGAAGTCCGCGTACTCCACGCCGCCTGCATCCAGCTTCTGCTCAAAGGTTTCCTGAATGCGCTTTAAGTTGCGGGAGAAGACGTACTCGCCGTTTTTGTAGACGGCACCCAAATGCATCTGCACGTAGTAAGACGAGCGGTCACAATCTTTCGCTCCTGCCTTAAAGCCTTCAAAGGCATCCTCGTAATAGCAGCAGAGATCGAAGTAATTGATACCCTGAGAGAGGGCGTGGCGTACCGTGTCCTCAACCACCGTGCCCTCGGGTTTAATGATCCCCATGCCCATGCCGATGACGGAGATCTGTTCCTCTCCGCGGGGTAGCTTACGGTATTCCATAGTGCTCCTTAAGTGGTGGTACTTACACAGATTTTAAGGCACGTAAGTAAAGGTAAGGAGAGGGCGGCTCTTTTTGCTAAAAAATAGAGAGAAATGTGCAAAGACCCCCGCGCCGGAGGCGCGGGAGAGGAGTTAAGGGGCTTAGATAAGCGCTTTAGGCCTTAAAGCGCAGGGCGTAGGCCTCGGTGAGGCGTTTCAGACACTCATCGAGGGTGGCGTCCGGTACGGCGCAGTTGATGCGCGCGCAGCCCGTCCCGCCCGTACCGAAGTCGGATCCTTTATTAAAGCCCACGCCCGCGTCACGGTAGAGAAACTCGTGAATGGCCTCAGGATCAAGGCCTAAACCGTTAAAGTCTGCCCACACGAGGTAGGTGGCCTCAGGCAGAGGGGCGACGATGCCCGGCAGCGCATTGAGGGTCTCACAGAGACGGCGCTGCTGACGGCGGATATGGGGTAAAAGCTGACGCTTGTAATCGCGCCCGTATTTGTAGCCGGCGTAAGCGGCCTCGTGGGCAAAGGAGGGCGTGTCAAAGTGAAAGCCGTGATTGATGTACTCCAGCGCTTTGCGGATCTCGGGATCGTAGGTGATGGCGAAGGCTCCGTAGAAGCCGCCGATATTGAAGATCTTGCCCCCTGAGGAGAGGAAGAGGATCCCCTTCTTATCCTGAGCCACTTTAAGTACCGGGGTATATACCGTGTCCTCAAAGGTAAAGTCGCCGTGGATCTCGTCCGAGATGAGCAGGGTGCCTGTTTCCTGACAGATCTCAATCACGCGCAGGATTTCCGTCTCGCTCCAGCGCCGGCCCACGGGATTGTGGGGATTGCAGAACACTAAGGCGCGGGTGGTGCGCTTCTTACAGGCCGCATACAGGGCCTCAAAGTCGATGGTGTAGTAATGGTTGTCATCTTTAAGGAGCGGACACTCCAGCACCCTGCGGTCATTGGCCTTAATCACCGAGGCAAAGCAGTGATAGACGGGAGAGAGGAGCACCGTCTCATCCTCGGCGCTTAAGAGGTTTTTAAGCAGGGTGCCTAAGGTGGTGATGAGTCCCGGTGTCTCTAACAGACAGGAGGGATCGCACTCCCAGCCATAATAGTCGCGGTACCAGGCGCATACCGTATCGGCAAAGTCGCGGCGTGACAGCGTATAGCCAAACTCGCGGCGGGAAATGACTTCGAGCAGGGCCTCGCGCACCTCGACCGGGGAGACCACGTCCATATCCGCCACCGACATCGGCAGCACCTTGCAGCCGTTGATGACGTTAAGGGAGGCCCATTTTTCGGTGCGCGGGCGCGACAGCACCTCATTAAAGTTATACAGCATACGTAACCTCGTTGTAAGGACGGTGTAAGCATACGGGGAGGGGAGTCTTTTGACAAGTATTCCTCAAAGAAGGCTCAGGCGGATATTTTGATGCGGCGCACTTGCAAGTCTGATAAAAGTTAGTTACACTTAACTTAAGTTAGCAATAGGTAACTTAAATCCCCCTCGGGGGATGAAAAGGTTTTCTAAGCTTCACAACCGCAAAAAACGCATAGTCATAGACGGTGGTACGTCTTGTTCGTCCTTAAGGATCCCTTCGGGGATCCTTAATTTTTGCATCAGAGTGCGGTCAGGCGTTTTTTTCAAAAAAAATTATGCTTAAGGCTTGCTAAAAGCATTAAAGTTAGCTAAGATTAACTCAAGTTAGCAAGCGCTAACAAGGTGTTTCCTTAAGCAGGGGCTCCGGCCCCGCCTTAAGTTTCTTGCATGTGCCAGACGGTGGTACGTCTTGCTCCTTCGGTTCCCGCCAAGCGGGAACCCTCTTTTTACCGGTTTTTTCTCATTATATCTCAAACCCTTGCAAAACCTTTCCGTGAGACACACCCCTCACGGTTTTGCATGCCTGTTTTAAACCCTGAGCTGCCGTAAAGACGGCATTACGCCTAAGCACCGGTGCGACGTATTTTCAGAATGAGAAGTGAAAAAAGAGGGAGTTATGAGAGGTACTCCCCCGCCCCCAGGTGCATTAACTTGGACACGGTCTGCAGAAAGGGAATCTTGCAGGGCGAGGGAGTCAGTGACAAAGCCCCGTCTAACGTCTCAGGCAGCTTTGTCACCGGTAATCGTAAAAACGATTAAGCCGCGGTGGTGCTTAAATTTAAAGCCTTGATGCGGGCGCTTAAGGCGCTCTTATGACGGGCAGCCTTGTTCTTGTGAATCAGACCCTTGCAGGCAGCGCGATCGAGAACCGGCTCGCACTCCTTGAAAGCGGCGCGGGCAGCCTCGAGATCCTTGGCGTCACAGGCCTTGATCACCTTCTTAATGAGGGTACGCATCTTGGAACGGGCAGCGACATTACGCTGACGGGCCTTTTCAGAAGTGAGAACACGCTTCTTGGCAGACTTAATGTTGGGCACTTAGAGCTCCTGAAATAATTTAAGATTCCTATAACACATGTGCATGACGCTCACGCCGATGCACTGAACGCACTATTATACACGCAAAGTTTAAAATTAAAAGGGCGTTAAAACAAAACCCGTGGCCTATGATTACAGTTGGTCAGCCTTGATGTTATGATTTGTTTAGACTGGTTCACCGATCTCTAACTTTCACTCTGCAGGATCTCCTATGTTACCTCTGCTGACTGTTGAGGCTCTCAAAAGGGAAGCCATTGTGTTCTGTGAGGCTGAGTCTCACTGTAAACATAACGATTTGATGCGGATCTCGGACGGTAAATCCATCGGTACATACGTTGAGCAGCGTTTTAAAAATTATCTGACTGGGCGTTACCGGTGTACAGTAGGCAGCAGTTCGTCAGGCATTGATTTGCCGGATCCTGAGGTTAATACTGATATCAAAGTTACCTCATGTAACCTGCCGCAGTCCAGCTGCCCGTTTAAAAGCCCGCGGCAGAAGATCTTTGGCCTTGGATACAACTTGCTGGTTTTTGTCTATGAAAAAAATGATCTTCCTGACAGCTGCCAGCTGCTATTTAAGGCGTGTACTTTCATCGATAAAAGCAGAACGGCTGATTACATTACGACTAAACACCTTCGGGAAATGCTCAGGGACGGAGCCAATAAAGAAGAGCTTATGGCTTACCTGGCCGATCGCAGTTTGCCGGGGGACGAGATTGCCTATGCCTCTCTTGCAGATGAGATCTTACGCACTCCGCCACAACTGGGATATCTGGTTATCAGCAATGCTTTACAGTGGCGTTTACATTATTCACGGGTGATTACACTTACGGAAACCGTAGAAGGGATTACGACGCATGCCTGGTAAGAAAGTATCAGGAGACTACCCCACTCCCGTTGCTTTCGCTTCAAGGGTTGTGGCTTATTTAGAGGAGGCGCATGCCATAAAGCCCGATACCGTACTGGAACCCTCGTGCGGTGAGGGCAATTTCCTTGTTGCAGCCTTAAGGCTAAATGCGGCCCGCTATATCGGAGTGGAGCTGAATCCCGTTTACTGTAAGAGGGCGAGACAGCGCTTCAGGGGGGATGAGCGGGTGGAAATCTTTCAAAAAGACTTTTTCTCCTATCCCTTAGCAGAGCTTTCTTCAGCGTCTTTGCTCATCATCGGCAATCCTCCGTGGGTGTTAAGCAGTACCTTAGGGGCACTGGATGCGGTTAATCCCGTCTTACGGGATAATCCGCGTTCTCTGAAAGGCTTAGACGCCATCACGGGTGAGGGGGATTTTGATTTGGCTGAGGCTTTCTGCTTAAGGCTTATCCGTAACTTTAAACATAGCGTGACTACGCTCGCTCTGATTTTAAAAAGCTCGGTGGCGCGGCGGGTTGTGGAATATCTGCATGCACAGCGTATAGGAGCCGCGGCGGAGGTGCTGCGTTTTGACGCATACGCGGTTTTTCATGTGCATACTGCCGCAGCCGTGCTCTGCCTGCGCCTTGATCCCGCGCTCCCGCCTCCGGAGAGTTGCTCTGTATATGCCTTTGATTCTGCAAAACCGGTTTTTCTTGAGAAACTGGTTTTTAGTGCCGCAGGAAATCTCCATAAAGCAGGTACGGACATTTTCGGAGGCGTGTCGGAGTTGGTCTGGCGTCAGGGAGTAAAGCACGACTGCTCTAAGGTGATGGTTTTTAAAAAGCAGGGGGAAAGCCTGATTAATGGTCTGGGCGAGAAGGCTGACATAGAACCCTGCTGCATTTATCCTCTGCTTAAAGGCAGTGAAACCAGGGAGGCCATTCGGACCGATTTTGTAAACTATGTACTCCTGACACAGAGCTTTGTGGGAGAGAGCACGGACAGACTCGCCACTACCGTCCCCCGAAGTTACGCTTATCTGAAAGCACACGAGGCATTCTTTTTAAAACGTAAAAGTTCTGTCTATAAAAGCGCTCCGCCATTTGCCATCTTTGGTATCGGGCCCTATAGCTTCGCTCCCTACAAAGTGATTATCAGCGGCTTCTACTATGAGCCGCGTTTCTCCCTGGCGTACAGCTCCGGGGCGCGTCCCGTGATCCCTGATGACACCTGCTACTTCCTTGGTTTTGATAATTTTGATGTGGCTTATGCGGTTATGCTATGTCTGAACAGCAGGCGCGTATGTGACTATCTTAAGTCACATACCTTTGAGGACGCCAAACGGCCGTATACCAAAAAGCTGCTTATGCAGCTGTCCTTAAAAAAAATGGTGCAGAGCCTGTCCCTCGATGAATTACGTGCAAGCGAAGTACGGCTTAAGCTTGAAAAACGCATCAATGACAGCATGCTTGGGAACCTTTTGTCCTTTATGCAGCAGAGGGGGCGGCAGGAGGAGCCGGTGCCTTAGGATTTCACCTGGCAGTGTCACAGAAAAAGAACGGGGACCAAAGTCCCCGTCTTCTCTTGCTTATCGCTTTACTACCAGAGCTTGCAGTAAATGAGGAACTGTAAGGCCAGGCAGATGAAGGTCATAGCGGCTGCCCCACCGTAAAGGGCAAACCAGAACAACTTGGACGGCGGAACCGTTAAGTCGTGGAGAGTGTGGAAAATACGGTGGAAAGCATGCCAGGCAGTCAGGGAAATGACGCCCAGAATGCACAGGCTCACCAGCCAGTTACCCAGCATGCTCTTGACGTGCTCAAAGGAGAGCAGTCCGGTGGCGACATCCGGCGAGCTGACACCGGCGGCCAGCAGGATCAGGATGACGGCGGGCAGAACGATACCGACAACCATGCCGCCGGCACCGAAGAGTAACCAGTAAATAGGTTCATCAGAACGGGGTGAATGCATAGCAAAACTCCTATTACGGCAACGAGGCAATGGCAGCCACCAGCACCACAACAGTGGCACCGGCTAAGCAGCAGTAAAGGCCGATGATGGTGAAGGTCTCGGGAATAAGATCAGTGGTGTTCTTATTCATGAAGACGCGCACCGCCTTAGGCATCAGCTTGAACCAGGTGACGGCGTGGAACAGGGCGGCACCGAGGCACACCAGGTTCAGCAGCATCACGATGGGATTGCCGATGAAGGAATTGACCCACCACATGTACGGGGCGGCCGACTCCGCGGTGGCAACCTCAACGTTGAGATCGCACATGGCGAAGAGGAAGATGCCCAGCATCAGCTCAAAGGCCACGAAGAGGGCGCATAAGCTGGTGCCTTCACGGACTATGTACTTGGTGTAGAAGGGGTTCTTCAGCCACCAGGTAGTCTCAACCGGCGGATTGTACGGTTTGCGGAAAGATTTAGCTTCGCTCATGCTACCTCCTACTCAGGCTTAAACATGCGGATAACGTAGTCGGTGGCGCTCATCTTCTTGCCCAGCTGAATGGCAGAGGACGGATCCACGTGCTTGGGGCAGATTTCGGAGCAGTAGCCCACGAAAGTGCAGCTCCACACGCCTTCCTCAGCATTGAGGTAGGGCATGCGCAGAGCCTTGCCGCCGTCACGGTTATCGATGTTGTAACGGTACAGGAGCGTCAGGGCCGCAGGTCCGATGAACTCCTTGTTGATCTTGTACTGCGGGCAGGCAGCGTAGCAGCAGCCGCAGTTGATGCACTGAGCGAACTGACGGTAGGCCTCCATCTGCTGCGGGGTCTGGCGATAGGCCTTGGTTAAGGGCATATTGCGATCCTTGGCCGCAGGAATGATGTAGGGCTTGATGCGCTCAATCTTCTCGATGAGATCGGAGATGTCCACGACGAGGTCACGCTCAATGGGGAAGTTATCGAGCGGGGCGATCTTCATGTCCTTGCCTTCGTAGTCGCGCAGGAAGGTCTTGCAGGCGAGGTGCGGCACGCCGTTGACCATCATGCCGCAGGAGCCGCAGACGGCCATACGGCAGGACCAGCGGAAGGAAAGGCTGGGCTCGAAGTGATCCTTGATGTAGAACAGGGCCTCGAGGACAGAGGTCTCGTGGATGTACGGAACATCAAAGGTCTGCTCCCAGGGCTTGTCATCCTGCTCCGGACGGTAGCGGACTACCGTGATTTTCATGGTTTTCTGATCCATTATTTCTTAGCCTCCTTGGCCTTCTTGGCAACTTCCTTGGCGGCTTCTGCCTGCTCAGCCTCGGCACCGTAAACGCGCTTGGCGGGCTGGAAGGTGGTGATCTTGACGTCGCTTAAGGAAATATCGGGCAGGCCGGTTTCCTTGTTGTAGATGGCCAGCGTGTGCTTTAAGAAGTTCTTGTCATCACGCTCCTTGTAAGCGCCGTTGGGGCCGTCTAAGCGCTGATGCGAACCACGGGACTCCTTACGGTTGATGGCGGAGTAAACCATGGTCTGGGCGCAGTCGAGGGTGTAACCTAACTCGATTAAGTTCATCCACTCGGTGTTGAAGACGCGGCCTCTGTCGGTGAGCGGAACCTTCTTGAGGCGCTCCTTGCACTTCTTGAGGACCTCGATGGTCTCCTTCATGGTGGGCTCTTCACGGTAAATACCGACGCCCTTCTCCATGGACTCGCCCATGTCGGTTCTGATCTGGTACTGAGACTCGTCACCCTTGACGTCGAATAAGGACAGGGCGCGCTTCTCGGCCTCGGCAGCCTGACGCTCAAGTTCCTTTGAGTCAAAGTCCTTGACCTCGTGGGCGCGCCTGGCAGCCTCGTCACCGGCAACCTTACCGAAGACGATGGTCTCCACGAGGGAGTTGGAGCCTAAGCGGTTGGCACCGTGGATACCCACGGAGGCGCACTCGCCGGCGGCGTATAAGCCGTCCATGCGGGTCTTGGTCTTGCCGTCGGTCTCGATACCGCCCATGGTGTAGTGCACCACAGGACGCACCGGCACCGGCTGCTTGACGGGATCGACGCCCGAGTAGGTCTGGGCTAACTCGCAGATGAGCGGGAGACGCTCGTGGAGGTACTTCTCACCTAAGTGAGTTAAGTCAAGGTGCACGGCCTCGCCTAAGGGGTACTTGATGGTACGGCCCTTGCGCGACTCCTGCCAGAAGGCCTGGGAGACGCGGTCACGCGGACCTAACTCCATGTACTTGTTCTTGGGATGACCCACGGGGGTCTCCGGGCCTAAGCCGTAATCCTGGAGGTAACGGTAGCCGTCCTTGTTGTACAGCACGCCACCCTCACCACGGCAGCCTTCGGTCATCAGAATGCCGCAGCCTAAGAGGCCGGTGGGGTGATACTGCACGAACTCCATGTCGCGGATCGGCACGCCGTGGCGGTAGGCAAGGGCGATACCGTCTCCGGTCACGATGCCGCCGTCGGTGTTGAAGATGTAGGCACGGCCGGCACCGCCGGTGGCGATCACCACGGCCTTGGCATTGATCTGGCGGAAGACGCCGTTCTGCAGGTCGTAGCAGACCACGCCGCGGCACACGCCATCCTCAACGAGGAGATCGAGAACGAAGTGCTCGTCGAAACGGCGGATGGAGGGGAACTGAATAGAGGTCTGGAAAAGGGTGTGCAGCATGTGGAAGCCGGACTTATCAGCGGCGAACCAGGTGCGGGGCACCTTCATACCGCCGAAACGGCGCACGTTGACGTCGCCATCGGGCTTACGGCTCCACGGGCAGCCCCAGTGCTCTAACTGGAACAGCTCCTCAGTGGTGTGACGGACGAAATACTCGACCACGTCCTGCTCGCACAGCCAGTCACCGCCGGCCACGGTATCCTCAAAGTGCTTCTGATAAGAGTCATCGTCACGGATGACGCCAGCGGCACCGCCCTCGGCGGCCACGGTATGGCTGCGCATCGGGTAGACTTTGGAAATGAGTGCAATGCGAAGCTTGGGATCGGCCTGTGCCACGGCGATAGCAGCACGGAGGCCGGTACCACCGGCACCGACGATTGCAACGTCAGTTTGAATTTTTTCCACGTGAATCTCCTAAGCTTCAGAGCTGAAGCGACTTGCCTTTTCAGCCTCTGAACGATAAGCAAAAAACATGATCAAATATAGCAGAATTTTGAGAATTTTTATCGCCTGCGGCGCTTTAAATTTGCTCTTTGGCGCTTATTGTTAGGCGGATCACAGCCTTATGCGTCAAGGTTTTGCAGTGGGTTGCAAACGGCGCGGAACGGGGCGTGAAGAGCCCCGTCCCGATGAGGGAGAGGAGGCGTTAGACGATCATGGCCTGGCCCATTTTAACGGGGGTGCCCTCGGTAAAGGCTGGGGCTAACTGCCCCTCCTGCCAGCCCCAGAGGCAAATGACGGTGGAGCCGTATTTGAAGTGGCCGATTTCATCGCCGGGCTTATAGTGATAGGCTCCGGCCTCAAAAAGATCGGTAGTTGCCTTCGGGTGACGCCTGACCGTACCGCCCCAGACCGTGCCGATGGAACCTACGAGGCAGGCGCCGACCATGACCAGGGCGAAGGGGCCGTGCTCGGTCTCAAAGAAGCACACGAGGCGCTCATTTTTGGTATAGAGTCCTTCCATGTGATGGATATTGCGCATTCCCACGGGATAGTGACGGCCGGGAACGTGGACGGTCCTGACGAGGGTGCCGTCTACGGGCATGTGGATGCGGTGATAATTGCTGGGCGAGAGATAGATACAGGCGAAATGCCCGCCCTCAAAGGGAGCGCAGTCGCCGGCGTTACCGCCTAATAAGTCCCTTAAGGAGTAATCGAGCCCCTTGGCCTGGATAAGACGGCCGGCGCGGATCTCCTCGGCCTGACCCACCGTGCCGTCGGTCGGGGATACGGCGAGGCAGTCCGTGGAGATGGGACGGGCCCCTTCCTTCAGGGAACGGATAAAGAACTCGTTAAAGGTTTTGTAGGAGGAGAGATCGGGATTGGCGATCTCCTCCATGTTGATGTTGAAGGATTTGATGAAGCTTTTAATGAGTCTCTGCGTGAGCGCGCCTAGCGGACGGTCGGCTATCTGCCTTGAGAGCACTGTAAGCGTGGTCATGGGAGTGAGATTTTCGGTGAGCTTTAAGAGGGTTCCGGTAAGTGACATAAGGATGGTCCTGTGCAGATCTTTCCTTAATTGTAACCTGAGTTCCCGCGTCAATGTATAGCAACCCCGACTTCCTGCCTTAATTTCCCTGTTTTATAGCGGTTTTCCGTCATTTTTGTGTCCTGTGACAGGTGTTTTTCATGCCAATCTGTGCTATACTTAAAC
>DVOQ01000008.1 GCA_018713485.1 Candidatus Avisuccinivibrio pullicola
CACATTTAACATCACAAATACATTGATCTGAAAGGAAATTCCGGGAGAGGGGTCAGGGGATATGTATTAGGTTCGGGGAGTTAGGTTCATAATCTAAAGGCTCATATCGTTCTTGTAGTTGCCTATAGAAGAAAAGCCATTACCTCTAAAATACTTTCAAGACTAAAAGAAATATTCTGTGAAGTCTGTGATCATTATAAAGTATTCATGATTGAATTTTCAGGTGAAGAAGATCATGTTCATTTGCTTATAGAATATCAGCCGACTTTAAGACTACCAGATTTTATTAGAGTCCTAAAATCAGTTTCTTCTCTAAAAATCAGAAAGGAATTTTATTCTGATATCAAACATCTTCTTTGGGGAGAACGCTTTTGGACAAGAAGTTACTGTGTACTATCTGTAGGAGATGGAGCTGCTACAGAAATCATAAAGAGGTATATTAGCAATCAAAAACAACCCTTTTTGTAATAGGCAATTGCTTTCATCCTCAAGCTCACGCATGAGGAATTTCGCAATAAATTAGTTAAAATCCTCATCAAGGCTCAACAAGAGGTGCTCATGACCTTTAAAAGAACTCTCCTTTCTATACTGGCGCTAAGCCTCTGTTTACTGTGCCCGTATCATATTGCTTCAGGAGAGACGGCCCCCTTGCGCGGGGGAGATCCGGAGCTTACCTTCGTTATCGATCGCTCCTACAGCACTACGACCATCAAACTGCCGGTTTTGTGCCGTAATGAGAGGGCGCAGGGTCTGTGCCGCAGACTGACCGGATATTTCGCAAGACGCTTTGAGCGTGAGCTCATCCTCCTGTCCAATGAGCTTATCAATCTTGAGGAAGGGGAGTTTCAGCACGTAAGACTTCATGGTGAACAGAGCGTATATCTGTTCTTTTTAAAAAATACCGAGGCCCCTTTAACCACGCTGTACGCAGTGAGTTTTCAGTATCTGCCCAATGTTCCTGAAAGACGCATGGTGGAGACCTTTAACTTTGACCGCGAGGAAGAGCGCAATGTGCCCTTCGAGGAACTTTTTGAAGATCCTGAATTAGCGTCCATGCTGGTGGCGCGCTATATGGAAAAGGCTTATGCCGGCAGTAAAAGTCCGCTCTTTGATGTCTTGGTGACGGCGACTGAATACCGGCCGTCTAACTTTATCGTGGTACATGACGGACTGAGGTTTTTCTTTGCCCCGGGGATCATTGATTTCAATACCGACGAGGTGGAAACGCTGAAAGTGCCCTTAGATGAGCTTACCGCGGCCGGACCTCACAAACGCTGGTGGCCTTCGCTAAATGAAGAGTCTGACCCCGGGAAAAAATAACGATGAGCTACAGAATAAGACCGGCTAGAGAGACGGATATAAAGGCTTTAGAGGCGCTTTTCGCTACGGCGCGGGAGTTTATGGCCCGCACGGGTAATCCCTTACAGTGGGGAAGCACGCACCCGCCCTTAAGCGCGCTTGAGGAGGATATCGCCTTAGCCCGCGGCTACTGCGTGGTGGATGAAGGGGACACGGTGTTAGGCTACTATGCTCTCGTCTCTCACGAGAAGACCTATGACGTGATGGTCGAGGGTAAGTGGCTGGATGACGGCCCTTACGTGTGTCCGCATCGCGTGGCGACGTACTCAGGTCAGGGGGTGGGACGCTTCCTTATCGGCTATCTCAAAGAGCACTATGCATCGATACGCATTGACACCATGGACGTGAATATACCGATGCGCTCGCTCCTTGAGAAGAGCGGTTTCGTGTACACCGGGGTGATTGAGCTTGAAGATCACCGCGGACTGCGGGTAGCCTATCAGTATCTGCAAAAGGCCGGTGTTTAGCCGGTAAAGCCAAGTTTCTCGTTTTCTCGGCCCTGAATGCCCTGAAAGAGGCTGACATTATCCTCGGCGTCACTCTTGCCTGAGGCGTAGGCATCGAGCTGATCGCGGGTAAAGCGGGAGCTCCTTCTGCGCATGGGCTCAAGATTGGGATGGTTTTTGGTGATATAGGAGTCGATGAGCTTCTGCTCCTCAATGGAAGAGGCAAAGTCCATGACCTTCTCGTGCACCTTATAGAGCCAGCCGAAGACGTAGGCCTTGGTGTTCTTGCGCACCTCACGGTTCACCGTGTTTCTGACGTAGGAGTCGTAATCGGTGTTGTGGGCCATAAGCATGCGGTAGACATCCATGATGTCGAGTTTGGAAAGCTCCATTAAGACCTGATGGCGCACGCGTTCGCGCTCCTTAGTGCTGAACTCCTTTTTAACGTTACAGGCCTGACGGGCGAGGATGGTATAGGTGTAGCAGGCGGAGGCGAGGCGCTGCTCGGGTCCGATGAAAACGGTCTGCGTAGCGACGGTGGAGGTGGAGCGCCCCTTGTAGGAGAATTTAATATAAAAATCGACGCCGAAAGCCTTGGCGATGATGTTGGCCAGGGTGGAATAGAGCACGCGATCACGCATGGCGGGAATGATGTTCTCACTCTGTTCCTTGATTTCCGAGAAGGAAACGTCCTCCATGGAGATGGAGTATTCCTGCATGAGCTTCTGTGCTCTCTTAAGGGCGAGAGAGGCTTCATTTTCGTTGGAGCTCTGCGAGAGAGCCATCAGTTTCTTGATTTTCTCGAAGACTTCGTTCTGCGTCATGATAAGCCCGGAAAGATGGTCGGATACGTCGTTTTCAGTGAATGATTATACGGGGCAGGCTAGTAAAGCTCAATGTAGAACGGGGCCATTTGCGGCCCCGATCGCAATCCCCAATCAGGTGTTGAGGATGAAGGAAATGATGAACAGTGCCGTCACCACCCACATCAGAGGTTTAATCTCACGGCCTTTGCCCGACAGGGTCATGAGGGCGCAGTAAGAGATGAAGCCAAAGCCGAAACCGCTTGAAATGGAGTAGGTAAGGGGCATCATGACGATAGTGAGGAAGGCCGGGATGCCGATGGTGAGATCATTGAAATTGATAAGCGTGACGTTGCGGACCATGAGCACGCCCACCACGACGAGAGCCGGGGCGGTGGCGTAGCCGGGGATGAGCCCTGCCAGCGGCGCAAAGACGAGTGAGAGCAGGAAGAGCCCCCCCACGGTGACGGCTACGAGACCGGTACGGCCGCCGGCGTTGGCACCGACTGAGGATTCCACGTAGGAGGTGACGGTGGAGGTGCCCATGACGGCCGAGAGGATCGAACCCATGGAGTCGGTTAGCAGGGCACGGTCAATATTCTCGATGTGGCCGTTTTCATCCATGAAGTTACCGGCACGGGCCACGCCGATGGTGGTGCCGATATTGTCAAAAAGCTCCACGACCGTGAAGGTGAAGATGATGGAGAAAAGACCGTAATCAAGAGCCGCGCCGATATCGAGCTTTAAGAAGCTTTCGGAGAAGGAGGGCAGTTCGAGAGAGATGAAATCCCCGACGGTGGCGGGTACTCGGTTGACGCCGAGGAACATGCCTAAAACGGCGATGATGAGAATGCCGATAAGCAGAGCGGCCTTGACATTGAGGATCATGAGCACGCCGGTGATGAGAATGCCTAACAGCGCCAGGGCGACTTTAGGATCGGAAACATGCCCTAAGGTGACGAGGGTGGCGTCGGAATTGACGATGACGCCCGAACTCTGCAGACCCACAAAGGTAATGAAAAGGCCGATACCGGTGACGATGGCGCACTTTAAGTCCATGGGGACCGCGTCAATGATGGCCTGACGGAAACGGGTGATGGTCAGGAGGAGGAAGACCACGCCCGAGATAAAGGTGCATCCCAGGGCCGTCTGCCAGGGAAGTCCCAGCGTGCCGCAGACGTAGAAGGCGAAAAAGGCATTGATGCCCATGCCGGGGGCCATGCCGATGGGCAGTCTGGCAAAGAGCCCCATGGCGATGGAGCACAGCGCCGCCGTCCAGATCACGGCCGAGACCGCAGCCTCGTGCGGAATGCCGGCGGCTTTCATGATGTTGGGGCCGACGAAGATGATATAGGACATGGCCAAAAAGGTCAGGAGACCTGCGGTAAGCTCGGTCTTAACCGTGGTACCTTTGCGCGTAAGACCGAAATAGCGGTCTAAAAAGCCTTGCGGGGCTATCTTCTCTGACATGATGAGACCTCAGTAAACCCGTTTGCGGGCGGGCACAAAATAGTTGACAAAGTGTCACTTGTCAAGTGCTATTTAAAAGCCTTAAAAACGCATGCAAATGCGCTTTAGCGGTAGAGGGCACGGGTTCTGTAAACAAGGAGGGCCGCACCGAGAGCAAGCAGGGAAAGCAGGATGAAAACGCCCTTAAGCGTCACAGCCTGCGCGGTGATCCCCAGGAGCGCGGGGCCCAGGAGCAGCGCGGCATAGCCCGTGATGGAGAGCACGGCCACGGCCGCTACCATGGGCATGGTCTGCTGTCTGGTTACGGCGCGGATGGTCAGGGGCGAGATATTGCCCATGCCGGCGCCTGTGAGGATAAAGCCTGTAAGCGCAAGCGGCAGGGAAGGGGCAAACGCGCTTAAGGCCAGCCCTGCGGCAGTGAGCAGGGTACCGCCCAGAACGAGTCTTAATTCACTGAGGCGTCTGACAAGGGAGTTAGAGAAAAAGCGCGTGATGCACATCGCCACGGAGACAAGTAGATAGCCCGAGGAGGCGTAGTCAAGAGGTAGCCCCATGGCGTTTAAATAAAGGCCCGACCAGTCCACCATGGCCCCTCCTGCCATGAAGATGATGGCAACGGTCAGGGACAGCGGTATGACCACACCACGGGGGAGGAGATAGACGCGTTTGCCGCCGGACTTTTCCCTCTCAAGCTCTCTGTCCACGCAGGGAACGTAGTAAATGGCCGTAAGGAGCACCATGCTAACGAGGGCGGGGATGGCCTCGCCCACCTCAAGGCGCAGGGTTAAAAGCAGCATCACAAGTCCGGCCCCGAGGATCTCGCCTAAGGAGAAGAGCGCATAGAGGGGGCCGATAACCCTGATACGGTAATGTTTCTCAAGATAAGCCCCGTAAATACTGCCCCAGATGTCAAGGCCGCCTACGCCCATACCGAGAATAAAGCTCAGCGGCAGGGTAAGGGTGAACGCGGGCAGCTGCGCAAGGGCAATCAGCGGCAGGGCAATGGTGAGCACGGAACCAAGGTAGGCACCGCGCGGCCCTCTGAGAGGTATGAGTACGCTCACAAGGAGCATGCCGCTTACCGAGCCTGCGCCAAAGGAGAAGACCAGAGCCGTGACTTCTGCCGTATCCAGGTTAAGTCCCGCGGCGATAAAGGGAATGAGAGGAGCCCAGGCGGAGACGGAGAGTCCCTGCAGGAAACAGGCAAGGCGTCCGACACGCACCTTATGGCGCAGACGGACGCTTTTTCTTTTAGGCAGGGCAAAAGCCATCAGAGCCGTACGTCAGGATCGGCGACGGGATCGGGATCGGGGGTATCGTCGAGACTGTCTCTGAGATCGTGATCGACGAGATTGGCGACCGTGGCATCTGACCAGACGTTAACTCCCGTCTCTAACATGTCGATGACCGCGTAGACGGGAAGAATGACGCCCATGAGAAGGACGGGGATCTGCATCGAGGAGAGCAGTGAGATGGTGAGGAAATAGCAGCCCATGGGCACGCCCGCGTTGCCTATGGCCGCGAGAGTGGCGATGAAGATCCACGCCACGAAGGTCAGCGGGGAGATCTCGACGCCGGCATTCTGCATGAGGTAGATGGAGGTAATGAGAATGAAGGCCGCGCATCCGTTCATGTTGATAGTGGTGCAGATGGGCAGCACAAAGCGTGACACCTTGGGATTGACCTTAAGGTTGTCCTCCGCCGAGGCCATGGTCACGGGCAGCGTGCCGGCCGAGGACTTGCTGAAAAAGGCCACCAGTAAGGCAGGCAGCATACCGCGGGCCACTTTGAGGGGATTTAGGCCCTTGATGAGCATAAGTAGGGGCAGTACCACAAACATCTGCAGCAGATTGGAGGAGATCACCACCGTGAAGTAGGTGACAAGGCCGGTGAGTAGCAGGCCGTTTTCCATCTCGGTGATAAGCTTGGAGGTAAAGCCCATAATGCCGATGGGCAGTATGGCGATGATGGCGCGGATAATCCTGAAGAGGATATCCTGAAAGCCCACGAAAACATTCTCGACCGCCTCCCTTGTCGGGGAATGGGGCAGGGACGCCAGGGCCAGACCGATGGCGGCGGCAATGAGTAGCACCGAAAGCACGTTGCCTGAGACGAAGGGCTGCAGAAGGTTATTGGGAATGATCGAGATAAAGTGATCGAGATAGGAGGTGCTCTGCGCGGAAGCTGCGGAATCAACGGCGCCGGAGATCTCCGAGGGCACGTTGGCCGGATCGAGGAGATTGTAGAGCAGGGCGGCTATACCCGCGGCCACGATGGTGGTGAGAAGGGTATAGAAAATGGTATGACGGAAGATAAGCCCCGCCTCGCGGCTCTTGCCTAATTTAGCGAGCGTCGTGATGAGCGCGAGGGCGATGATGGGGACGGCGATAAAGCTGAACAGGCGCGTGAACACCGTGGCGATGAAGTTCATGAGCTCATTGACGCTGTGACTGTTCATGAGACCGAAAATGACGCCCAGGGCAATGCCTGCAAGGTAAAAGAGCGCCGTGTAAAGACGCTTTCTGGCCGGGATCTTGTTTAAGATGCGGTGTGCCGATTCTTCAATACGGGTAGCTGACATGTTAGTTCACGCGCTGCGTGCCTCGGTTGCTTAAATGTTCCTTTAAAGCCTTAGTTAAACACTCCGGTGCTCAGATATCTGTCGCCGGAATCGGGAATAATGGTGACCAGCATCTTGCCTTCGTTTTCGGGACGGGAGGCGAGAGCGACGGCCGCAGTCAGTGCCGCGCCTGCAGAAATGCCGCAGAAAAGACCGTCGGTGCGGCAGATCCTGCTGCACATGGCAAAGGCGTCCTCATCGCTTACCGTGAGAATTTCGTCGATGACCTCGCGCTCCAGTACCGAAGGCACGAAATTAGCGCCTATTCCTTCGATGCGGTGGCGGCCGGCATGGCCTTCAGTCAGCAGCGGTGAGGAGGCAGGCTCCACGCCCACGATTCGGACTTCCTTTTTCTGATGGCTGTCATGCTTGAAGAACTTGCCTATGCCGGTCAGGGTGCCGCCGGTGCCGATGCCGCCTATGACGATATCCACGAGACCATCGGTGTCGTGGAGAATTTCAGGACCGGTGGTCAGGACGTGAATGCGCGGGTTTGCCTCGTTGTCAAACTGCGAGGGAATAAAGGCGTTATCGAGATTACGGGCAATCTCACGGGCTTTATTCACGGCCCCCTGCATGCCCTCGGAGGCTGGAGTCAGCATCAGCTCGGCTCCATAGGCTCTGAGGATGGCCCGTCGCTCCTCGCTCATGCTCTCTGGCAGGGTCAGGATGCATTTATGTCCCATGCATGCACAGGCCATGGCAAGGCCGATGCCGGTATTGCCCGATGTCGGTTCGACGATGACCGTTTCCTTATTGATAAGGCCGATTAACTGCGCGTCAGAGAGCATGGACATGGCGGTGCGGTCCTTAATGGAGCCGCCCGGGTTTAAGTTCTCTAATTTGGCCAGTAAGGTGACCTTGAGGTTAAGTTCACGGGTCAGTCCGTGTAACTGTAGGAGCGGGGTATTACCCACCAGATCGAGCAGAGACTTGTAAATGCGCATGCGCTTTCCTCTTCCTGTGACGCGTGAGTACGTAAAAACGGACCGACGCAACGTCCTTGCGACAATCCTAGCAGGTTTATGGGGCATGGCCTAGCTTTTGCACTGTATTGGTGCGTATTAAACAGGCGCCGGCAACAGCCTGCAGTCACTGAAAAACTGAAGGCACCAGGATAAAAAAACTGCGGGCACCCTCAGGTACCCGCTGTCATGAACTTTTACAGAGCGGCGCTTAAGCGTCAGTCGTCCAGGTATTTTTCAAAGAAGGCGGCGATCTTGTCCATGGGGATTTTGTCAAGATTGTCATAAAGATCGGTGTGCGAGGCCCACGGCACCACGTAGTATTCCTTATTGTCACCCTTAAGCTTTTTAGCTGCGTCATCGGAGAAGTAGCGCGAGTGAGCCTTTTCTCCGTGCACGATGAGCACGGCGTTACGGATCTCGGAGATAAAGCTTAAAAGAGGCATATTGATAAAGGACAGCGAGGAGGTCACATTCCAGCCGCCGTTAGAGTTCAGGGAACGGGGATGATATCCGCGCTCTGTCTTGTAATAGGCGTAATAGTCTTTGACAAACTGCGGGGCGTCAGGGGGCAGTACGTCAGGCAGTCCGCCGGCTAATTTATACTGACCGCTGCGGTAATCTGCGGTGCGCTGCGCGTTTAACCGTTCTTTTAAGGCGTAGCGCCCGTCCTCGTCAAGGGCATCAAAGTAGCCGTAGGCATTGACACGCGACATGTCGTACATGGTGATGGCGGCAGTGGCGCGGATGCGCGTATCCATGGCCGCGGCATTTAAGGCCATGCCGCCCCAGCCGCAGATCCCGAGGATACCAACCGCTCCGTCCACGACGTCAGAACGGGTGAGAAGATAGTCAACGGCGGCAGAGAAGTCCTCGGTATTGATGTCGGGAGAGGCGACATAACGGGGTTCACCGCCGCTCTCGCCGGTAAAGGACGGATCAAAGGCGATGGTGAGATAGCCGCGTTTGGCCAGCTCCTGGGCGTAAAGACCCGAGGCCTGCTCCTTCACGGCACCGAAGGGGCCTGCAACGGCGATGGCGCGTAATTTACCCGCAGCGTCCTTAGGCCGGTAGAGATCGGCTGCGAGAGTGATGCCGTAACGGTTTACAAAGGTGATCTTCTCGTGCGCGACGGCAGCGCTTAACTCAAAGGTCTTATCCCACTTTGTACCTAAGGTGAGCTCGGCTTGATGCATGACGGATCCCTCCTTGACACTGGAATCAATGGCGTGAACGGCACCGCTTAAGGTTAAGGCCACGGCGGCGCTTAAGGCAACGAGACTTTTACACATAAGGTAGCTCCTCTGTCGTTTCTGCAAAGTATAGAAAGAGGAAATTAAAATAGCTAATTACTTATTTTTATGTGTAAGTATGCGTTTTAGCTATATCCTTTAAGTAGGGATAAGGTCACCCGTTAAACCACGGCATCATCCTCAGGCCAGTCAGGGACCTTCATTCCAAGCAGGTGCAGAAACAGGCGGTCACGTTTAGTGGTCTCGGTGGTGATGCACGTGGTAAGCCTTTTATACTGCTCGGTGCCGGTGCGGACAAAGCTTATGGTGTCAATGCAGTCGAACCACAGCAGGATCCGGTGAAGGGAATTGTTGTCAAGCCATGTCCTGAGACTTCGGTGCAGCTTAATGTCTGCGGCATCGAGCTCTCCCGATGCAAGGCGGCTGTTAATCTTCTCCCTGATGTCCCTGAGCTTTCCGTAGAGAAACTCGAGGTAGCCCAGCGTCACGACCTGGATGAACAGGCGGCCGCGGCCGGTATCGCGGTCATGCACTCTTTCGTTCATTCCGTCGCAGTGACCCTTATCCCTGGCAAAGAATGACTCGATACGGTTGCGTTTGCGGTAGGTGCTCAGCGCCGAGGCCGGAGTGAAGCGGGCGTTATTGGTGATGATGGCAAACACGCCGCAGTATTTAAGGGCCCGCTCCATGACACCGTCCTTCCAGCTGAGGCTGCGCAGGCTGCCGTTCCTTTTTCCCCCGATGCGGCGCGGCAGGTTAAACGCCTTAGCGGCCCTGCGCTGTGCGGCCGGGGTCAGCGAGGAGTACATGCCGCTCTCAATGTCGTGTTTGAGTTCCATGAGGTTGCGGGTCAGGTTTTTCTCGTCCTCCGCCTTCTGCACGGGGTCATAGAACAGATGGAGATAGAGACGCCTCTCAAAGGTATAGCTCTCCCCCTTACGGTGCTGCGCGGTGTTGTAGATCCACCTGCCGGTGAACTTATGGGTAAAGCTGATCCTTATCCCTCTCCCGGTGGCAGACGGATCCAGAATGGAGTCAGGATGCATAAGCCTCTCCAGATTCTGATCGATGATTTCGCGGATCCATCTGCCGTCGCTGACGCCGATCCTCATCATGAACTTCATGTTGGCGTTGAGGAACTCGATGAGATTGCCCCCGGAATAGAAACCGTTATCGGTGACCACGGTGGGCTTTATTAAATCAAGCCATTTAACCCTGCGGATGCAGTTGACGATGGATACGACATCGGGGACGTTGCCGGGCTGCTCCTCAAAGGACAGAGGCTGACCGCTTTCCAGTGAATAGAGCACGAGAAACTTCTTACACGCCAGTCCGTCATGGGCCTTGTTCATGCCGGGGTTGAACCGTGCCCCGGGGTGATTAGTGTAGAGCGAATAGGTGGAGCGGGTCGTGCTGTCAAAGGCCACGCAGTCACATGAGCCAAGCCTTGCGGCTCTGAGTTTGCCGTACATCTGCACGAGCTGTTCGGTGCTGCCCGCGTAGTCAAAGAGTTCGTGGCAGATATACTCACTGAGATCTTCAGGCAGGATGTGAAGCTTCTGCCACTCCTCCACGCCGTTAACCGGACTGCCGTCAGTGCCGATCCAGTAGCGCACCAGGGACAGAATCCTGTTCACCGCCAGGTCGGCCACGTAAGGTTCATCACTCTCAGCCGATGTAATGGCCGTGCGTAAATCGCTGTCAATTCCGGTGGTCTTTCCCACGAAGTCGAGAATATCGAGCATACCTGCATGGCGGCGGGAGATCTTCTCAGCCGGCTGAGTACTGCTGCCGGTCTGCTCCGGTACCCGTGAACGTGCAGCTCTCTTAGGGCGGGTAGGAACGATCTCATCAGAGCCGGGCAGGATTTTCCCCAGAAGCCTTGATGACAGGACCTTATCGTACTTTTTATCAGGGTCGTAAATGACTCTTTTCTCGTAGACGTAAATCACGCCGCCGGTTTTTTTAACCCTGACGGTCTTAGTACGCTCACAATTCCTGATTGGTCTGGCCATTTATTACAGCCCTCTGTTTTAACGGGTGACATTATTATAAATGGACGCCCGTTAAAAATCAAGGGGTAAAACCGGCCACGGTTCATAAAAAAGCACATGTATAACAGACAGTTAGGAAAATTGCGGTGAGATTAAATACAGGATATCAGATACGGAAAAGGTCACCTGCCTTATCGGGTGACCTTATGCTTACTTTAAGGGTACCCGCGTAAGATTACTACTGGCAGTAAAAGCTATTTATGCCTACGCGGAGTGCGGAATACAAAAAAACCCGCGACTGCGGGCCTTTAAGCTTTTCCCTTTAGGGAAGTGGTGGAGGTAAACGGGATCGAACCGATGACCTACTGAATGCGATTCAGTCGCTCTCCCAACTGAGCTATACCCCCACATTCATTTTTTGATTCTCTTTCCGAGAACGCGGCACATTTTACATACCGCGTTCTCCTCTGTCAAGTATTAAGCAGCAACAATTGCAAGCTTAATGGCGGTACGCACGTCGGGGTGCAGCTGCAGGGTGATCTCGTACTCGCCCACGGAGCGTAAAACGCCCTCGGGGAGACGGACTTCGCTCTTGTGAATCTCACAGCCGGCGGCGGTAAGAGCATCAGCGATGTCACGGGTACCCACGGAACCGAAGAGCTTGCCCTCGTCACCGGCGTTGGCGGTGATGGTAACAGTGGCGATCTCCTCAATCTTGGCAGCGCGGTTCTGAGCCTCGGAAAGCTCGGCGGCGATGCGGGCCTCGTACTGAGCACGCTCAGCCTCGAACTTGGCTAAGTTCTCAGCGGTGGCACGGACAGCCTTCCCCTGGGGCAGCAGATAGTTACGGGCGTAACCGTTGCGGACCTTGACCTTGTCACCTAAGCCGCCTAAGTGAGTGATCTTATCTAACAGAATGACTTCCATTGTTATCTCCTCAATTAACGGCTGTGCAGATCAGTGTACGGGAGCAGAGCCAGGTAGCGGGCGCGCTTGATGGCGGTGGCTAACTGACGCTGATACTTGGCGCTGGTGCCGGTGATACGGCTGGGAACAATCTTGCCGGACTCGGTGACGTAGTTCTTTAAGAGAGCCACATCCTTGTAATCGATTTCGGTAACGCCTTCAGCGGTGAAACGGCAGAACTTTCTGCGGTGAAAATAACGAGCCATATTAAATCTCCTTACTCAGCAGCGGTCTCAGCGGGAGCGGCCTCAACGGCAACTTCCTCAGCGGGAGCGGCATCACGGCGGGGACGGCGATCGCCTTCCTCATCACGGACACGGCGCTCTTCGCGGGCCTTGAGCATCGGGGACTGCTCAGTGACGGGGCCCTTGGTGCGGATGATGAGATTACGAATCACAGCGTCGTTGAAACGGAAGTGATTCTTGATGGACTCAATAGCGGACCACTCGGCCTCGACGTTCATTAAAACGTAGTGAGCCTTGTGGAGCTTCTGGATCGGGTAGGCTAACTGACGGCGGCCCCAATCCTCAAGGCGGTGAATCTTACCGCCGGTAGACTCGATCTCGCTCTTATAACGCTCGATCATGCCCGGCACCTGATCGCTCTGATCAGGATGAACCATGAAAACGATTTCGTAGTGACGCATTTACTGCCCCTTACGGTAAAAATCCAGAAACCTCAGTCACGTTTCCGGACAAGGAAGCTAACGGGACGAACCCGTGACTGAACGGCGGCATATTTTACACGAAAAAGATGAAAAGTAAAGGGTCTGAAAAGGGCCTCTCCCCGCCATGAGCGGGGAGAAAAAAGCCGGTCTCAGACGGCGCGGCGCTGACGGACGGCCTCGAAAAGGGCGATACCGGCGGCGACGGAAACGTTGAGGGACTCGACGCCCTCGGCCATGGGGATCTTCACGATGCGATCGCACTTGTCGCGGGTCAAGCGGCGCATGCCGCTTTCCTCCGAACCCATGACCAAGGCACAGGAGGCAGTGAACGGAGCGCTGTAGATAAAGTCCTCCGCTGCACCGTCCAGACCTACGATGGTGATGAAGCGATCCTTAAGCAGATCAAGGACGCGGGCTAGATTGGTGACGGCGAAGAAGGGGACGTGATCGGCCCCCCCGGAGGCAATCTTGCGGGCAGTGGCCGTAAGGGTGGCGGAACGGTCACGGGGAACGATCATGCCATCACAACCGGCCGCCCAGGCGCTGCGCAGGGCGGCACCGATATTGTGGGGATCGGTGACACCGTCAAGCACGAGGAACAGCCACTCCCTATCCTTAGGCTGACCGTCAAGCAGGGCCTCCAGATCGTGCTCATCTGCAATCTCGTAAGGACGGACCTCAAGGACGATCCCCTGATGGACGGCTCCCTCGGTCTTCTCGTCAAGAAAGCGCTTCTGACAGAGCTGCACGCTTAAGCCGTTGTCATAGAGGCGGTTTAAAAGCGGCGCGATCCGTTTGTCATCCTCGCGGCCTTTGAGGACAAAGGCCTGCAGAATACGCTCGGGGGAAACCTCGAGGTATGAGGTAACGGAATTGACGCCGAAAACTAGCTCGCGGTTTTTCTTATGGGACATGTTATTCCTCGGTATCAGGGGCAAAACCTGCCTGGCGGGCCTTTAAGAGACGGGCCTTGGCCTTGCGGCGCTCGCGCTTTTTCTTGGCGCGGGCCTTCTTGCGGGCCTGCTTGCCGGTCTTGACCTCGTCAGGAGAGAGATTCTTAAGACTGACCTCGATGGGGCGGTTAGGGCCCTTAGCGGCTCCCTTTTTGGCCGTCCACATCTCAAGGAAAGCCTTGAGGGGGTAGAGAGCAGAAGAGTCATCCTCAGAGACGGCCTTAGCGCCGGCATTCTCCGCCGCAGTCTCTGACGGGACGGGCACGTCCTTTTTCTTCTTACGCTTTGCGCTCTCAACGGAACGGGACACATCCCCGGAGGCGAGGGTCGCGGCACGGGAGTTAAGCTCGGCGGCGCTGTCCTCGGAGCCCTCCACTAAGGCGGCGACCTGGCGGTTGACCGAGGCGGTCTTGCGCAATAAAGCCTCCTTTAAGGCCTCGGAAGGTGCCGCGTGGGCGCTGAAATCGGGGATCTCGGCCTTAACGGCGCTCTCTTTGGGCTTACGGCGGCGGGTCGGCTTTTCAAGAGTCGTGGGCAGGAGGTTAATCTTGCGGGTATTGACCTCGACATTGGTGATGAGGACATCAATAGACTGACCCGGGGTAAAGTCGGAGATGGTCAGGGGGGCGATGTCGCCCACGAAGATCATGCCGTCAATGTGGAAATCGGTAAGGTTGACGAAGATGCCGAAGGGGGCGGTGGCGGTAACCATGCCGCGGACCACGTGACCGATGTAGCGCTGAACGCACATGCACTTTAAGGAATTATCGACGTCCATTTCGGCGCGGCCGGCGTTAAGCTCACGCTCGGAGCAGCGCTCGCCTAAGGCGACCAGTTCTTCCTTAGTGTAGGAACGGGCACCGATCTTTCCCCAGTGACGGGGCTTGTCTTTCTCCAGCAGATCCTTGATGACGCGGTGGATCTGCAGATCAGGATAGCGGCGGATGGGGGAGGTGAAATGGGCGTAGAAGGGCAGGGCGAGGCCGAAGTGACCGATATTGTCGGGACTGTAGACGGCTTTGGCCATGCTGCGCAGGATCATGAGATAGATGATCTGCGCGTCGGGACGATCCTTAACGGCCCTGGCGAGCTTCGCCATGTCCTTGGAGGTTGGCTCGTCCTTGATGTCAATGGTGATACCGCGGGTGGCGAGGAAGGTGCGCAGGGTCTCAAGCTTCTGCTCGGAAGGCGCGGCATGGACACGGTAAAGCGTGTCGGACTCGTGATCGGAGACAAAGCGGGCCGCGGCGATGTTGGCGGCGATCATGCACTCCTCGATCATCATGTGGGCATCGTTGCGCGTCTCGGGGATAATGCCGTCCACGTTTAAATGCTCGTCAAAGCTGAAGGTCACCTCATCGCCTTCCATGTCGATGGCGCCGCGGCGCTCGCGGGCCTTCTTTAAGGCAAGATAGAGGGCATGCAGGTTCTTTACGTGCTCCACGAGGCTCTCGTGTCCTGCGTGCGGCGTGGTGCCCTCGGTGATCATGGTATAGGCCTCGGTATAGGTGAGACGGCCATGGGAGCGCATGACGGCGGGATAGAATTTCCACGCCTTGATCTGCCCCGTTCTGGTGATGGAGAGCTGACAGACCATGCACAGACGGTCCACGTCGGGATTTAGGGAGCAGATACCGTTAGAAAGCTCCACGGGCAGCATGGGAGCGACGTAGTACGGGAAATAAACCGAGGTGGTACGGGTGACGGCCTCACGATCGATAAGGGAACCTGGCCTCACGTAATAGGAAACGTCGGCGATGGCGACATAGAGATCGTAACCGCCCTTCGTGGGAGAGACGTAAACGGCGTCGTCAAAGTCGCGGGCATCCTCACCGTCAATGGTGACTAAGGGGAGATCGCGCACGTCGACGCGGCCCTGAATTTCGGTCTCGGCCACTTCCTGACTTACGCGCCTGGCGGCACGCAGGACGTTCTGGGGGAATTTGGGATTGATGTCATAGGTAAGCATCGCCTGACGGATCGCCTCGTCAATGGAGGAGATCTCGCTGCAGATCTCGCTTACCTCCACGCTGACGGTGTGTCCGCGGCGGCTGACGATTTTACCTATCACCAGATCGTTGCTGCGCGGCTCCTCGGGGGCGGTAACGCCCACCACGGGGAACACGAGCCCCGGGAAGTCCTTAGCTTCGATTTCCGCGCCCGAGCCTGAGACATAGCCGAAAAGACCGGTGATATAGGTGCGGGCTTTGGTGATCTTCTGCACGAGGGCACGCTTTTCAAAGGGAAGGAGCAGTACCGCGACCTCATCGCCGCGCAGCACGGTCAGGTGGGGCCGGCGCACGAGAGCGTAGCGGCCGGTCTCGTCATCGACATAATTCTCACCCTCAAGGGCGATCACCTTTAAGGTCGCCTCACGGGCCTCTGCGGCACGGGCGTAGCGCTGCCCGACCTTAAGCAGGGCGCCGTCGGATACGAGCTCCTCAAGGGTTTCTTCAATACGTTCATCGGTGGCCTTAATCCCGCTATAGTCAAGCTGCGGGAGAAAGCCGCGCAGCAGGCCATAGCCATCCTTAAGGCTCAGATCGGCCATACCGTAGCAGGCGGCCAGATACAGAGCTGTCTTTAAATCGGAGTGTAAGTCCCCCTGTGGGGCCTTGGGATCTGCTAAAAGCAATGCGGACCGGTCTTTATCTTCCATAGTCATCCCCCTTTAGGGCTTAGCGTGTTCTCTTTTCATCATAGCAAGTTTAGGGTCACTTCGGCGTGCATAGAGACGTAAAGTGCTCATTCTTCAGGTAAAAAAGTGATAAGCACGTCATTTAAAAGGCGCTGACCGCGCGCCGTAAGAGCAAGTCCCTGAGCGTTCAGGGTAAGGAGTCCCTCCGCCTGCAGGGCCTTAAGCTTTTCCTTAAGGTAAGGTTCCTCAGGGCTTAAGCCCGTGTAGCCGGCAAGCTCGGCAAAGCTCAGGGGCTCATAGAGGCGCAGACGGTTTAAAAAGTACTCAAAGGCAAGACCTGGCACGTCCTCACGGGGAATAAGTCTCACCGCAGGTCCCTCTCCCTTTAAAAAAGCCGTCACGTCATCGGCATAGGCGCTGCGCAGCAGGCCCTGTTCCGTACTTAACTTGCCGTGCGCGCCGGCGCCTAAGCCCACATAATCGCCAAAACGCCAGTAATTGACATTGTGGGTGCAGACTCTGTCGCGCGTAAAGGCCGACACCTCGTAATGGCGGTAACCTCTCCTGTCTAAAAGAGAGAAACCGGCCTCATCGACGCGCACCTGCAGCTCCTCGTCAGGCAGGGCAGCCGGCGGATGGTCATAAAAAGGCGTGCCCTCCTCCAGGGTAAGCTCATACCAGGACAGATGCTCCGGCTCAAGGTCAAGCGCGGTCTGCAGATCCGCTATGGCCTCCTCAAGGCTTTGCCCCGGGAGCGAGTGCATGATATCAAGATTAAGGCGTACCCGCCCTGCGAGGGCGTCCACCGCCCTGAAAATCGCCTCCCGGTCATGAATGCGGCCCAAAACCTTTAAGAGGCGATCGTTAAAGCTCTGACAGCCCAGCGACACGCGGTTGATCCCGAGGGAAAGCAGCGCGCTGATCCCCTCCCTGTTTACGGAGCCGGGGTTCATCTCGAGGGTTATCTCGGTGTCAGACCTAAGATAAGGCTCCACGGCGTCAAGCAGCAGCGCGAGCGCGTCAGGGGTGATAAGCGACGGGGTACCGCCGCCGATAAAGACCGCCTCAAAGTGCCTGCCCCCTAAAAAGGGCGTCAGCGCCTTAAACTCCATGGCAAGACGCTGCGCGTAACGCGTATCGAGCGCGGCGTCAGCGGGCTTGACTACGGAAAAGAAATCGCAGTACGGGCACTTGCGGCGGCAAAAGGGATAGTGCACGTACAGCGTCAGGGGCAGGGAACGGAGCGTCCGTTCCCTGAGAGCCTCCGTTAAAGCGCTCACGCCCTCTCCCCGTAACCGAGGTTCAGGGCCATAAAGCGGGCCTCGAACTTTAAGAGCGCTCTGGCGCGGTGCGAGGTGAGGTTTTTAACCTGCGGGGGTAACTGCGCGGCGGTGCAGTTGCGACCCTTGACGATAAAAAGCGGATCGTAGCCAAAACCGCCGCTGCCCTGAGGCCTGAAGCCCACGTAACCCTCCCAGGCGGCCGTCACGATGAGGGGCGTGGGATCGGCGGCATCACGCACGAAGGCGATGGCACAGTGATAGCGGGCGCTGCGCTCTTCAAGAGAGCGTAAGTCCTTTAACTCCTCAAGGAGCTTTTGATTGTTGTCCTCATCGTTCCCCGTGCCGGCGTAGCGCGAGGAATAAATGCCGGGAGCGCCCTTCAGGGCGTCCACGGAAATACCCGAATCATCGGCAAGGGCGGGCAGCCCCGACTTTAAAGCGGCAAAACGGGCCTTGATGAGGGCGTTTTCGATAAAGGAAAGCCCTGTCTCCTCCGCGCTTTCACTGAAAAATTCCTTCTGCAGATGCAGTCTGCAGCCTAAGGGTTCGAGGATGGCGGCGATTTCCTTTAACTTGCCGGCATTGCCCGAGGCGAGAACGATATCGTAGGGATTAGACATGCGTGACACTCTTGCGGTTTAAGGTCTTGACGGCGGCGCGGGCGGAACTTACCAGGGCCTCCTCAAGGCAGGGTTGAAAACAGGGAAAAGCCGCCACTTCCTCAACGGTAAGGCCGCGGCTTAGGCAGAGGCTTAAAAAGTGCGCTAAATGCTCAGCCCCCGTGCAGCAGAGCTCGGAGCCCAGGATCTGATGGCTCTCCACGTCAGTGTAGATACGGATAATGCCCCCTTCCCGGCGCAGGATGCGGAAACGGCCCCCGTCAAGGCGCACCTCGGAGCAGACGAAGGGAGCGCCCTTGCGCGCCCGCTCCTTCATCTCATCCAGGGTACGGCCCACGATGGCAAGCCCAGGTTCCGTAAACAGCAGATTGAGACGGCTTATAGGCTGCATACGGTGCACCACGGGAAAGGTTGCAGCATTGCGCCCGGCCATCTGTCCTGTAAGGCGCGCCACGTGCGAGGTGTTTTCCTCTAAGGCGACGTCGCCTGCGGCAAAGATATGGGCCATGGAGGTCTGCAGTGTCAGCGGATCGACGGCGATGCGGCCTGACTTGTCTAATTCCACGCCGGCGGCCTTAAGGTTAAGGCCCGCCGTGCGCGGGGCACGGGCCGCGGCGGCTACCACCGCGTCCACCTCTAAATAGTTCTCAAAGAGCGCCTCATCCAGGTAGTAGAGCGCCACATGTCCCGAGGGACTTTCCTCGATGGCCGTCAGCGTCGAGGTGATGGTCAGAGGAAAACTCTCCTGCAGAAGCTCATAGGCCACGGGGATCACCGTGTCATCGCTAAAGCGCCACAGCCTGCCGTTGCCAAACACGGCCACGCGCACCCCGAGATTATGGAGCGCCTGACCTAATTCAAGGCCCACGCTGCCTGATCCCACCACGGCTACGGCCTCAGGGAGGCGGTCCTGATCAAAGAAAGTATCCGTGGTAAGCACGCCTTTCAGATCGCGCAGCTCATAGGGAACGACAGGGGCGGAGCCGGTTGCGATCACCGCGGTCTTAAAGGTGACGCGGTACTCATCGCCCACCCTGACGTGATGATCGTCAATAAAGCTGGCCCTGCCCATGAGCCGCTGCCCCTCGGGAATGCGGTACATATAGGAGAGCACCTCGGTGGTGGCACGGGCGCGCACCGAGCGCAGGGCATTCATGACTCCCGAGGTATCAAGGGCATAACCGCTCCCCACTCTCACGCCGTGCACGGCGGTACGGCTCAGCTCATGGGCCGAGCGTCCCGCCTCTAAAAGCAGCGTCATGGGGGTGTCACCGGTGCGCTGTGCGGTAGTACCTAAGGGGCCCGATTCAATGAGCACGGTAAAGGCCCTGGCGTTGGCCTCCTTAAAGGCGGCAAGACCCGCGGTACCGGCACCGATCACCACGGTGTCACAGGAAATCTCAACTTCGTTCATATGTTTTTCCACTTTGCCGCCATTATAGAGGGTCAGAGGAGTTTTTGCTAAGATGGGATTCTAGGCTTAAGGAGCAGATATGAATTTTCCTGTGGATCTGAGGCCCTATCAGGCCTATATCTTTGATCTGGACGGTACCCTCATTGACTCCATGCCCTGGCATGTCAGGGCGTGGGTACAGGTGGGCCGTGAGCATGGCTTTACCATAGAACCTGAAACCATCTACGCCATGGGCGGGGTCTCCAGCCGCGACGTGGTGCTGCACTATAAAAATTCAGGCTGTGACGTGGGGGACGTGGATGCTTTCGTCAGGCGCAAGGTGGCTCTATACCGGGAAAATATCGACAAAGTCGCCCTCTTTGAGGACATTTACGCCATCTTAAAGGAAGGACGGGAGCGGGGCGTTAAAATCGCCATCGGTTCGGGCACGCAGCGCCTCAATGCCGATACCATCCTGCAGCTTAGGGGAATCGCCTCTGAGATTGATGCCGTGGTCTGCGGCGATGATGTCATAAACCACAAGCCCCATCCGGATACCTTTCTTAAGGCCGCGGAGCTTCTCGGTGTGGAACCGCAGGCGTGTCTGGTATTTGAAGACGGGGCCCCCGGCTTTGAGGCAGCCAGAAGAGCCCGCATGGACTGCGTCAGAGTGGAGCGCGGTGCTTTTCGCGCCTTTACTCCGCGCAGCTAATCTTCCCCGGCGCTGTCATGCCTGCGGCGCAGCGCCAGATTGCTAAAAGGGGCGGAACCGCCCTTTTTCACCGCGAGGGTGGAAATCTTGTCCTTGTAGATCAGCTGCTGACGCTGCTTAATATCGGTAATGCTGATGGTGTATTGATCGAAAGCCTCAACCACACCTTCAAACTTTACCCCGGTTATGAGAAACACGCAGACCTGAGCGCGCGAGTCAACGAGATACTGTAAGGCAGCATCCTGCCCGCCGTTCTGCATAAACGCTGAAGCCAGAGTCCTTGGGTTTTTATGAGTGGCATTCCTCTTCTCAGAAGATTTACCGTCCATGTGAGCCTCTTTTCTTTCTTATTCTTATTTAGGCGACTGTTTGTTCTTATGCACCGCACGGAAGCAAAGTCGCCTTACGGGGCGACGGTCGCGTCCCCACGGCCTTCACTGCAAGGGTACGGGAACTTCCACTGGTGTGGATATGCAAGCGTAAAGCCCATGCCTTAACCTGCACTAATTTACAAGTATTGTCGCCCCTTGTCAAAGGGATGATCGTTTTTTAGCAGAATAAGCACGTCATGAAACCTTAAAATCTAGTCGTTAATATTTTTTAGACGTGAAAAAGATAACATTTTATTGACTAATAACCACGGTGGTGACTGTAAATGCGAATTAAAAAAGCTGAGTAGAGAGGTCAAATAAGGAAACTGAGATGGTGCGCCTTAGTGGACTCGAACCACCGACCCCTACCGTGTGAAGGTAATGCTCTAACCAACTGAGCTAAAGGCGCAAAGCGGATCCTCTGGTGCGCCCTAGTGGACTCGAACCACCGACC
>DVOQ01000065.1 GCA_018713485.1 Candidatus Avisuccinivibrio pullicola
AAGCTCTACATCGATGACTCAGGCGACATCACGCCTTTAGAGCTGCGCTCCCGTGCGCGCAAGCTTGCAAAGGAGCACGACGGCCTCTCCTGCATCATGGTTGATTACATTCAGCTCATGAAAGGGCAGACCCGCGCTGAAAACCGTGCCCTTGAAGTGGGCGAAATCTCGCGTTCCCTAAAGCTTTTAGCCAAGGATCTGAACGTTCCCATCATCGCCCTTTCGCAGTTAAACCGTGAGGTGGAAGGCCGTAAGGATCACCGCCCCATGAACTCTGATCTGCGTGAATCTGGCTCTCTGGAGCAGGACGCGGACATGATTATGTTCCTGCACCGTGACGCGGCCTATATGTCAGGAGAGGAGAAGCTCTCCGACAACGGCAAGGCCCTGCTCATCGTGAGCAAGAATCGTAACGGCGCGACGCGGGATATCGAATTGCAGTTTATGGGCGCGTACACGACCTTCTATGACAAGGACAGTGCGCACGCCGCCGAGGAGATCCCTCTGCCGGACGTCATCTATCAGTAATGGGGTCAGGTAGCCATCAGGGCCGCGCAGCGTTAAACTGTAGCGGTCTTAAAGTTAAGGACAGAATTTATGAAAGCGGTGATCGCTGAAATCAATCTTAAGGCTTTAGTGCATAACGCGCTGGCCATCCGCGCGATGGTGCCTGACTCCAAAATCGTGGCGGTGGTGAAGGCCAACGCGTACGGACATGGCCTCTTTGCCGTGGCTGAGACGCTTGACCCTTACGTGGACGCGCTGGCCGTGGCCCGTATCGACGAAGCCCTGTCACTGCGCGAGAGAGGTATTCAGAAGCCGATTATCCTTTTAGAGGGCTTTTTTGAGCCGGCTGATCTGCCGCTCATTGAGAAGCATCACCTCTTAACCGCCGTGCACGACATGGAGCAGGTGGAGTGGATTGAAAAGAGTGACGTTAAGGGTCCCTTGCAGTGCTGGATGAAGATTGACATCGGCATGCACCGCCTTGGAGCATCCCCCGAGGATGTGGCTACCTTAAAGGCCCGCCTTGAGGCCTGCCCCAAGGTCGCTAAACCCTTAGGTCTTATTTCCCATTTAAGCGTGGCTGACACCCCGTCCGAGTTTAACTACAACCGCGAGCAGATTGACTATTTCCTTGAGGTGGCTAAGGACTTTACGGGTGATCTGTGCCTTGCCAACTCGGCGGGCATTCTCTTCTGGCCCAAGTCGCATACTGCGTGGGTACGCCCCGGCATCATTCTTTACGGTGTTTCTCCCTTTGAGGACAGAGTCGGCGCGGACTTTGAGTTAGAACCCGTTATGACCTTAAAGAGTTCGCTTATCGCCATCCGCAGATTAAAGAAGGGGGCCAAGGTCGGTTACGGCGCCGCCTGGACAGCACCTGAGGACACGGTCATCGGCGTGGTCGCCACCGGTTACGGTGACGGTTATCCGCGTATGGCCCCGAACGGCACTCCCGTGTGGGTCAAGGGCCGTATCGTCCCGAGCGTAGGCCACGTGTGCATGGACATGATGTTCGTCGATTTAGGCCTTAACGCCACCGAGAAGGTCGGTGACGAGGTCATTCTCTGGGGTAAGGAAGTGCCCGTGGAGAAGGTCGCCGCCCTCTGCGGTACCATCCCCTACGAGCTCCTCTGCCGCGTCATGCCCCGCGTGGATACGCGCTACGTTAAGGACGGAGCTTAAGTCTCAGATCTTCCGCCGCGCAGCTCTGCTGGCGCGGCGGGAAAACCTTCCCTGCTGTCCGTGGCGGTGCAAGGGGCGTAACAGGGTGTAAAAGCCGCGCAGGGAAGCGCTTCTTTGTGATAAAATCCGTCATCTTTGTGACCCCGGCGGGGTCTTTTTTAAGCGCTTAATGAAATAGGTACTTACGTGGAAACCATATCCCTTGGTAACCGCATCAGCGAGATGCGCAGCCGTGCCGACACCTTAAGGGGGTATCTTTGACCTCGAGGTCAAGAAGGAACGCCTTGAGGAGGTAAACGGCCTTTTAGAGGAACCCACCTTATGGGACGACCCTGAAAAAGCTCAGGCTTTAGGCAAGGAAAAACAGTCCCTCTCGCATGTTATCGAGACTTTTGACGCCCTGTATCAGGGCTTTGATGACGTGCTCATGCTCGAAGAGTTAGGACGCGAGGAAGGCGACGAGGCCTCTGTCAACGAGGCGGTCGCCGAATGCGACAAACTTGAGGAAAAGCTCCATGAACTCGAAATGGAACGCATGTTCTCAGGCGAGCACGACAACTCGGACTGCTATATGGACATTCAGGCGGGCTCAGGCGGCACCGAGGCTCAGGACTGGGCTGAAATGGTGATGCGCATGTACGTCAAGTTCGGTGACAAGCACGCGCTCTCTCCCTCCGTCATTGAAACCTCCTATGGTGAAGAGGCGGGCATCAAGTCTGCGACCATTAAGTTTTCAGGCGCGCACGCCTACGGTTTGCTGCGCACCGAAACCGGCGTGCACCGTTTAGTGCGCAAGTCGCCCTTTGACGCCAATCACCGCCGTCATACCTCCTTCTGTTCGGCTTTCGTCTACCCCGAGGTGGACGATCACATCGAAATTGACATCAATCCCGCGGACTTAAGGGTGGACGTGTTCCGCTCCTCAGGTGCGGGCGGTCAGCACATCAACAAGACCGAGTCGGCAGTGCGTATCACGCATCTGCCCACGGGCGTGGTGGTGACCTGTCAGAATGAACGCTCGCAGTTTCAGAACCGCGATCAGGCCATGAAACAGCTGCGCGCCAAGCTCTATGAGTTAGAGCTGCGCAAAAGGCAGAGCGAAAAGCAGGCGCTTGAGGACAGCAAGGCCGATATCGGCTGGGGCAGTCAGATCCGCTCCTACGTCCTCGATGATGCACGCATCAAGGATTTACGCACCGGCGTGGAATGCCGTGACACCACCAGGGTGTTAAACGGCGATCTCGATCAGTTTATCGAAGCCAGTCTCAAGTCTGGTCTCTAAGTTTGAAGGTACCGTCATGTCAGAGAATCTCAATACCACCGACAATCTCAATAACGAAATGCGCGAGCGTCGTAGCAAGTTAGAGGAGCTCCGTTCCCACGGCCAGGCTTATCCCAATGACTTCCGCCGCGAAGTCGTGTCCTCCGACATTCTTGCCGCCTGCAGGGATTTAAGCGATGCCGACCTGGAGGCTAAGCGTGCGGAGCTTACCTACACCATCGCCGGCCGTATCATGACCCGCCGCATCATGGGTAAGGCTTCCTTCGTGACCTTACAGGACATGGGCGGGCGCATCCAGCTTTACGTCACCCGTGACTCCCTCCCCGATGGCCAGTACCAGGAGATGTTCAAGAAGCTCGATTTAGGCGATATCATCGGTATCACCGGCTATGCCTTCCGCACCAGGACCGGCGAGCTTACCTTATACGTTACCGCGCTGCGCCTCTTAGTCAAGGCCTTACGTCCCCTGCCTGAGAAGTACAAGGGCCTAACCGATCAGGAAGCCCGCTGCCGTCAGCGCTATCTTGATCTCATCGCCAACGACGATTCGCGCCGTACCTTTGAGATCCGCACTAAGATCATTTCCTTTATCCGCCGCTATATGGACTCGCACCGCTTCATGGAAGTGGAGACTCCCATGATGCACGTCATCCCCGGCGGCGCTAACGCCCGACCCTTCATCACCCACCACAATGCTCTCGATATCGACATGTATCTGCGCATTGCCCCCGAACTCTTCTTAAAGCGTCTCGTGGTGGGCGGTTTCGAGCGTGTCTACGAGATCAACCGTAATTTCCGTAACGAGGGTATCGACGTCCGTCATAATCCCGAGTTCACCATGATGGAGTTCTATATGGCCTATCATGATTACCACGATCTCATCGACTTCACCGAGGATCTCTTCCGCCAGATGTCCTTAGAGGTCTTAGGTGACACTAAGGTGCATTACGGCAAGGAAGGGGAGCCCGGTCTTGATATCGACTTTGCCAGGCCCTTTGACCGCCTCACCATGAAGGAGTCCATCGTCAAGTACGGCGAGGGCATTACCATGGAAGATCTCGAGGACGAGAGCAAGGCTAAGGCCCTGTGCCTTAAGCATCACATCGAGGTTAAGGAAGGCTGGGTCTTAGGTCACTATGTCTCCGCCCTCTTTGAGGAGTTAGTCGAGCACAACCTGCAGCAGCCGACCTTCATTACCTCGTATCCGGCCGTGATTTCGCCCTTAGCCCGCCGCTCGGATGACAATCCCGAGTTTACCGATCGCTTCGAGTTCTTTATCGGCGGCCGTGAGATGGGTAACGGCTTCTCGGAGTTAAACGATCCCGACGATCAGGCCGGACGTTTCCGTCAGCAGGCCGAGCAGAAGAAGCACGGTGATGACGAGGCCATGTACTACGATGAGGACTATATCGTGGCCTTAGAGCACGGTCTTCCTCCCACCGCCGGTGAGGGTATCGGCATTGACCGTACCGTCATGCTCTTCACGAACTGCCACACCATCCGCGACGTGATTCTCTTCCCGACCTTACGTCCGCAGCTCTAATGGTGCGCACCCGCTTTGCCTTGCGGTGAAGCGGGTTGTAAATGGGCTACAATAGCCTTAATCCCCGATTCACATTAAGCTTAGGCTTAAGGAGACAAGATGCAGAAGTTTCACGGTTCCATCGTTGCCCTCGTCACTCCTTTCAAGGACGGCAAGGTGGATGAAAAGGCCTTAGAGCGCATGGTCGAGTGGCATATCGCTCAGGGTACCCACGCCATTGTTCCCACCGGTACCACCGGTGAGAGTCCCACGTTAAGTGAAGCCGAACACACCCGCGTCGTGAAGCTGGTCGTGGAAGTGGCCCATGGCCGCATCCCCGTCATGGCCGGTGCCGGTTCCAACAATCCCATCGAGGCCGTGCATTACTCCCAGGAAGCCGAGAAGGCCGGGGCCGATGCCCTGCTCCACGTGGCCGGCTACTACAATAAGCCTAGCCAGGACGGTCTTTATGCCCACTTCAAGATGGTGCATGACAACTGCTCGCTGCCCATCTTCGTGTACAACATCCCGGGCCGCGCTGTCGTGAACGTGCTCCCGCAGACCTTAGCTAAGCTCTCCGAGCTGCCCCGTATTGTGGGTGTCAAGGATGCCACGGGAGATTTGGCCCGTCCGTGGATTGAGCGTACCCTCATTAAGAAGGAAGGTTTCACGTGGTTATCGGGCGAAGATGCCACCCAGGTAAGCTATAACGTCGCAGGCGGCGTGGGCTGTATCTCGGTGACCGCCAATATCGCTCCCGCCTTAGTCGCTAAGGTGCAGAACCTTACCCTGGAGAACAAGTGGGCTGAGGCGCGCGAGCTTCAGGATAAGCTCATGCCCTTACATCAGCTCATGTTCAAGGAGCCCTCGCCAGCCGGTGCCAAGTACGCAGCCTCGCTCTTAGGCCTGTGCTCTGAAGAGGCCCGTCTGCCCATCATGCCGCTGTCTGAGAAATGGAGAGCGGAAATCAAGTCCGAAATGCAGAAACTGGAACTCATTTAGATGGTGAATGAGGAACTGCCGGCAGGCGAGAATACCCGCCGGCACATCAAATCCTTTGTCGTAAGAGCAGGGCGCATGACCACCGCGCAGAGCGCGGCCCTGGAGCGCCTTGGTCCTAAATATCTTGTCGATGTCAGTGCGCTTGAGCGCCTTGAGACAGCAAAGATCTTTGACCGTGAGGCCCCGCTCGTGGTCGAGATCGGCTTTGGCATGGGCAAGTCCTTTATCGAGATGGCCGCAGCTGATCCGGAGCGTAACTATCTCGGGATTGAAGTGCATCCGCCGGGGGTGGGAGCCTGCCTCATGCAGATTGAGGAGCGGGGACTTTCCAACGTGCGTCTCATTCAGCATGACGCTTTTGAGGTCTTTACCTCCTGTCTTGCCCCTGAGAGCATTGACATCCTGCAGATTTTCTTCCCCGATCCCTGGCCCAAGGCCCGGCACCATAAGCGCAGGCTTATCAATCCCGCTTTCGTGGACCTGATCCGTCCCCTGCTTAAGCATGGCGGTGAGGTGCGCATGGCGACGGACTGGCAGGAATACGCCGAGGAAATGCTCAGTACTTTTGAGAATGCGGCAGGCTTTAAAAACGCCGCTCCCGAAGGCGGTTACTATCCGCGCCCTGCGTGGCGCCCTCTGACCAAGTTCGAGGCCCGCGGCGAAAGACTCGGGCACGGGGTCTGGGATCTGGTTTTCATTTATGAATGACATCCGTTATCAGGAGCTCTATGGCTGGCTCTCAGCCCTCTTAGGGCACAGTGTCGGTAACGTGTGGCGCTTAGGCGGGGACGCGAGTTTACGCCGCTATTTCCGCACGCAGTACGGCATGGCCGTGGATTCTCCGCCAGAGAGTCAGAAGAACCGCGAGTTTGTAGCCATCAACGCCGAGTTAGCCCGTGCCGGCGTGCGTGTGCCGGCCGTGCTGGCCTGTGACTTTCAGCGCGGCTTCATGCTCCTTGAGGATCTGGGGTCAACCCATTTCTTTGAGGTTGCCGTGGGAGAGTATCAGTCTTCCTATTACGAGTTAGCCCTCACGCTCTTACCAAGGATTGCCAGTCTGCGTACCGAGGATCTGCCGCTTTTTGACCGCGCCTTTATTTTAAATGAGCTGGGTATTTTCACGGAGTGGATGTTAGGCAGGGCCTTAAACCTTACGCTGACAGCAGGGGAGAAGGCCATGTTAGAGCGTACCTTCAGCGAGCTCGTCACGGTCTGTCAGGAGCAGCCGCAGATCGCCATGCACCGCGACTTCCACTGCCGCAATCTCATGGTCACGGATACGGGCCTTGCCGTCATTGACTATCAGGATATGGTGACAGGTCCCCTGACTTATGATCTGGCGTCGCTGCTTTATGACTGCTATGTGGTTCTCGATCCGAGACTGCGCGATTCTCTGATGCATAAAGCCTATGCCGCTTATGTGAGCGCGGGGATCGGTGCGTCACTTGGCTTCAGTGATTTCGAGCGCTACACGCGCCTTACCGCACTGCAGCGGCATATCAAGGTGCTGGGTATCTTCTGCCGTTTAAGCCTGCGCGATAACAAGCAGGGCTATTTGCAGTATTTACCTCAGGTCTTAGGTTATGTCCTTGAGGCCTGCGAGCGTTATGCTGCCTTCCGTCCCCTGGGGGACTTTCTTAAGACCAAGGTACAGGGACGTCTGCCATGTTAGCCATGATCCTTGCCGCCGGCCGCGGAGACCGTCTCCGCCCCCTGACGGATTCCACTCCCAAACCCTTAATTGAGGTCGGGGGAAAGCCGCTTTTGCAGTGGCATATCGAAAGACTCCGTGATGCCGGAATCAGGGAGATGGTCATCAACAGCGCGTGGTTATCCGAACAGATCGTTGCCTTCGCAGGTGACGGGGAGCGTTTCGGTGTCAGGATTACCCATTCCGTGGAGGGCCCCGGCGGTTTGGAGACCGCAGGCGGCATCATCAAGGCTCTGCCGCACTTAGGTAAGAGCGATGAGGACTGCTTTGTCGTGGTTAACGCCGACACCTTTATGGATGTCGATTACCGTACGCTGTTAGCTGAACCGCATGCAAGTGAACTGGCCCGGCTCTTTTTAGTGCCTAATCCCGCTCACCATAAGGAGGGCGATTTTGATCTGGCCGAGAACGGCAAGGTGCACATGGGCAGTGGGTATACCTTCAGCGGTGCCGCAGTGTATCGTGTGGGGGCCTTCCGCGGTCATCGCGCAGAGCGGGTGCCCTTACGCCCTTATTTTGAGCAGTGGTCCACCCATAACGCCATGTGCGGCTCGCTCCTTGAAGGAGCGTGGTTTGACGTCGGCACCGTGGAGCGTTTAGAGCAGGTGCGCGCCTACTGGAACAGTAAACAAGCTTCGTGAGGTCAGGTATGAGACAGTGGTCAGGCCGTATCCTCGGTACCCTTATCGGTTTGCTTTTCACCCCGCTCGGGGCCCTAATCGGATTTTTCCTCGGGTGGTACTTCATTGACCGGCCGCGGCTTTTAAATCAGCGCCGCAACCGTGAAGCCGCCTCGGCCTTTACCTATCATTCGCCAGGCAGCGCCAATAACGAACTGCTCACGCTTTCCTACACCTTCATGGGCTACGTGGCCCGCGGTGCCGGCCGCGTCAATGAGGCCCACATCGCCAAGGCCCAGCAATTCATGCAGATGATGGATCTGGACGAGAACGCCCGCCGTGTTGCCATTAGCGCCTTTAACGAGGGCAAGGCCGACGGTTTTGATCCTTCCCTGGGGATCGCCGCCTTACGTCGTCTTGCCGGTGCGAACGGCGCCATTACCGCCTACTTCCTTGAGATTCAGGTGCAGATTGCCCTAGCGGACGGTTCCTTGCAGCCAGGTGAGCAGGAGCGCCTTTTAACCATTGGCCGCATGTTAGGTTACAGCGTTGAGCAGATCATGGGTCTCATCCGCATCCGCTTTGCCGAGATGCAGTTTGAAAAGCAGGCCCGCGCCTTCCGCGAACGCTACAGCTCCGGTTCCTATTCTTACCGTGAGAGTTCTTCTTCGGATTCAGACGGTTACTCATCCTCTTCAGGATCTTCAGGAGGTTCCTACCGCGGTGCGGGACGCACCTCAGCGGATGACCTACGTCACGCCTATGAGATCCTGGGAGTAAGCCCCGATGCCTCCATGGAAGATGTCAAACGCGCTCATAAGCGCCTCATGCTCAAATACCATCCGGACCGCTTAGCCTCGCAGGGTCTGCCTCCCGAGATGATCAAGCTCTATTCGCAGAAGGCCCAGGACATTCAGGCCGCCTATAACCTCATCAAAGAATCCCGCCACGAGTAGGTAGCTGAATCTTATCGAGAGAGAACCGCGTCTGGCGCTGGGGAGCGGGGGGCTAACGAACCTGGACTTTTCCGTTAGTCTCCCGATACTGTCTTGAGTTAACGTCCTTCCTGTAAAAGCTGTTGCCGGAGCTCCTGGGGCACAGGGAAGGGCGCGGGTGCCGTGAAGATCATCTCTTCCCGTGTCAGGGGGTGATAGAACTTCAGGTAATAGGCATGCAGGTAGAGATGGGGTACGGCATGGTATACGTCATCCGGGGCGTAAAGATGATCGCCGAAGATGGGGTGCCCGATTTCACGGCAGTGCACGCGCAGCTGATGGGAGCGCCCTGTCTTGGGTAAAAGCCTTAGGAGGGTACGGTTATGCTCCGGATCGGTATACAGCGGTTCGTATTCGGTGAGCGCGGGACGGCCCTGTTCAAAGTCCACCTTCTGATAGGGACGGTTTTCGTAATCCGTGCACAAAGGCAGATCGACCGAACCGCTCTCAGTGACGATGCCGCTTACCCACGCGATATAGCGCTTTTGCGTGAGGTGGTTCTGAAACTGCTTGCCCATTTCGGATACCGCCTTAGTGTGCAGCCCTACGACTAATACGCCCGAGGTGCCGTAATCAAGGCGGTGCACGGCGTGAGCGGAGGGATGGAGTTCACGCACGCGGCTTAGGATGCTGTCAAAGTGCTCGGGCTTTTTCCCCGGAACCGAGAGAATGGTTGAAGGTTTGTTGACGACAATGATGTCCTCGTCATGATAGAGGATATCGAGCCTTGGTTCTAAAGGAGGGTTGTAAATGAAGGGTTCGCGGGCCATGATGTCCTGAGGTTGTAAAGATGCCAAGGCCCGGCAAAACCGGGCCTTATAAAGAAACGGAAAGGTTAGCGGCCGGAGAAGCTGGCCTTCGCCACGCTCGCGGTGTGACCTGCCGGAACCGGTAAGCCTAAGGCTGCATAGTTCTCAGCCATGAGTTCTAAAGCAGGATCGAGATACTCGGTGCCACGGTAGGAGAAGAGAATGTTCTGGCAGTGGCGGATTGAGGACACATAAGCCTGCTTGGCGTTGTAGAACTTGGCGATTTCGTACTCACGCTCGGCTAACTGGCCTCTTAAGTAAATGATGCGCTGATAGGCATCCGTCACATAGAGGCTGTTGGGATAGGTGGCGATGAGTTCCTTGAAAGTCTTGATGGCTTCGTAATAATGCGTAGGATCCTTCTGGGAACGGTTTAAGCCCAGGAAATCCTGAATGAGATCGGAACGCATCTGGATCTGGTTTAAGCCCTTCATGAACATCACGTAATCGGCGTTGGGACTCGTGGGACTTAAACGCTGGAAACGGGCGATCTGCGCGGAGGTCAGCTCGCTTTCACGGGACTTGTAATAAACATAGATAAGATCAAGCTGTACCTGCTCGGAAAGCGCGCCGAAAGGATAGCGTGAATCGAGAGCCTCTAAATAACGGCGGGCTAAGGTGTAGTCACCGGAGGCCATGGCACCCTGGGCTACCTGATACAGCGCCTCGGGCGAGACGTCCGGCACTTCATCGGCGTTGTAATTTGAGGAACAGGCCGTGGTGAAAACCGTCACGGCGCATACCAGGGGAAGTAAAAATCTGAACATCAGAACAGCTCCATCCGCACTAAAGGATTTTCTGCAAACTGCCTCATTATAATATACTTGTGCTCCAAAGAAAGAAGGTCTCTCAAGATGACCTTTTTCCCCATTTTTCATTGCATTACGGGATGACTATCCATGGCCGAAATTCTGACTCTCACTGTCGCCGATGCGTATCACGGATCGCGTTTGGATGCCGCTTTAGGTGGCCTCGTGGACACTCACTCGCGCTCGGTGTTAAAAACCTTTATTGATGAAGGCAAGGTGAGTGTGGACGGTACCGTGGTGACACGTCCGAGCTTTAAGGTAAGTTCCGGCCAGACCCTGACCGTGGAGCTGCCCGAGCCTGAATCGCTGGAGGCGCAGCCGCAGGATCTGCCCTTAGATATCGTTTATGCGGACGATGATGTCGTAGTCATCAATAAGCCCATTGGCTTTGTGGTGCACCCCGGGGCCGGCATTAAAGACGGCACGGTGATGAACGCCATGCTCTTCCATTTTCCCAAGACCGCGTCCCTGGCCCGCGCGGGGATAGTGCACCGCCTCGATAAGGACACCTCGGGACTCATGGTCGTGGCCTTAAGCGAGCGGGCGCAGAAAAAGCTCATTCAGGAGATCTCAAAGCACGCCGTGATCCGCGAGTACGAGGCGATCGCCGAGGGCGAAATCACTGCCGGGGGCACCGTGGACGCTCCCATCGGCCGCGATCCTCACAACCGTACCCGCATGGCGGTCATGCCCGAAGGTTTAGGACGCGAGGCCATTACTCATTACCGCGTCATGGAGCGTTTCCGTGCCCACACGCGTTTAAAGTTGCGTCTGGAGACGGGCCGCACCCATCAGATCCGCGTGCATATGGCCTATCTTCACCATCCTCTTTTAGGCGATCCGCAATATGGCGGCCGGCGTTTAAAGATGCTGCAGGGCGCTTCCTCCGAATTAAGCCTCGCGCTGCGCAATTACCGCCATCAGGCCCTGCACGCCTCGCATATCGAGTTTACCCATCCCGTCACGGGGGAGCCTTTGGCTTTTGATGCCCCGTTACCTGCCGAGATGGAAGAGCTCTTAAGACTGTTAAGAGAGGATACCGCCGTTCATGGCCTGCTCTAAAGTGTCTTTAAGAGCGTTTAACCCCGTCGCTAACAACGTTAAGGCTTACGTCACGACCTGCGGGGAAGGCGGGGACTCGCCTTACGGGGGCTTTAACCTGGCGCTGCACGTGGGGGACGAGCCCGCCGCGGTTTTTGCTAACCGTCAGACTCTGGAAGATACGCTCTCTGCGCCCGTAGTGTTTATGGATCAGACGCACAGTAAGGAGGTTATGGCCGTATCCTCCAGGGCAGAGCGCGATTATCCCTGTGACGGGCTTGTCACGGCGGCCTCCGGCCTCTATGTCGCGGTCATGACCGCAGACTGTCTCCCCCTGCTTATCTATGACTGCGATTCTGAGGGCAGGTCGCATTGCGTGGCGGCGGTACACTGCGGCTGGAGAGGTCTGCAGCGCGGGATTGTTGCCGAGGCGGTTGCAAAGCTGCGCGTTCTGAGTCCCCGCCCTCTCTATGCCCTGCGCGGTCCTTTCATCACCCGTGACTCCTACGAGGTGGATGACAGGGT
>DVOQ01000066.1 GCA_018713485.1 Candidatus Avisuccinivibrio pullicola
TAAGGAGCAGAAAGAAATCTGTGCGGCACTGGGACTGGACATGAGTATTATGGAAAAAACGCTGCACGGCAGCTAAGCTAAACCGTGCCAGCATTCAGAATGCCGGATGAGTATGTATTAGCCCCGGCGAATTAGGAGAGTAAGGCGCAGATCAGTTCCTGTTCCCTCAATAAAAAAGCCCCCGGAGAACGGGGGCAAGGTCAAAGCAAAGGTTAGAGTAAGGAAAACTACGCGCCGTAACTTAAGGCACAGTTCACGGCTTTATGCCACGCCTCCATACGTGACGCACGTTCGGCCTCAGGCAGGGCGCAGGTATAGGTAGCGGCGGTACGGTCGCGGGTAAGGACGCTTTCATCGTAAACACCGCAGGCGATGCCGGCCATGAAGGCCGCTCCCATGCCGGAGAGTTCGGCGTCTCTGGGAACCTTAAGGGTAAGGCCCGTGAGATCGGACTGCAGTTGCATGAGATAGGCATTGCGGGTCGCGCCGCCATCGACGTTGAGCTCGGTAATGGGGGTGGGCGAGGATTTACGGATAAGGGCGAGGATGTCGCTTACCTGATAGGCGATGGAGTCGAGGGCGGCACGCACGATTTCATTGCGTCCCGTGACCCGGCTCATGCCGAGGATGGAACCGCGCACCTTGCCCGTGAAGTAAGGAGCACCTAAGCCCGAGAAGGCGGGGATGAAGAAGGTCTTATCCTGCGGATGCGCAGCGCGTGCCAGGGCCTCGGTTTCCCCCGGGTCCGTGATGAGCTTCAGATCATCCTTGAGGTAGGTGATGACACCTGCCGAGTAATTGATGTTGCCTTCAAGGACGTAGGTGATCTCTCCCTTGCGTCTCCAGCCGGCCGAGATCACCACGCCATGCTCGGGAGCGGGCAGGGTGGAACCGGTATTCATCATGATTGACGAACCGGTGCCGTAGGTGGTCTTGGTCTGGCCGGGCTTAAGGCCTCCCTGACCGAAGAGTGCTCCCTGGGAGTCGCCCACTGCCGCATGGATGGGGATGGGGCGGGGAAGGGCACCTTCAAAGTCGGTAAGGCCAAAGTCGCTGTCCGAGTCGAGAATGGGGGGCAGGGCCTCCATGGGAACCTTAAAGAGCTCACACATCTCGGGAGACCAGGTCTGCGCGGCAATATCCAGTAACTGCGTGCGCGAGGCGTTGGAGGGCTCGGTGGCGTAGGTCTTACCTTGGGTTAAACGGTGGATGAGGAAGGTGTCCATGTTGCCAAGGCAGAGATCGCCCTTTTGGGCAAGCGAAGCCACCTCAGGGATGTTATCCACAAGCCACGTCATCTTGGCGGCCGAGAAGAACTCGGAAAGCTCAAGGCCCGTAACCTGACGCACTAAGGCGGCCTTAGCCTGCACTTCGGGGCGGGCGACGAAATCCGCACCGCGGGGACACTGCCAGACGATAGCGTGGTAAAGGGGCTTTAAGGTGCTCTTCTGCCAGGCGCTAACTGTTTCACGCTGCACGGAAAGGCCCACGCAGGCAAGGTTCTTCGCGGCCTCAGGATGGCGGGCGATGAGGGTACGCACGATGGAGCAGGTATTCTGGTAAATCTCCTCCAGATCGTGCTCGACGTATCCGTGGTCATCGATGATCTGACGGTGGGGCAGGGTCTCCTTGTCGATGAGATTGCCCGCGCCGTCTAAAAGCAGGGCTTTAGTGCCCTGCGTGCTCTGATCGATGCCTAAGACATAAGCATCACTCATGCGAGAACTTCCTCGGCTTTCTTAGCGATCCCCTCGCCGGTTAAGCCATAGTAGTTGAAGACCTCGCCGGAGGTGCCGGTGATGACGGGTGCGTCGGGCAGGGACATGGTGACGACCTTGCGCGGGCACTTCTCACCGACCACCTGGGCGACCATGGAGCCAAGGCCGCCGAAGGGGCTGTGCTCCTCGATGGAGATGACGGCTTTAGCCTTCGAGGCCACCTTGACGATGGACTCGGTATCGAGGGGCTTTAAGCAGTACATGTCAAGGACGGAGGCGGAAATGCCCTTGCTTCTGAGGATCTCGGCTGCCTGCCTGGCCGGCAGCACCATCTCACCGCAGGCGATAAGGGCGATGTCCGAGCCTTCGCAGAGCTGCGTGGCTTTGTCCATCACAAAGGGGCAGTCATCCTCGGTGTAGACCTCGGGGACGGCGTTACGGCCGACGCGGATGTAGGCCGGTTCGTTGTCGCGCACGAGGACTTCCATGAGCTTGCGGGTCTGATGGCAGTCCGAGGGGAGGTAGACGCGCATGCCGGGGATGGAGCACATGGCGGCGATATCCTGGGCGGAGTGATGGCTCATGCCTAAAGCGCCGTAGCTGACACCGCCGGAAATGCCGATGAGCTTGACGTTAGTGTGCGAGTAAGCGACGTCCACCTTGCACTGCTCGTAGGAACGGGCGGTGATAAAGCAGGCCGGGGACATGGGGAAGGTGCGCTTGCCGCAGCGGGCCATACCCGCGGCAATACCCACCAGGTCCTGTTCGGCGATACCCACCTCGACGAACTGCTCGGGGAAGGCCTTGACGAAGGGAGTGGCCGAGGCGCTGCCGCGGGAGTCCGAGCACAGCACCACGATATCCCTGTCCTCTTTGGCCCTTTCCATGAGGACCTCGCAGATCATCTGCTTGTTGGCGATATTGGTCATGATTAAGCCTCCTCCTCGCGGGCCTTTAAGTCGGCCATGATCTGAGCGTATTCCTCGGCGTTGGGCACGTGATGGTGCCAGCCGGCCTTATTTTCCATGACGGGCGAGCCCTTGCCCTTGACGGTGTTGGCAAGCACGAGGGTGGGCTGGCCTTTGGTATTGCGGGCTTCCTCAAAGGCCTTACTTAATTCCTCGACGCTGTTGCCGTCCTTAACGTCCACAACGTGCCAGCCGAAGGAGCTCCACTTGGCCTTGAGGTTATCGAGGGCCATCACTTCCTCGGTGGTGCCGGAGATCTGCAGACGGTTGCGGTCGAGCACGGCGCAGAGATTGTCTAACTTGTAGTTAGCGCCGGCCATGGCGCCTTCCCAGACCGAGCCCTCGGCCTGCTCGCCGTCGCCCATTACCACGTAAACGCGGTTGGCGGTGCCGTTCATGCGCTCGGCTAAGGCCATGCCCACCGCCACGGGCAGGCCGTGACCTAAGGCACCGGAGTTCATCTCGATACCGGGCAGCTTGTTATTGGGGTGACCGATAAAGGGAGAGCCGAACTTCGAGAATTTCTCGATGACTTCCTGAATGGGGAAGAAGCCCTTTTCGGCTAACACCGCGTAGAGGGTCTCGACCGAGTGGCCCTTACTCATCACGAAGTGATCGTGATTGCCGGTGGCGAAATTCTCCACCGTGACGTTCATTTCCTTAAAGTAGAGGGTCACCAGCACTTCCATGACCGACATGTCGCCGCCGATGTGACCGCCCTTGCCGCTGACAATCATGTCCACGACGTCGCGGCGTAACTTGTAAGCGAGTTTGGCAAGATTCATTTCCTAAAACTCCTCGATTATTCGCCTCTTAAATAAGCCTTTACCTCTTCCTCGATGGGATCGTAGAGATCGGGCTTGATACCGATGTACTTGCAGGCCTCATAGAGAACCGGCACCACGTCCTTGTACACGCCCACGCAGTGGTGGATGTACGGGCCGGTGACAATCTTCTCTTCAAGGCGCTTGACGTTCTGCACCTCGACCCACATATAGGTGCCGAGGATCTTGGGTCCGTCCACACTCTTAGCGTTACCGAGGAGCAGCGAGTACTCGCCGTGATCGCCGTCAAAGCGCGTGAGGGTGAGCCTGTCGCCGGGCTTCGCTTCCGCGGAGAGCGAACCGTCATCGTCAAAGGCAATGGGGCAGGTCAGCTCGGGCTTGTCCCTGGCGATGGAGATGGGCCAAGGGCCGCAGTGCTGTAAGAGCTCGCCGTTGGGATTATCGGGGTGACGGACCGTCCAGTCGGCAAAGAAGCTGCGTGACTCGTTCATGACGGCGGCCTCGGCCATTAAGGCGGTGATGGCGCCGTGAATGTCGGTCTCGCACACCACGGGGATCCCTAAGTCATTTAAGATGGCGTTGGCGGCGCAGGGCATAATGCCTAACTCACCCTGCAGTGCCGTCCAGCACTGAATGGCGCCGGCGTTGCAGCCATAGCGCTCGATTAAGTTGCGCATGGCGCGGGCGAGGGCGGCCACGGTCTCCACCTTGGGCTCGGAGATCTTGATGACGGTCTTCTCGTGCAGCAGATCGAGCTCTTCCTTAGCGCCTCTGTTCTCCTGAATCTTGCGCACTTCGCGCACCAGCTCGGGAAGCGGAATGGGGGAGAGCTGAATGTTGAACTTCTCGAGCAGTTCGCCCTCGTTGCACATCGTGGTCCAGAAATCGAACGGCCGCGGCCCCATCTGCAGGATGCGGATATGCTTGAAGGTCTTCACCACGTTACACACGGCCATGAAGTCGCGGATACCGCGCTCGAAGACGGGATCGTTTAAACGGCAGTTAGTCAGATAGGTGAACTTGACGTTGAAGCGGCGCAGCACCTTGCCGGTGGCAAAGAGGCCGCACTGCGTGTCGCGCAGACGCGTGCCGTCAGGCAGGGGCCGCTCGTCTAAAGGTCCCCAGAGAAGGACGGGCAGGCCTAAGTCACGGGCTAAGCGGGCCATCACGTACTCAGTGCCGAAATTGCAGTGGGCGAGGATAATGCCGTCCACCTTTTCGCGGCGGAACTTGTCGGCAATCTTCTTGACGTCCTCGTCGGCAAAGAGCAGACCCTCGGGATTGATGTCCTTGATGTCCACGAAATCAATGCCCAGCTCGGTTAAGCGGGCGGCGGTGAGATCGCGGTACTTTAAAGCGTCCGGAGCGCTGAACACCGAACGGCGGGAAGGTACGAAACCTAAACGGATTTTGGCAGTCATGTGCAGGTCCTTTTTAATAAGTTGTAATTTAATCCTAAACCTGCCCCTTAAACGGGGCAGGTGCTTTAACCACTATTTTTTGACGAGGGTGTAACGCATTACCACGGTTTCCCCAGCCTTGGCATCGCCCGTGCGCAGCGTGAGGCGCTTAACCTTGTCCACGCTCTGCGAGGTGATGACTAAGGGGGAGGTCACGTCAAAGCCACGGTCCTTAAGCAGCTTTAAATCCACGGTGCATAAGGGGGAGCCGACGCTGACGCGATCGCCTTTCTTAACGTGGGGGGTGAAACCCTCACCGTTTAATTTCACGGTGTCGATGCCGATGTGCAGCAGCACCTCAAGGCCGTCGTAACCGGTGATGCCGTAAGTGTGCTTCTGATCACCGACGAAGGAGACGATACCCGAAAGCGGGGCGACGGCTTCACCGTCCACGGGGATGATGGCGACGCCGTCGCCAATCACCTTGCCCGAGAAGATGGGCTCGTCCACGTCCCCGATGGCTACCACGTGGCCGCTCATGGCCGCCACGAGGGGCTCACCTTTACTCTGAAACAGCATGTTTCTCACTCTCCCTACTTGTTCTCGTTGCGGGCCTGCAGGGCCATGCGGGCCTGGAGGTTACGCTGATACTGATCGACGATCACGGCGAGCACAATCACGAGGCCCTTGATGATCATCTGCCAGAATTCGGAGACGCCGCACATCACCATACCGTCGGAGATCACGCCGATGATGAAGGCACCGATGATGGTACCGACGATGGTACCGACACCGCCGAAGAGCGAGGTGCCGCCTAACACGGCCGCCGCGATGGCGTTCATTTCCCAGGTGTTACCGGTCATGGGGTGGGAGGCGACAAGCTGCGAGGTGGCGATGATGCCGACCACGGCCGAGCAGGCACCGGAGAACATGTAGACGAGGATCTTGTCATTGTCCACATGCACGCCTGAGAGCTTGGCGGCGCGCTCGTTACCGCCGATGGCGAGGATGTGCCAGCCAAAGGGGGTCTTTCTTAAAATCACGGCGGCGATGACGGCAATCAGGATGAGGATGATGACCGCCACGGGGAAGCCGAGGATGTCACGGCCGAAGATCTCAAAGCCGGTATTGCCTAAGGCTTCCTTACCCACGAGGTTGGGGAAGGTCGCGCCGTTGGAGATTAGGTTGGCGATACCGCGGGCGACGTACATCATGCCCAGGGTGGCGATGAAGGGGGCCACCGTGAACTTGGTGATGACGATACCGTTGACCGCGCCAATCACGATGCCGATGACGATGGCGATAATCACGATCGAGGGCACCGAGAAGTAAATGGTATAGCCAAAGACGGTTAAGCCCTGATTGATGAGATAGCCGCAGACCATGCCCGCGACGCCGACCACGGCACCTACCGACAGGTCAATACCGCCGGTAACCAGCACGTAGGTCATGCCGATACCTAAAATGCCGTAGAGAGCCACGTGCTTGGCGACCAGCAGCAGTGACTGCGAGGTGAAGAAAGACTCCGAGGCAAAGGAGAAGAAGATCACCAGCAAGGTCAGCACGATGAGGGTGCGTCCCTTGAGGAGAGTCATAATCAGATCATTCTTGTTCATGGAAAAAACTCCCAATTAAGCTGCTGCCTGCTGATGGCCTAAGTACGAGGCCTTCACCAGATTGTCCTGAGTGATGTCTTTACCCGTGAACTCCGCGGTCTTGACGCCGTTGGAGAGCACGATGATGCGATCGGCGATGGCGATGATTTCCTCTAATTCCGAGGACACCACGATGAGCGACACGCCGCGCTCGGCATACTGATAGATGAGGTGGAAGATCTCGGTCTTGGCACCGATGTCGATACCGCGCGAGGGCTCGTCAAGGAGCATGATGGAGGGCTCGGTGAGAGCGCCCTTGGCAAAGACCACCTTCTGCTGATTGCCGCCTGAAAGCGACAGAATGGGCAGGGTCTTGTCCGCGACCTTGATGTGCACATCCTTAATCATCTCGTCAGTGGCCGCGCTTTTCTTACCGTTCTCGATAAGGCCTATGGGCGACGCATAGTGACCGATATGCGACAGGGCGATGTTCTGATCGATATTCATGGTCTGCACGAGGCCGTCGCGCTGACGGTCTTCAGGCAGCCACGCAAAGCCCTTGCTGATCTGATCGGCGACCGACTCGATCTTAAGGATCTGCCCGTCCTTGATGATCTCCCCGGTATGATCGGGGCGCATGCCCATGATGCACTCGAAGATCTCGGTGCGGCCCGCGCCTAAGAGGCCGTAGACGCCTAACACCTCGCCCTTGTGCAGATCAAAGGAGACCTTGTTTAAAAGGTATCCGCCGCCGGACTTGGGCAGGGTCAGATCCCTGATCTCGAGCACCTTCTCGCGCGTGGTCCAGTCCACGGGGGTGGTGCGCTTGGGATAGCTCTTGCCCTCGCCCACCATCTGCTTGACGATCCACGGCACGTCGATGTCGGGCACCGCCGCCTCGGCGACTAACTTGCCGTCGCGGAAGATGGTCACGAAATCGCCGATACGCATCAGTTCCTCTAAGCGGTGGCTGATGTAGACGATGGAAATGCCCGAAGCCGTGAGCTCACGCATGATGTTAAACAGCACGTCCACTTCCTGCTCCGAGAGCGAGGAGGTCGGCTCGTCCATGATGAGGATCTTGAGGTTGGGGATGAGGAGATTGCGGGCAATCTCGATCATCTGCTGCTGACCTACGCGCAGATCTCCTACCTTGGTATCGGGATCGATGGGGTATTTAAGGCGCGCTAAGACCTGTTTGGCAAGCTTACGGTGCTCGGCGTCATCTAACATGCCGCCCTTAGTACGCTCGGAGGCCATGAACAGATTCTGGAACACGGTAAGGTTCGGGAACAGACACAGCTCCTGGTGAATGATGGCAATACCGTGAGCTCTCGCGTCCACGGTGGACTCAAAGCTCACTTCCTTTCCCTGCAGGTAGAGCTTACCTGCAGAGGGCTTCTCGATACCGGCGATGATGCGCATCAGCGTGGACTTACCGGCACCGTTCTCACCGATGAGCACGTTGACCTTGCCGCGCTTGATGTCAAAGGACACCTGATCGAGCGCCTTGGTGCCGGGATAAATCTTGTCGATTTTCTCGGCATGCAGATAGATTTCTTCGTTCTGGCTCATGAGCGTTCCTACTCAATCTTGAGGGTGATGGGGGTAATGAGCACCTGGCTCGGACGCGTCACGGTATAGCAGCCGACGTATTCCACGCGCTTGCCCTGCATGGCGGCGTCAATGTTCAGCGGGGTGATGACCTCCTTTAAGATGAGATCATGGAAGGCCACCGAGACCTGTGCCCATTCAATCTGATTCTTGTAGTCACGGTAGGAGATGAGACTGATGGTGTCACGCACGGCGGAGTTCTTGAACACCGGGCCTATCTGAATGCGGAAGCTGGTGTTGGAGTCAAGTCCGTCGGGAGTGATTTCGAGGTAACCGCTTCTTAACTTGTTCTTGACGTTCTTGATGGTGCCCGTGCCCTTTACGATGAAGGAGAGCTCGCCCGAGTCGCCCATGGAGTAATGACCGTACTTGGAGGCCACCGTGGTGAGATCACCGCCGGCCTCGGTAAAGAGTTCGGCTAAATCCTTGGCGTTGTCCACGAAATACTTAGGGCTGTTTTCCTTCCAGAAATTCTGGGCATTGGTGGTGGGATCGAAGACGACCTCGCCGGTGAGTTCCGCTTCCTTGCCTTCCTCGACCACGGTAGCGGTCAGTCCGGCGTAAAGCACCGCCACCACGGCGATGGCACCGATGATGAGATTGCGCTTTGACATCATTTGCTCCGTTTTGAAGGCTGTAAAGATACCTCTGTATTTAAACAGCCTGTTTGTAATCGCTGGTGTTAGGGGGTGCCGCGGGTGCGGCACCCATGAGGCTTAAGCCGGAACCTTACTTCTTAAGGGTGAAGTTATCGAGGTTCTTGGCGTTGTCGATGGTGATGATCTCGCAGTCGATGAGCTGCTTCTCAGGCTGGCCGGTGGAGCCGGTCTTTAAGTACTGATCAGCCTGACGCACGGCCATCTCGGCGATGAGGGCGGCCGGCTGCATGGCCGTACCGGTCATATTGCCGGCGAGGATCTCGTCACGGGCGTCGTTAGAGCCGTCCACGGCGACGATGTGCAGGGTCTTGCCGGCAGCCTTGGCGGCAGCGGCGGCACCCACGGCCATGTTGTCATTACCGGAGATGATGCCCTTTAAGTTGGGATGAGACTGTAAGATGGTCTCAGTCTTCTGATAGCCAAGATTCTGATCCCAGTTGGCAGTCTGCACGGAGACGAGCTTCATGTCCGGGTACTGATCGATGACCTCGTGGAAAGCGGTGGAGCGGGTCTTGGCATTGGTGTCGGAATCGATACCATAGAGCTCAGCGTATTCGCCTTCCTCTTCCATGGCCTCGACAAAGACTTCGGCCACGCCCTTGGCACCCTGATAGTTGTTGGCGACGATCTGGGCCACGGCGATACCCTGCTCGTTGATCTCACGGTCAATGAGGAAGGTGGGGATGTTGTTGTCATAGGCTCTCTGAACCGCGGCCACGGTGGCGTCGGCACCGGCGTTATCGCAGATGATGGCGGCGGCCTTATCGGAAATGGCGGTCTCAAAGAGCTCGGACTGCTTCACGGGGCTGTCGTCATGAGACACCATCTTGACCTCGTAGCCTAACTCCTTGGCAGTGGCGGCAGCCACCTCAGCCTCGGTCTTGAAGAAGGGGTTGGAATGGGAGGGGGTGATGATGTACATGATGTTCGAGCCACCGCCGGTTAAACGCTTGGGAGCGTCAGCGGCAGAAGCGGTAGCAGCGAAGGTCACGGCGGCGCAGGCTAAGGTTAGGGATGCGCAGATACGGCTAAGTCTCATAATCAGTTAAACTCCTTGTTATGTAAGCTGATTCGCCGCAAAAAGAATTAAGCTCTCTTTGCTTTGACAGGTTTCATGATATATGGCGGCAGGCCTTTTGATTATCAAATTTATGCTATTTTTGTCACAAATCTGATAAAAGGTCAGGGCAAATTTTGCCCGTCTAGGCAAAATTCAGTAATACCATTTTCGCAAGACGATGCACACTAAATTTACGTAAAATTACTATAAAAATCAAGAAATTAAAAATAAATAATCAAAAAAGCACGGTTTGGTCAATAATTTGTGAACTTATATAAACTATTGAAATTTAGATAAATGTTCTTAACATGCTTTAAAGGTGCGCAAACGTTTACGGACTGCTCTGAGGCGCAAAACGGCCCTCAGAGCGTGTGCTGCGAGCGGTACTGACCCGGCGTCTGACCGATGACGCGGGTGAAGACCTTGCCAAAATGACTCTGGGAGCTGAAACCCAGCAGATCGGCGATTTCCTGCAGGGACTTGTCCGAGCCGGTAAGGAGTGTGGTAGCGAGGTGGATCTTCTTCTGATGGGCGTATTCCAGAAGCGTCATGCCCTTGCCCTCGCGGAAGGTGCGCGAGAGATAGCCCTCCGAGACCTTAAGGCGGCGGGCCATGGTCCTGATGTCGGTCTTTTCGTAAATATGGTGATCGATATAGGCGCAGGCGCGGCGCACGAGGGCCGAGGTGGTGGAGGTATGGGCGCTTTCGTAGCGGCGCGCCCCGACCAGTTTAGCGCATTGCAGGGCACAGGAGCGGGCGAGGGCGGCGGCATCGGCAGGATACTTACACTCCTCGACCTCGAGGATATAGGAGTCCGAAAGCACGTAGAGTTCCTCGACGGACAGTCCCGCGTCGATGGCCTCACGCGTGGCGATGGTGATATCGACGATGGCAAGGTTCTGCGCCGAGCGCAGCTCGTTTTTGGAGAGAGTGCCGCGCATGGCCGCATAGGGAGAGTCGAGGGCCTCGGTGAGCTTGTCGGGATCGCCCTCGCGTATGGCCTTGCGGATATTGGCCTCAAGAGTCACGGGATTGTGGGGACGGCCCTCGAGGGTATGGGCGGTAAAGACGGAGGCCATGCGCTTTCTTACCATTTCCACGAGATCGCAGGAAAGAAAGCTGTCATCTAAGAGGCGGTTGACGCTTTTGATCCTGCCCGTGACGGCGGTGTTGACTAAAAGCAGCGTGGCGGCAAGGCGCGAGGGCTCGCAGTACTGCAAAGGACAGTTTTCCGCACCGTGCTTGGAGGCGTAAAGCTGCAAAAAGGCCGCGTCGGTATGCGTCATGCTCACGGGGCCTACGAGAAGGGTGAGGCCCTCATGGCACTGCACCCCGCCAAAGAGGACGGGACTCTCGTCCTGAATGAGGGACAGTCCTTCCTTGCGCACACGTTCTAGCAGACGTCCGCGCAGGGCCAGATCGGTCTTAAGGACGTTCCAGTCATCGCGCTCGTTACTGTCAAATTTTTCGAGGTAATGGCCGTCGTTCTTAAAGACGTGAAAGGGCAGCGGGCAGAGATGGGTAAGCAGGGACAGCCCATAGGATAAGGGCACGTGGGAAAAGGTGTGCACCAGGGCGTCGCTTACGGGAGGAGAGGCACTCATCTTACAGATCAAGCTCCCTTGCGGGAGCTTCGGATTATCGTTAAGCCGTCAATTAGAAGGAAACGTTGGACTCAAGAATGACATTGCAGTAGGGACGGCATTCGCCGGTACGCACCACGGCCCTAGAGAATGCGGTGAGTTCCTTGAAGCGGTTATGCGGCACTTCCACGACCTCAATACCGTTTTTCTTAGCCCAGACGTAGATCCGGGAGTAGAACTCCGGATTCATGTTCTTGGACTCCTCGGCGATGGTCACTTTCTGGAATTTAGCTTCGGCGTCAATGACGTCAAAGACGTCCCAGAAAGGCGGCACGTTGTAGGTGACGGCCAGATCAATGCGCTGCACGCCATCCGGCACCGGCAGCCCGCAGTCGCCTACGGTGAGAGTGTCAAAGTGACCTAATTTGGCAATCACATAGGAAAGTTCGGAATTAAGGCAGCCAATCTTTTTCATGGTTTTTTCCCTCTTAGCTACAGACGATCGACGAGAACCTCAGTGTCGCTCTCCTTTAAGAACTGTTCCACCTCGGCAAGAGCGGGGATGGAAGGTGAGGCGCCTTTGCGCGTCACGGCGATGGCGGAGGCGGCGGTGGCGGTCTTTAAGGCGATGGCACCGTCCACTCCGCGGGAAAGTGAGGCGATAAGGAAGCCCAGGAAAGTATCACCCGCAGCGGTGGTATCCACGGCCTGCACCTTAAAGCTCTTACAGGAAATCACGCTCCTGCCCGTCTCCTTTAGGAGTGAGCCGCGGGACCCCAGGGTGAGCACAAAGGAGGAATGCGGGAATTTCTGTGAGAGCGCGTCAATGAGGACATAGGGATCGGTGGAAGGATCCATGTCCACCATGGCCGAACCCTCGATCTCGTTGACGATGAGGAAAGCGCACTTCTCAAGGGGCAGCTTTAACAGCTCGCGGGTAAAGGGTGAGACGTTAAAGCACACCTTAAGACCGCACTCATGCCCCTTGTTGATGAGGTACTCGATATTGTTGACCTCGTTTTGCAAAATGAGGTAGTCCCCTTTCTCAAAATGGCTGAGGGTGGCGTCGATTTCCTCCGTGGTGAGGGACTGATTGGCGCCGCCATAGAGAAGAATGCAGTTCTGACCGTTCTTGTCCACCTGAATGATGGTGTGGCCCGAGGGCATGTCACGGCGCTTTAAAAAATCCTCGTGAATGCCGTTTTCAATGATCTCGTGCAAAAGCACCTTGGAGTCATCACTACCCACGGCACCGGCGTGATACACCGTGCCTCCGGCGCGGGCTAAGGCAACGGACTGATTGAGGCCCTTGCCTCCGGCGAAGATATGGCGCGAATTAGACGCGAGCGTTTCACCCGGTCTTACGAAATGATCCACGCCATACACGTAATCGATATTGAGGGATCCGTAATTCAAAATCTTGGCCATAATAAATCCTCGTGGCGCTGAGACGGCACTTAAAAACCGTTTTATACCAAAAATGTCAGTTTTAGGATAAACCAAAACGCCTTAGAGGGCGGCAACGGCGTGCGCGGCCTTGTCAGTTTGCAGAAAAGATCACAAAAAAGCCCCTTTACAGGTGCCAAAACGCCAAAAAACATCAAAAAGATATCAGGGACAAAGCGCCCTCTGAGGACACTTCTTTGTCCTGCGGCTGTAAGGAACAGGGCGGGTGCGCTAAAATAGGCCGTCTTTTAAAAACCTTACAGAAGAGAGGAACGTCGCATGGCTTTTGTGGCTATTTTAATGGGCTCGGATTCCGATCTGCCCTTAGTTGAGAACACCCTGAACGTCTTAAAGTCCTTTGACATTGCCTATGAGGTCAAGGTCGCTTCCGCCCACCGTACCCCTGACGTGGTCGCCACTTACGTGGCCGATGCCGAGAGGCGCGGCTGTCAGGTCTTTATCTGCGCTGCAGGTTTAGCCGCTCACCTGGCCGGTGCCGTGGCGGCCCGCACCCTGCGTCCCGTGATCGGCATTCCCGTGGACGGCGGCCCCTTAAACGGTGTGGACGCTCTGTACTCGACGGTGATGATGCCAGGCGGCATTCCCGTGGCGACGGTGGCCGTGGGCAAGGCCGGCGCCAGGAACGCGGGATATTTAGCCGCGCAGATCATGGCCGTGGCCGATCCCTCCCTCTTTGAGAAGGTGAAGGCCGAGCGCGAGCAGGCCGCACGCGCCGTGATCGCCAGGGATGAGGCCTTAGCGGCGAAGTTAGCTAAGTAATGAGCCGTCCTGCAATTGAAAAGGCCGCCGCGGTCCTTAAGGCGGGGGGCGTCATCGTGGCCCCCGCCGAGGGGCTGTACGGCTTAAGCTGCGTGTATGATGATGATAAGGCGCTTTCGCGCATTCTGGAGCTTAAAAGACGCTCCTTAAAGAAAGGGCTTATCGTCATTACCGATACCTTCAGAAGTGCGCTGACCCTAAGCGAGGAGCGGCGTATTCCCGTGGAGTGTCAGATGCGTATGCAGGATGTGTGGCCGGGCTTTGTCACCTGCGTGGTGCCCGCTGCCGCCACGCTCTCGCCCCTGCTTACGGGGGAGAGAAAGACCATCGCGGTGCGCGTGACGGCTTTTGAGACTTTAAGGGAGCTCGTCGCCTTAGTGGGAAAGCCCATTGTTTCCACCTCGGCCAATCTCTCTGGCGAAACGCCCACCGCCTCGTTGGAGGAGGTACAGGCAGCGTGGGGCGGGAAGGTCGATTACGTGCTGCCCCTGCCCTGTCAGGGATTAAAGGGCGCCAGCGCTATTTATGATGCCATTTCAGGCCAGGTGTTACGTCAAGGAGGTTCTCTGTGACAGACAGCTACGCGGTGCTGGGCAATCCCGTGGTGCATTCACTCTCCCCGGTCATTCACGCTTATTTTGCCAAAAGTACGGGCGAGGATATAAGCTACGGGCGCCTGCTCGTTCCTAGGGGGCAGTTTGCTGAAACGGTCAGCGCCTTTTTTAAGGAAGGCGGCAGGGGCTGCAATATCACGGTTCCCTGTAAGTTAGACGCCATGGCTTACGCAAGGGAGCACGGTGAGCTGACCGAGACGGCTCAGGCTGCCGGGGCGGTCAATACCCTCAAGGTGGAAGGGGATACAGTTCTGGGAGATAACACCGACGGGCGGGGGCTCACGCAGGATTTGCGGCGCTTAGGCTGTCCCCTTGAAGGAGCGCGGGTGCTTCTCATCGGCGCCGGCGGCGCGGCGCGGGGCATTATCCTGCCTTTATTGAAGACAGGTAAGGTCGCGTCCGTCACCCTCGTCAACCGTACCTTTGAAAAGGCCCGGGAGCTTACGGAGTGGTTTGCGACGGATAAGCTTCAGGCCCTGAGATTTGAGGATTTAAAAGCGGACTATGATGTGGTGCTCAACGCCTCGTCTTCCTCGCTTATGGGGGTACTGCCTCCCGTTGCGGATACGGTCTTAAAAGCCTCCTCCTTTGGTTACGATCTCATGTACCGCCCCGAGGGAAAGACGCTCTTTACCGAGCATTTAAAGTCTCTGGGTGTCACGGCCCATGACGGCCTTGGCATGCTGATCTGTCAGGCTGCCGAAAGCTTTTATCTGTGGCGCGGCAAGCGCCCCGACGTTACGGCCACCACCGCGTATCTGCGTGAGTATTTAGCCTCGCAATGAGACTTACGGTCAGGGCTGGAAAGGACGCTCCCACTTACGCCGTGTATGCCGCGGTGGCGGAGCGTTTAGAGGGCGTGGAGGTCAGCGTCCCTCTGACCTTAAGCTTTGAGGGACGCGTGAGTCTTGGCTTTTCTCAGAAGGGTGAGGCAGGGGCACTGTGTCTTGATTTTATGAAGGGCCCTCTTGCCCACCGTCTGCGCCATGGTGGCGCCACGGAGACAGTGGTGAAGGCGGTGCGCGGGCGGCATGATCTCAGAAAGGACGGCCCGCTTTACGTTTTTGACGCCACGGCGGGATTAGGCCGCGAGAGCATGCTGCTTTCCTTAGCGGGGTTCTCCGTTACCTCCTTCGAGCGCCATCCCGTGGTGTGGTCCTTACTGCGTGACGCCCTGAACCGCGCGGCGGCAGAGGGGGAAACGCGGCTGCCTGAGCTGCGGCCCTGCGGCACCTTTCTGGAGCAGGGCGGGGAGCGTCCTCAGGTTATCTATTACGATCCCATGTTCCCCGAAAGGGAGAAGAGCGCGCAGGTCAAAAAGGACATGCAGTACTTTCATGCCCTTATCGGCCCTGATGAGGATGTCGCGGAATATCTGGAGGCGGCTCTAAACCTGGCCCGCACCAAGGTGGTGGTCAAGCGTCCCGTGAGCGCCCCGCCCCTCACTCCCGCGGGCACGGGCCCCTCCTATAGCCTGTCAGGCGGAGCCTGCCGCTTTGACTGTTATGTGCTCTAAAACCTGACCGTAGGCTCTAAGCATCCAGACCCAGCAGCCGGCAAAGCGCTCCGGGACTTTCCACGAGCAGATCCGCCCCCCAATTCTCTGCAGGACCGCACTCGCTCTGTCCATAGCCCCATAAGGCCGCGGCGCTCCTGACGCCTGCGTTACGGGCGGCCCGTATGTCATTGAGGTGATCGCCCACATACAGGGCATCCTCAGGGCTTACTTCAAGGCGCTTTAAGGCCTCCCATAAAGGACGCGGATCGGGCTTGGACCAGGGAAGGCTGTCACAGCCCAGGAGCACCTTAAAATCGGCGGTAAAGGGGTAGTTTTCAAAGAGCTTTAAGGCCATGGCCTCGTACTTACTGGTGATGACAGCCATAGGCAGGCCGGAGGCCTTCGCGGCATCGCACAGCTCCACGATCCCCTCAAAGGGTTTAGTGAAGGTATTGATATGCGCGGTGTAATATTCGGCAAAGGTCATACGCATCTGGCCTTCGATATCGTAGCCGGAGCGTTCGCTCTCCGGGACGCCTAAAGAGAGCATGGCGCGCATGCCCGAGGTGACCCTGGTGCGGATAAGTCCGGGGTTCAGGGCCTTAAGTCCAAAGGAGGTGAGGGTATGATTGCAGGCGGCGATGAGATCAGGGGCGGTGTCCATTAAGGTGCCGTCAAGATCCCAGAGCAGGGCCTTACAGTTAAGTTGCATGTCTATGTTCCTGTCTCAGGGCTAAAAAGTCCTACTTAGTTTATAATAGCCATTTGTGGTGCGTCCGAGCACTTTAAGAGTGGATTTTTAGCATGAACGATCTTGCCTCCCTTGAGAACATTGATGAAAAATTAGCCTATCTCGCCGGCAGTATCCGCAGTATCCCTGATTATCCCAAGACGGGAATTCTGTTTCGGGACGTAACCTCTCTGTGCGAGGATAAAAAGGCTTTCTCGCTGTCCATTGAACTCTTATATGACATCTATAAGGACACGCCCATTGACAAGGTGGTGGCCGCCGAGGCCCGGGGCTTTATTTTTGCCGCCCCCTTAGCCGAGAAATTAGGCTGCGGCTTCGTGCCGGTAAGAAAGCCCGGCAAACTGCCGCGTGAGGTCATTGAGGAACACTACGATCTCGAGTACGGACAGAATACTCTGCAGCTGCATAAGGACGCGATTACGCCTCGCGAAAAGGTGCTCATCGTGGACGATCTGCTCGCCACCGCAGGTACCGTCAGTGCCATGATTAAGCTCGTGCGCCGCTTAGGCGGGGATATCGTGTCCTCGGCCTTTGTCATCGAGCTTTTTGATTTGGGCGGGGCACAGCGGATCCGTAATGACTTCCACGTGGACTGCCGCTCCTTAATCCACTTCCCGGGGCATTAAACCTCTGATCTAAGGCTTATCATGACCGAAAACGTCGGCGAGTACCAGGCGCTGGCCCGCAAGTACCGCCCGCAGCGCTTTGAAGACGTGGTGGGACAAAGCCACGTCATTACCGCCCTTGCCAATACCATTGACGCAAGGCGCATTCATCACGCCTATCTCCTGACCGGTACCCGCGGTATCGGTAAGACCACCATTGCCCGTATCATAGCCCGCTCCCTCGAGTGCGAGAACGGGATTTCCTCGCATCCCTGCGGTACCTGCAGCGCCTGTAAGGCCATCGCCACGGGATCTTTCCCCGATGTCATCGAAATCGATGCCGCCTCGCAGACCAAGGTGGACGATACCCGTGCCTTACTTGAAAACACGCAGTATCCTCCCTTAAGCGGCCGCTATAAGATTTACATCATTGACGAGGTGCACATGCTCTCGCAGAGCAGCTTTAACGCACTGTTAAAGACGCTTGAAGAGCCGCCTGCCTACGTCAAGTTCATCCTGGCCACCACCGATCCCCACAAGATCCCCACCACGGTGCTTTCGCGCTGCCTTAAATTCCAGTTAAAGGCCCTCACCGTCGAGGAGATCCGCGCCCAGATAGAAAAAATTGCAAAGAATGAGGGCATTAAATGCGAAGGCGAGGCTGCGACCTTAATCGCCCGCGCCGCGCGCGGCTCGATGCGTGACGCCCTGTCCTTATGCGATCAGGCCATTGCCCTCGGGAACGGCACCCTGGAGCGCGGCAGCGTCATCGCCATGTTAGGTACGGCGGGCGATGAGATGTTAGATGAGGTCTTAAGACTGTGCGGGGAAGGTACCGGTCAGTCGCTGCCTGCCGTGCTCGATCACATCACGGCGCTCGCTCCCAATTACCGCTCCTTAATGGAAGAGCTCGCCGTCCTCTTCCATGACATCGCGCTCTATCAGTTCATAGGCGGTACCCGCCTTGAGCTCTTTACCTATCCCAGGGAGATGTTAGAGCGGCACGCCCGTGCCCTGCATCCTGAAAAGGTGCAGTTAGGCTATCAGATCATCCTGGCAGGTATCGACGAGCTCAGGCTCGCCTCGGACAGCCGCACCGCCTTTGAGATGGCGCTGCTGCGTCTGCTGGCCTTCGTGCCTGAAAAAAAAAAAACTAATCTAGAGGAGACAGAGGCTGCGGACCTGACCGTGCCGCAGCTCTCTCCTGCGGCTGTATCTTCCCTTAAGGCGCCTTCGCAGGGCAGGGAGCTTAGGGGCGCTACCCTTGAAAACGCCGCCTCGCTCGTGCGCTCGCTCGCCCGTGAAAGCTCGGTTAAGGACTTAGCAGCCACTCTGCCCGCCACGCCCGTGCGCCCCTTAAGCCTTGGCGAGGAAATGCTCGAGGCCATCGAGGGGACGGAAAGCACGGGCGGGGAGAAGCCCTCTGCCGCGTATCTTACGCCCCCTGTTGCTGAAAAAGCAGAGTTAACCTCCCCCGTTAAGGCCGCAGATCTTCCTCCATCCCCTGTGCAGCAGAGCGGTATGGGACTGCCGGAAAGCTCAGACGGCAGAGCGCAATCTCACGCTCAGGGAGCGGTGAGCCCTGAGAAAGGTCAGGCAGAGGCGGTGAGCAGGTCCGCAGCCGCAGATGACAGTTCCTCTAAGGAAAATCAGGCTGAGGAAGAAAAGTTTCCCGCTGTAGAGCCCGTGCCTGCCGCAGCCGCTTACGATCCGGCTTTGTCTCCTGAGGAGGGTAAGGCCGCGATGATGGCTGCTGCTCAGAGCGGATCTTCCTTAAGTGACAGCCCCTATCCGCAGGAAGAGGCGCAGCACGCTGCGTCCTTAAGTTCCACCTTAAATAAGGTGGAGGCGTACTTAAATCAGCTGTCCGATACCCGCGACAGCCTCAGTCAGACGAAGACGCGCCGCGAGGATGTACTGAGTTCACAGTTAAATGCCCTTAAGGATCTGGGCCGTTCCCTAAGCGCCGGACGCGTAGCTCCCGTGGGACTGAGCGCTCCGCTGCAGGAAAGCGTCCCCGGAGCTGCTCTCCACGATTCCCTGCCTGAAGTCTCGCCCCTTGAGGCCAACTTTGCTGCCGTTAAAAATGAAAGGGCCGCAGAAGAGGGGGAGAAGTCTCTCCGTGACGGTTTGCCTTCCGTTAACGATACGGGTACGGATCTGACGCAGCCCTCTGCAAAACCCGGGGACTTACTTCCTCCCGGGGAGGAGAACCCCGCTACCCCTGAGGGCAGGGCAGTATCAGTGTCTGATGCTCCTGTGCAGAGCACGGATCCGACCTTTGCGGTAACAGCGGATCTGCCCGAGGCCTTTAAGGGGCTTTCCCTGAAGGGCGTGGCAGGCGATCCCTTCTCTGTCGCGCAGCTTTCGGCAGGCACGGGAGACAGCGGGGAGAAAGCTCCGGATGTACTTTCCTTAAAGAGCCGTCTGACGGCGGCCGGGGCGATGGAAATTCCCCCTGACTCTGAGGACGTGTCTTTGCGTCCCGCCCCCGAGATCAGTGACGAGGAGCTGCGGCGCGTGCAGGGGGTGATTGACGGTACGCTTAGCGCTCAGGAAAACACGCTTATCCCGCAGGCGGATGCAGCGCGCCCTGCTCCTTCCCCGGACTTTAAGGAGCGCCTTGCCGCGCGCTCGGCCGAGCTGATGGCTACGGTAGGCGGGAGTCTGCAGGTTACGGGAAAGCAGCCCGGTTTAAGGGAGGGGCAGGAGGACGCGCTGCCCGCCGTCGCCGCAGTACCGGCAGCTTCCGACGCTCTGCCCGCGGTAACTGCACAGCGTCAGGTAAATGCCGGGGTGGCTTTACCTGAGGTAACTTCGCCTGAGAGTCAGGACGCCCCGGACGCCCTGCCGGCCGCGACGGCCCTGCCTCACCGGGGAGAGCTGTCCGTAGCGCCTCCGGTGAGTGACGTGGCGCCTGAAACTGAGAGCAGGGAGCAGCAGGAGACAGACGCGCCTTCACCTGCCGCCGCCCCCGCCGCAAAACTGCCCGCTGAGGAGACAGACAGCACCTCCTACGGCACGGAGGAGCTCTTCGTGCCCGTGGAGGATGAGGCGTTTGACGAGGAATACGTGCCTGCGGATCTGCCCGTGGACGCGTATCTCGATCTGCCCGATCCCGAGCCCGCTCCATCTCCCGTCCTGAATCAGATGGGCCGTCTTAATGACGGCGATCCGCAGAAGCTTAAGGCGCAGGGTACCTATCTTCCCGCTGAACCCTTAGGCAAAAAGGATCTCATGGGTAAACGCTATTTAGGCGTGGATGATTTTTACGCAGATCTTGAAAAGGAAGATCCGCTGTTTGCTCTGGTGGTGAAGGCGGGTCCCGACGCTATGGATCTGGGCGTGCTCTGTCATGCCGGACTGTCCTTTGACAGGGAAGCGCGCCTCTTTAAGGTCACGGTGCAAAAACCCAATCTCGTGGCTGAAAAACCCGCGTTCGCAAGGCGCCTGAGCACCGCTTTGAGCAAGGCACTGGTGGAGAGCGTGACCGTGGAGGTAAGCCTGGTAACAGAGCTCAACGGCTCCACCCCCTATCAGGGGGCACAGGCGGTATTTGCGCGTGCCATCGCCGCGCGTCACACCGAGCTGATGCACAATCCCGAGATAAGGGCACTGTGCGCGCTCTTTAATGAGGATCCGGGTACCCTCGGCGTGGAACTGCTTACGGATGCGCCCGCAGATAAGTAGCGCTCCCTGTAAATGACGCGTCCTAAGGCTGTGGCAGGTAACTTCCATGCTAAGCTTAGGGACGTGTCGTACAATGAGGAAAGAGCATGAGTTTTAACATTCCGCGTAACGGCAAAAAACGCATCGTCGTGGTAGGCGGCGGTTTCGGCGGCCTTAACCTGTGCCGTGCCCTTAAGGACTCGGGCTATCAGGTGGTGCTCGTTGACAAGAACAATTTCCATCAGTTCCCCCCGCTCATCTATCAGGTGGCAACCTCGGGCCTGCAGCCCAATGCCATTACCTTTCCTTTCAGAAAGCTTTTTGAGGATCGAAAGGACTTTTACTTCCGCTTAGCCGAACTGCGCTCCGTCCATCCTGAGGAAAACTACATTCAGACCTCCATCGGCAAGCTTGATTATGACTATCTCGTTCTTGCCATGGGCGCCACCACCAATTTCTTTGGCAGTGAGCATCTTGCAGAGAACGCCATAGCGATGAAGACCATTGACGAGGCGATGGGACTTAGAAACGCGCTCCTGTCCAATTTTGAGCGCTCCGTGACCTGCGCCTCGCCTGAGGAGCGTCAGGAACTGTTAAACGTGGTCATCGTGGGCGGAGGTCCCACGGGCGTGGAAATCGCCGGTGCCATCGCCGAGATGCGCCGCTACATCCTGCCCACGGATTACCCCGATCTCGACGTTAACAATATGCACATTCACTTAATCCAGGGGGACGATCGCCTCCTGCCGGCCATGTCCGAGAAGGCCTCGCGCAAGGCTTACGACTTTCTTAAGGAGCTGGGGGTCGAGATTGAGACGGGTAAGTTCATCGTCGATTACGTAGATCACAAGGCGGTCTTCTCTGACGGCCGTACCCTGCCTACCCGTTCCTTCATCTGGGTTTGCGGCGTGCGCGGCCAGAGTGTCACCGGCCTTGAGCGCGAACGCTTTGGCCATGGCGGCCGTCTTAAAGTGGACGCCTACAACAGGGTCATAGGTGAGCGCAATATTTACGCCATCGGCGATCTCTGCCTCATGCAGGGTACCGATCCCGAGTACCGTCACGGCCACCCGCAGATGGCCCAGCCGGCCATTCAGCAGGGCCTTAATCTCGCGGAGAACTTCAGGGCGCTCCTTAAGGGCGGTAATGTCAGGAAGTTTACCTACAGGGATTTAGGTTCCATGGCCACCATCGGCCGCAATAAGGCCGTCGCCGACGTTATGGGCAGCCATTTCACCGGCTTTTTCGCCTGGCTCATGTGGATGGGAGTGCACCTTATTTCCATTCTCGGTGTGCGCAACAAGGTCGCGGTGTTTTTAGACTGGGCGTGGAGCTACTTCACCTACGATAAGAGCAACCGCATGATCCTCATGGCCAAAAAGCCCCGCGTGCTCCTTGAGCGCGAGGAGCGGGAGAAGGTAAGCCACTGGGGAGTGCAGTCTCCTCCCGTGATCCCCGCCGAAAACCCGGGCGCTCAGGCCGTTTCCGCTCACGCCCGGAAGATCAGGGAAAACCCTCCCTCCTGAGGCCTTTTGTAAGGGGACGGACCATCCCCTTACAGTCCTCCGTTTAAGGTGCCCGAGACGTCAATTTCAGCTTGAAAAAAGACGGATTATAGGTAAAATACGTCAGACTTGCACCGGTATGACGGCATTTCATTTATAAAAATGCTAGCCGGATCAAAAGTCTGTGTTTCAGCATCTTATTCGGGGGTTCTTGTGGCATTGACATCCGCAATCCTGGCTCTCGCTGACGGCACCGTGTTCAAAGGCAAGGCCTTTGGCAAACTGGGCGTGACCGAAACAGGCGAAGTGGTCTTCAACACATCCATGACCGGTTATCAGGAAATCCTGACCGACCCATCCTACACGCGACAGATTGTCACCCTTACTTATCCGCATATTGGCAATTACGGAACCAACCACGAGGACTATGAGTCCGACCGCATCTGTGCCAGCGGCCTTATCATCCGCGATCTCTCGATCGTGGCCTCCAATTTCAGAAGCGAAAAGGATTTATCCTCCTTTTTAGCCGATTACGACCGCCCCGGCATTTACGGTATCGATACCCGCATGTTAACGCGGATCCTGCGTGAGAAGGGCTCCCAGAACGGCTGCCTCTCCACCGATCCCGACATGACCGCCGAGAAGGCCCTCGAGTTAGCCCGCTCCTTTGAGGGCTTAAAGGGCATGGATTTAGCTCAGGTCGCCACCTGCTCCGCGCCCTATGAGTTTACCGACGGCGAATGGCTCTTAAATCAGGGCTATGTCAATAAGCCTGAGGAAAGCTCCTTTAACATCGTCGCCTATGACTTTGGCATTAAGCGCAATATCCTGCGCATGTTAGTCTCCCGCGGCTGCAAGGTCACCGTGGTGCCCGCTAAGACCCCGGCCGGCGAAGTGTTAGCCATGAACCCCGATGGCGTGTTCCTCTCCAATGGTCCCGGCGATCCCGCCCCCTGTGCTTACGCCATTGAAGCGATCCGCCGCTTTATTGAGGCGAAGATCCCCCTCTTCGGGATCTGCCTTGGCCATCAGTTATTAGCCCTGGCCTCCGGTGCAGAGACCATGAAGATGAAGTTCGGCCATCACGGCGCCAATCACCCCGTGCGTGAACTTGCCACCGGCCGCGTCCTTATCACCTCGCAGAACCACGGTTTCGCTGTGGACGAGAGCACGCTGCCTGAGACGCTGCGTCCCACGCACCGTTCGCTCTTTGACGGCACTCTGCAGGGTATCGAGCGCACGGACGCCCCGGCCTTCAGCTTCCAGGGACATCCCGAGGCCAGCCCCGGTCCCCACGATCCCTCACCCCTCTTTGATCATTTCATTGAACTGATGCGTGAGCACCGCGCCAAGGGAGGCAACTGATATGCCCAAGCGTACAGACATTAAAAGCATTCTCATCTTAGGTGCCGGTCCCATCGTCATCGGTCAGGCCTGCGAGTTTGACTATTCCGGTACCCAGGCCTGCCGCGCCCTGCGCGAGGAAGGCTACCGCGTTATCCTGGTGAACTCCAACCCCGCCACCATCATGACCGATCCGGACATGGCGGACGCCACTTACATCGAGCCCATTCACTGGAAGGTGGTGGAGAAGATCATTGACAAGGAGCGCCCCGATGCCATTCTGCCCACCATGGGCGGTCAGACGGCCTTAAACTGCTCTCTCGATTTAGAGCGGCACGGCGTTTTAGAGAAGTATGGCGTGGAGATGATCGGCGCTAACGCCGACACCATCGACAAGGCCGAGAACCGTGAGCGCTTTGACGAGGCCATGCGCAAGATTGGCCTTGAATGCCCCCGTTCGGGTATTGCCCACAGCCTCGACGAGGCCTGGGAGGTGCAAAAGCGCGTCGGCTTCCCCTGCATTATCCGTCCTTCCTTCACCATGGGCGGCACGGGCGGCGGTATCGCCTACAACCCCGAGGAGTTCGTCTCCATCTGCACTAAGGGTCTGGAAAGCTCGCCTACCCACGAGCTCCTTATCGACGAGTCCTTAATCGGCTGGAAGGAGTTCGAGATGGAGGTGGTGCGTGACCGCAAGGATAACTGCATCATTGTCTGCTCCATCGAAAACCTCGATCCCATGGGCATTCATACCGGTGACTCCATCACCGTCGCTCCCGCCCAGACCTTAACGGACAAGGAATATCAGATCATGCGTGACGCCGCCATGGCCGTGTTACGCGAGATCGGTGTCGAGACCGGCGGCTCCAACGTGCAGTTCGGTATCGATCCCAGAACGGGCCGTATGGTCATCATCGAGATGAACCCGCGCGTCTCCCGTTCTTCGGCCCTTGCCTCCAAGGCCACGGGTTTCCCCATCGCCAAGATTGCCGCCAAGCTCGCCGTGGGCTATACCTTAGATGAGTTAGGCAACGATATTACCGGCGATAAAACCCCGGCTTCCTTCGAGCCCTCGATTGACTACGTCGTTACCAAGGTGCCGCGTTTTAATTTCGAGAAATTCCCCAACGCCAATGACCGTCTCACCACGCAGATGAAGTCGGTGGGTGAGGTGATGGCCATCGGCCGTACCTTCCAGGAATCCCTGCAGAAGGCCCTGCGCGGTCTTGAAACCGGCAAGTGCGGTTTTGATCCCCGTATCAACATGACGGAGAAGGAAGCCCGCACCAAGGTGCTGCACGATCTCGAAGACGCCGGTGCCCACCGTATCTGGTACATCGGTGATGCCTTCCGCATGGGCATGACCGTGGACGAGGTCTTCTCCTATACCCATATCGATCCGTGGTTCTTAGCCCAGATTAAGGAACTTATCGACATCGAGAACGGTCTTTCCGGCCGCACCATCAAGTCCCTTGATGCCGACGAGATGCGTGACCTGAAGTCCCGCGGTTTCTCCGATCAGCGCTTAGCCCAGATCCTCGGCACCACCGAGCAGGCCGTGCGCGAGCGCCGCTGGCTCTTTGACGTCTATCCGACCTTCAAGCGTGTGGATACCTGCGCCGCCGAGTTTGCCACCTCCACGGCCTATATGTATTCCACTTACGAGCAGGAATGCGAGGCGCAGCCCACTAACAATAAGAAGATCGTGGTCTTAGGCGGCGGACCCAACCGTATCGGCCAGGGTATCGAATTTGACTACTGCTGCGTCCACGCTTCCATGGCCTTACGCCAGGACGGTTATGAGACCATCATGGTCAACTGCAACCCCGAGACCGTTTCCACCGACTACGACGTCTCCGACCGTCTCTATTTCGAGCCCGTCACCTTAGAGGACGTTCTTGAGATCTGCCGCGTCGAGAAGCCCGATGGCGTCATCGTGCAGTTCGGAGGTCAGACCCCCTTAAAGCTCGCCCGTGACCTGGAGAAGGCCGGCATTAAGGTGATCGGCACCTCCCCGGACGCCATTGACCGCGCCGAGGACCGTCAGCGCTTCCAGGAAGCCGTGCAGCGTCTGCACCTCCTGCAGCCGCAGAACGGTACTGCCACCTCCTTAAATCAGGCCATCAATATCGCCTCCGAGATCGGCTATCCCTTAGTGGTGCGTCCCTCCTACGTGTTAGGCGGCCGCGCCATGGAAGTGGTCTACGACGAGGAAGATTTACGCCGTTACTTCGCCGAGGCCGTCAAGGTCTCCAATCAGGCTCCGGTGCTCCTTGACAAGTTCCTCGATCACGCCACCGAAATTGACGTGGATGCCGTCTGCGACGGCGAAAAGGTCATCATCGGCGGCATCATGGAGCACGTTGAGGAATGCGGCGTGCACTCAGGCGATGCCTCCTGCGTCCTGCCCCCGTGGCACTTATCCCAGGACATTCAGAAGGAAATCGCCCGCATTACCCGCGATTTAGCCTTAGAGCTTGATGTGCGCGGCCTGATGAACGTGCAGTTAGCCGTCCGCGAGGACAAGATTTACCTCATTGAGGTCAATCCCCGCGCTGCCCGTACCGTGCCCTTCGTTTCCAAGGCCACCTCGCTGCCCTTAGCCAAGATTGCCGCCCGCATCATGGTCGGTCAGTCCTTAGCCTCCCAGGGCATTACCCAGGAGATCGTCCCGCCGTACTATTCGGTCAAGGAAGTGGTGCTGCCCTTCCATAAGTTCCCGGGTTCTGATCCCATTTTAGGCCCCGAGATGCGTTCCACCGGTGAGGTCATGGGTACGGCCCGTCACTTCCCCGAGGCTTACGCCAAGGCCGAGCTGGCCTCAGGCTCGCGTATTGTCCGCGAAGGCCGCGTCCTGCTGTCCGTCTCCAACTCCGACAAGGCCCGCCTGCCGCGCCTTGGCCGCATGTTAGAGAAGGCCGGTTTTGAGATTGACGCCACCGGCGGCACTTACCACTGTCTCGTCGAGGCCGGTATCAAGTGCACGCATGTCAAGAAGGTCTACGAGGGCCGTCCCAACATCCTTGACGGCATCAAGTCAGGTCTCTACACCTTCGTGGTCAATACCACCGAAGGCCGTCAGTCCGTGCTTGACTCCCGCGAGCTGCGCCGCGGCGCTCTGCAGTATCACGTTTCCTACTGCACCACCATGAACGCGGCTTTAGCTACCATGGAGGCCATTACCGAAAATGAGTTCTCCAACGTAAGCTCGCTGCAGGATCTCCATCAGAAGATCCGCTCCCGCGCCTAGTCTTAAGACTTAGCGTCTGTCAAGGCCCCCTTTCCGGGGGCCTTGTCGTATCTGCACCGCTTATATATGCGCTTTTCTGCCCTCTCTGAACTAAGAATAATTTTCACAAAACCGCGATCTGTATCACAAAAATGCTATCATATGCAGTGTTGGAACCTGACGTAACCTGCAAGGTTGAGTGACGCAGGGGGTCAGGATAAAGCTTAACTTTTTTGGTGCTCCGCACCCTGAAGGAAAATATGCGCAAGCTTCATACCTCTCTTTTAGTCTCTGCTCTTGCCGTCGCCGCCGTTTCGGCTCCGGCTCTCTTAGGCTCGCAGGCCGTAGCTGCCAATTACGCCGCTTCCATCTATTCAGATGGCGACGTCTATATGCGCAATTACGTTAACTCCCTTATGTCCTACGCCAAGGAGAACGGTGATCGTCTTGTGGTCAATTACGCCAACGAGGACTTAGCCCAGGAGATGAATCAGTTAGAGTTAGCCGTGGTCCGCGGCGCCGAGGCTCTTATCGTTAACCCCATCACCACCTCCTCAGGCGCTTACGCCATTGAGCTGGCCTGCTCCAACGGTGAGCTGCCCGTCATCTTCATTAACCGCAAGCCCTCCGACGAGCTCTTAAAGTCCTACGTCAACGCTTACTATGTAGGTTCTGATCCTTCCGAGTCCGGCCGCTATCAGGTGGATATTATCAATCAGTACCTGCAGGCCCACCCTGAGGCCGATCGCAACGCGGACGGCGAGATCGGCTATCTCTTACTGCAGGGCGAGAAGGGCGTGCCCGATACCGTCATGCGTACGCTTTCCCTTGAGAGCGGCATGGAAGCCTCTCCCATTACCTTTAAGCAGTTAGCCAAGGTTTCCGCGGACTGGAAGTTTACCGAGGCCTCCCGCGTCACCTCTGATTTCGCTTTAAGAAACAACGGTCTGGACAATCTGGAGCTTATCGTCGCTAACAACGACGACATGGCCTTAGGAGCACTTGATTACCTGCAGAGCCAGGGCTACAACACCGGCAATCCCGATAAATTCATTCCCATCGTCGGTATTGACGGTCTTGACCGTGCCGTTAAGGCTGTTGAGGAGGGCACCTTAATCGGTACCGTCAAGAACGACTTTGACACCCAGGCCCGCATCGCCTTTAAGATTGCCGCTTTAGCCGCTGAGGGTAAGAGCGTGGATAAGACTACCTTAGGCGCCTTCCTCTACAACGGCAACGAGGTCAGCGTGCCTTACCTCAAGATCACGAAGTAAGCAGAGTGCTTAAGGCACTGTAAAGCATAGCAAAGAGCAGGGAAACCTGCTCTTTGCGTTTTCAGAGCCAGCTTACTCTTCTCCGTCAACTCCCGGGCTGCCTCCTCTCTTCCCGCTTATTCCTGAGCGGATCGGTGTATTTCTTTTTAACGCAGCGTAATAAATCACCGGCTGCAGGTGATCTGCAATTTTTCTATACGCTTTGTGATATAAATCATATTATTTAAGATAATTTTATGATAGAAGATGAAAAAACCTTTGTAAATCAAAAGGAGGCACTTATGATTGAGATCCGACGGGCTACCCCTAGCGACATAGATGCCATCAGTGCGCTGGCTTCTTCCCTGGAGACCGATCTCAAGGGAATGCTGAGCACTGAACAGATTGACTATCTGCATGATCTGTCTTATGTGCAGGGTAACATTAAGAATCAGTTTGACGAGGGACAGCTGTTCTTCGTCGCTGCCGCAAACGGTAAGGATGTGGGCTTTGCCACGCTCTTTGCCGAAGGCCCTGATCTCTTCCATCTCTGCAAGATCTTTGTGCACAGGGATATGCAGCGTCAGGGGGTCGGTTCAGCGCTCATCACCTACATTCAGCGCTGGATTAAAGAGCAGCACCCCGAGCCCTGTACCATGGAGCTGGCCGTCAACCGCTTCAACACTGCTCTCCCCTTTTATGAGAAAATGGGGATGCGCAAGGTGCGCGAGCAGTTAAGCGATATGGGAAACGGCTTTATTCTCTCCCAGGATGTCATGGCGCTTAACCTCTGATAGATAAGGATAGTTTATGGCTGAAAAAAAGGTAACGGTAAGCGTCAGCATCCCCGCGTCCTTACATGAGGAGTTAACGGATCTGTGCGAGGAATTAGGTCTCCCCCTGGAGACCGCTGTCACAGTGTTTTTAAAGCAGATGGCCCGTGATGAGGGGCTCCCCTTTAAAATCAGCTCCATTCCCTCATGGGAAAGGGAGGTGGGGATCTATAGTCATCATCCGACGCCTCAGGAACTCGTTGAGGATTACCGTGATGCTTTTGAAAACGAGTTTGGTGAGGAGGGCAGGGATTTTCTCGACTACATCGAAGGCCTCTCCGATGAGGAGTTTGAGGAGTTCATGGACGGCTTCGATGACAATCCCGCGGTAGAATCTCTGAAACATGCGCATCAGCCACACGCTAAGCACCGTCAGCCAGTGGAGGGAAAGTATTCCGCTGATGACTTCGAGATTGTGGAAAAGGAGAAAAAACCAGCTCCCGCGCAGCGTGCCCCCGGGGGAAAAGCAGCTCCAAAGAAACGCAGGTAAGTGACGCGGCGCACAAAAAGCTTGTCAAAAAATCACTCTTTAGTATAATGTGCGCCACAGATCGTTGCGGTCAGATGGCAGAGCGGTTTAATGCAACGGTCTTGAAAACCGTCGAGGGCTTACGTCCTCCGTGAGTTCGAATCTCACTCTGACCGCCATAATTTTTATACGATCTCCTGCCTTTTTCACTTTTAAATCAGATGGTTGTTATTTTCTCCAACTGGGGAAGATCGTGTCTGTATCTTGCCAACGTGCTTTAGAACCCGGCTTCCAGGGGAGCAATCGCAACAAGTGCACGCCGCATTACGGAAAAAGCACTTTGTTAAACTGAGTGCCCATCATGGTAATTAACATCTTGATTTAACGCAGTAAAATTATCTAGATCTAACTTTATTCTGTTGCTGAAATAAGAGATGGTGTGCAAAACCGCAAAAATGTGCGCAAGCTAACATTTTTAAACGAAGCTGGCCTCAAATCTGTACGTGAGCGCTGATTTTTAAAAGATGGCAAAACGTTTTGAAGAAAGGTTTGTATACAATTGTTATATCCGCAAACGTTTGCAGATAAAACAGCCGGTAGGACCTGTAAGACGGATAAAAAAGCGCTTTGTAATGCCGTGATCCGTTTACGTACCGGTCAGATAAGGGTTAGACCGTTCCGCATTCAATAAAAATAAGGCGGCGAGCGTTATGACAGTAACATTAAAAGATTTAGCCAAGGCCTGTGGCGTGTCGGTAGGCACGGTTTCAAGGGCTTTAAATGACAAGAGCGAAGTATCGGCCGAGACCTCGGGCAAGATTAAGCAGTTAGCCCAGAGCCTGGGCTACGTGCCCAACCGTGCCGGACGCGCTCTGTCTGCGCAGAAGAATCTTTCCTGTATCGGTATTTTGCTGCCTAGCGTCAACTCGCCGTTCTTTGATGATATTAAAAAAGGGATCGAGGAGGCGCATCACGAGTTTAAGGATTTAGGCCTTGACGTGGCGCTGGTGGAAGAAGAGGGCTGGGATGTCGAACAGCACCTCGCTGCCATTGACCGGCTGTTAAAGCGCGGCTGCAAGGCCTTTGCGCTGTGCACCGTGGTGGATGACAGACTGCGTAACCGCATCAATGAGCTAAGTGACGAAGGCTATCCCGTGCTGCTGCTCAATAACAGTATCCCCGGCGCAAGACACGTCTGCTTTGTCGGCCCCGATTACCGCAAATCAGGACAAATCGCTGCCGGTATGCTCGATAAGTGTTCCCAGGGACGTAAATTAAAGCTGCTTATCGTGATGGGCCTTAAAGTACACAACGGACACAAGCTGCGCGTTGAGGGCTTTTTAGAGGAATTAAAGGCGAGGCACTGTGATTTTGAAGTGGTCTCTACGGTCGAAGGCCATGACAATGACATTATCACGCAGCAGGCCACGATGCAGGCTTTTGCCGAACACCCCGAGATCAACACCGTCTATATGGCGACGGGGTCGGGGGTGAGCGGCCTCGGTGCAGCCATTATCGCCAACCGTGACCGGCAGCGTTTTGTAATCGCCTGTGACGAGATCTACACCACCCGCGAGTTAGTGCGCGGCGATATCATTGATTTCGTGGTCTGTCAGGAACCCCGCGTCCAGGGCTATCAGACCATTAAAAAGCTCCACGAGTGCCTCGTTAAACCCCGCGGCTCGCATATCAGCGACTATATCGTGGACAGCCTCATCAAGATCCGCCCTCACTTTGAGTAAGTTTATATGGCGGGCTCATAGGCATGATCGGGATCACATTTTTCACAGGCCGGTAAAAACACCGGTTTCAGCTTAGTATGCAACACCTGCCGTGCTGTATCTGATCTTTAAAGATCCGTTTTAGCCATGTGATTCTAACATTCGGTTTTCTTCGCGGCTCCTTTCAGAACCCGCCACTATGAGTCTGTTCTTAAAATGCGACGGGAGGATCAGAATTCTGTATTTTTAAAGGCACGCGCACACGGTTGCATTTACCGATCGATCCGTGAAGGGTGAATATACCGACGCGTTACATATACAGCTTATTTTAAGAGCCGGATTCTGACCGTAAGGATGCTATTCGTAATGTGTCCTGCAACTCAAAATGGCAACATCGGTTGCGATAAAGAAAAGATATAAACAAGCCTGTGTTCGCGGTCAATTCTCCGGCTCCATGCTCCTGAAAGTTCATGTTTTAACGCTTCAGGATTTCCGCTGCCTTCAGTTGGATGCCGCAGAGTTTCCTTAATCAGTGAATTGATTTTACGCAGTGTCGTCCTGTCTGTCTGCTGCCAGTAAAGATAGTCCTCCCATGCTGATGAATGCCATGACAGTATCAATTTTCTTCTCCGAGCAGCGCATGTTCTTCAATTCCCCTGCCTGCACGGGCATCATTAAGCACTTTTTTTAGATGTGCAACATTTGCACTGTTATAAAAAGGATCAAGAGTTGGTCTGAAAGGCAGAGAGCGATCTGTTACCACCTGTCTGAGAAAAATCCTGACGGCGGTGGAGACATCCATTCCCATACCCGCAAGAACAGTCTGGGCTTCATTGCGCAACTCGGTATCAAGTCTTATTTGTAAATTGCATGTGTCAGACATATCACTCCTCCTGTAATGTAATGATTATACAATAAATAAGCAATGAAATGACATTGAAAATAGCAGTTACGCTATGGAGGGTATCGCGGGTTCATAGGCATGATCGGGAGCACATTTCTCACAGGCCGGTAAAACACCGGTTTAAACCTGATGCAGCACCTGCCGTGCTGTATCTGTTCTTTAAAAATCCGTTTTAACTATGTGATTATCACGGCTGCTTTGCTTCACGGCAGCGTTCATGGTCTGCAGCTGTGGCCTGTTCCTGAAATGTGTCGTACCGATCAAAGTCCTGATATATTCTGTGACGGAGGGATCAAAATTATGCATTCCCGATCGACATAAAGCCCAAAAAATGATCCCATACTGATTAATTTTGGTTTCTGTTACAGAGGTCGGTATTGGACGGTTTTCCTGTATCGGAGGGGCTGCAGAAGCTTGCATCACAGTGCAGGTTCAGCCGTGCCATGCCCTCTGTATACGGGGACGTCTTTGAAAGATACCGTCAGCTTTACGGACTGCCTCCGGTCATTGAACAGTCGGTCATTGAACAGAAGGATAAAATCTGGGCTGGAGATGCCGCTGATGAAATCAGCGAGCTGGATTTCTCCATGCTCAGAAGCCGCGGCATGCCTGAGAATCTCGACGGCTCCGTGGCGGGACTCATTCTTGAGTGTCAGAGCGAAATCAGGCAGACCCTTAAGGACTGGCGCAGACCCGACTGAGTCATCTACCCGCTGGACGTGCTGGTCATGGTCATTCTCGTGGCCCGTCTCTGCGGAAGCGTTACCCATGATGAAGTAGTCAGCTTCTACCGCAGGCGCTACCTTGAGCTGTACGCGCTTATCGACGGGGATGCCGGGGCCTGAGCACAGGCTCTCTCCGGTGACGGTTAAGCGGGTACTGACCATGCTCAGTGCCGGTGAAGTCAATGATCTGCTTACAAACAGGTTCGCGACGGTGCGCTCCGCTCTTCTGGAAATGATGACTGAGAGCGGTGAGCAGAGAGAGCGTCCTGAGGAAGCCATGCGGCACACCGTCGGGTTTGACGGCCGGGAATGCACGGACTCTTTCGTGCGCGGGGAGAAATCGCGCCGCAGGAAATGCGCCTCATCCGTTACCGTGTCTGACTGCACTCTGAAAAAGGCTATCGGCAGCAGGGCGGTTAAGAAGAACAGAGAAGCGGGAGCCTTTATCCGCATGATGGCGGGTCTTGATATCCGCGGAACCGTAGTGATGGCGGATGCCCTCAATTCCGAGGCTGATGTTTCAGCGGAGATTATAAGGCACAGGGCCGACTACTGCCTCAATATTAAGCGGAATGCCGGCAATAAGGAGCTGCTCAGTCATCTGGAGGGACTCTTTAACAGGGACTTTGCCCTCGGGGAGAAGTCAGAGGACATTGAGCTCTCCCGCTGTGAAAAAGGCCACGGCCGGGTGGACCAGTGGAAAATCGAAGTGCTTCCAGCCTCTAAGCTCGATTCGCGGATTAAAAACCCTCATAAGGGAACCGCCACTCTGGTCCGCTACACCAAAACCAGCGTGAATATCAGGAACGGCAAAGAGACAAAGGTAACGGAAAACACCCGTTACTATGTGAGCTCACTCAGTTTCAGCCGCGGGAATGCCACACAGATACTATACAGCATTATGGACTACTAGGGCGTCGAGCAGATGCACAGCCGGCCTGATGACGAAAGGGTCTTCAATCAGGACTCCATACAGAGCTGTGACTTCGACTATCTCAGCAATGTATTCGGCATCAACAGAATTGCCTACAACATCCTTTCTTACATACGGCAGGATATGATCAGCAAATCACAGAGCAAAAGACATCCTTCATTCTCAGCCGTGCAGGATACACTGAACAGCAAAAGGCTCAGCCACGTGTTCAGGTACATCGTAATGTACTATCTCGGAAGCGAAGACGATTAGAGGCAGGCAGGACCGCCACGGTCAGGGAGGCCTTTGTCTTCATTTGAGATCTCCCGTCATCAGGCTGCCGCGGCAGGCATTTTCCGGTACATAAATCACATCGTTAACACGGATTTTTAAAGAACAGACCCCAGCGTGACAGCATGGTCTGAGTGTTAATTTTAACCATGGAGGGAAGTTTGAGTTTCGTCACTCAGATGAACCCGCCATAGTAAGCTTATTTAAGAGAGAGGATTTCCTCAATTAAGTTAAGCTCGGCGGGATCGTTTTCATTGACGCGCCCGGCGACGAGTTGCGCTTCCCTGACATAGCGTGGCAGCTGCACATTAATCCGCTGCTCTACGAGGCGGGCGTAGAGTTCCAGTTCTGAGGAAATGAGCGTCCCGCGGAAATTATCTGCCCGGAACAGAAAAGCAAGCTGCCGGAGCGTTTTGGAGATCTGCAGGGGCGGACGCGACAGCGCACGGGGATCGGTCTTAAGCAGGGTCGCGTAATAGTCACGGTCTGCCTGACTCTGCTCCTTAAAGAACTTAAGGCGCAGCGCGATGCCAGTTGCGGTGGGAGCCTGCCCGTCTCCGTGAAGCTCCTGTGCCCGGGCCTCCCGGAGGCGCTTCGTGGCCTGCTCCTTAAAGTCGTGGCTAAGGTTAAGCCCTGAGAGACGTTCCGGTGTCAGGATCCCCAGGGGAGCGAGCATCTGTCCCTGATGCAGATCAAGACTTTCCACTCGGGTCTCCATGGAAACCTGGCAGGTAAGTGCCTCACACACATCGCTTTCACCGTAAAGCCTCAACGGCAACACTACCTTAAGTTCGCCCGTGGTCGTGATTAATACCAGAGGGGTCTCCGTCTGCTGCGCTTTGGCGAGGCTTTGTTTCCTGTCCGCCACCGGCTGCGCGGCAAAGGCGCTCATGCGTCCTTCAGTCTCGCTCAGATAGCGTCTGAGGCGCATCAGCATTTCAAGGCGTGTGGGAGCTTTCTGATCCTTTGCGGGGGCTATAAGGCGCAGGGCCTTGCAGTTAGCTTCAAGGGACGGAAATACCTTCTCAGGCGTCCCGGAGCACAGGGACGCTACCTGCAGCAGATTTTTAAGATCGATGACGCATCTGACCTTAGACAGCAGCGTCGCGGGCTTAAAGGTGCGCAGGGCAAGCGCATCCAGGGACTCGAGATAATGCGCCGACCACGTGATAACCACCAGATCGGGATCGTTTAAGAGCCTTGACACTTCTTCATAAAAGGCGTACTCGCTAAGTCCGTCTTTGAGAGCGGAAGGGTGCAGCTTCTGCTGCATCAGGAAAGCCGGTGAGGGCAGTACGTGCGGGGGCAGGGCGCAGCGCACCGTCTGCGCGGGGCCTAAGAGATTGCCGTAGGTATCAGTACGCTGCAGCTGCAGTCCCGCTATGCGGGCGTTCAAGCCCTGCCCGCCCACGGGCAGGGGTAAAAGATAGAGCTCCGAAAGACCGGACGGAGAGGCTGAATGTGCAGACACGGTGTTTACTTAAACTGCCGTTGCGTACTGTCGTAGGTAAATCCGGCAGCCTCCAGCTTTTTGCTTAGCAGCGCCTTATCCACTTCCTCACGCTGACACAGTTCCTCAAGGGTAATACCCTCATCGCGCAGTACCATGTTGACGGCACTAAGCAGGATAAAGGGATCCATGCTCTCATAATGCGTAAGCGGTACAGCCATTATTCATTCTCCTTACCGCCTTCTGCGGGGACTTCTTCAGCGGGAGCACTTTCCGTTTCAGGATCTTCCTCGCTTACCGTAATCTTCAGCGCTTCGCGGATCGCCACGGCTTTTTCTCTGGCCTCTTCAAGGCTCTGACCGCGCGCTAAGGCCACGCCTAAACGTCTTTCACCATCCAGATCGGGCTTTCCGAAAATACGCAGTGAAGTATGCGGGGCTACGGAGAGCGCATCATGCAGATTGGCATATTCAATATGATTGCCCTTGCCCTCAACCACTATAGCCGCTGAGGCAGACGGACCGAACTGCGTGATATCGCCGATGGGCAGTCCTAACAGGGCTCTTACGTGCAGCGCAAACTCGGAGAGATCCTGGGAGATAAGCGTGACCATGCCCGTATCATGCGGACGGGGCGAAAGTTCAGAGAACACTACATGATTGCCCACGATAAAGAGCTCCACGCCGAAGATGCCGTAACCGCCTAAGGCCTTAACTACCTTGGAGGCGATGCGGCGGCATTCCACGAATACCTCTTCATCGAGCGGTTCGGGCTGCCAGGACTCGCGGTAATCACCTTTTACCTGATGGTGTCCGATCGGATCACAGAAGAAGATCCCGTCCACCGCCGAAACGGTGAGCAGGGTGATCTCGCGGTCAAATTTGACGAAGCCCTCGATGATCACGCGGGTCTCGTGTCCGCGGCCTTCGTCACAGGCCTTCTTAAAGGCCGCGTCAATATCGTCATCCGAGCGCAGCGTACTCTGTCCCTTGCCCGATGAACTCATCACCGGCTTCATGATGCAGGGAAAGCCCACTTTATCAATGTTATCGTGGATTTCCTGCACGCTTGAGGCGAAGAAATAGGGCGAGGTCGGTAAGTCGAGTTCTTCGGCTGCGAGACGGCGGATGGCCTCACGGTTCATGGTGATGTTAACGGCACGGGCTGACGGTACCACGTGCAGCCCTTCTTTTTCCTCTAACTCCACGAGTACGTCCGTGGCGATGGCCTCAATTTCGGGAATGACCAGATCGGGTTTGACCTGATGGATGAGAGCGCGTAACTCCGCTCCGTCCTTCATGTTGAGCACGGCGTGTTCCGACGCAACCTGCATGGCCGGGGCGTTGTCATAGCGATCACACGCCACGACCTTGACGCCAAGGCGCATCAGCTCAATAGCCACTTCCTTGCCCAGTTCGCCGGAACCTAACAGCAGGGCGGTAGTGGGGCGGGAAGCGGAGGTAACAATGGGGAAAACTGTGGTCATAAAAACCTCTTCAGAACTGACAGGAAGGCAGGTGACTGCGCATCTTGCGCTAATTATACTATAACCATCACCTGCACTTTAATGAGGTCTCAGGATGCTTTTCTAGCAACTGAAAGTTACGCTGCACGGTACATCTAAACCTAAGGTCTGGAGTCTTCTGCTTGTCCCTTGCCATTACACTTTCGGTCAGTTGCATTATGTTTTACAGCAGGACTTTAATTGGAGCGGCTATCATATGCACTGTTTTTACGCCTCATCCTCGGGAGTGAGAGATGACGGCCTTTTTGAGATTGGGGAGCTCGACGGGGAGGGCTACGCTGAGATCGAGGAGTCTGATGACATGGTTATGGATGAGTTTCTGAGGAGTTGGGTGGCTTCGTGCGCATGGTCTACTGGTATGATTTCGGTGACAGCTGGATGCATACTATTGAGTGCGAGAAGGAATAGGAAAAAGCTTTAATTTGAAAATGCTGGTGCGGGATAAGAGACTCGAACTCTTACACACGAGGCGCCAGAACCTAAATCTGGTGTGTCTACCAATTCCACCAATCCCGCATAAACAAGAAAATGAAAGAAGAGGAGTGGGGTGGCTAGAGAGGCTCGAACTCTCGACAACCGGAATCACAATCCGGGACTCTACCAACTGAGCTATAGCCACCACAGTAAGATTTTTGCTTTCTAAGCTGGCGCGTCCTAAAGGAGTCGAACCTTTGACCCACAGCTTAGAAGGCTGTTGCTCTATCCAACTGAGCTAAGGACGCAACGCTTAGCCTGCTGACTGGTCGGTGATACAGGATTTGAACCTGTGACCCCTTCGTCCCGAACGAAGTGCGCTACCAGACTGCGCTAATCACCGACGTGGCGTGTCAACGGGTGCACATTATACAGAGAAATCCGGGAGGGTCAACACTTTTTTTAAATTTTTCGTGTCTGATTTTTAAGGGGATTTTACAAAACATCCCAAAAACGTAATCAGAAAGGCATTTGCGCTAAGATAAAGAGGAACGTACCACTGGGAGAATGACTATGAAAATCGGCATTATCCGCTGCCAGCAGACCGAGGATATCTGTCCCGGCACCACGGATTTCGTGACCGTGGCCAATCAGAAGGGAGCTTTTGCGGGCTTAGGCGAATGCACCGTCATGGGTTTTGTGTCCTGTGGCGGGTGCCCCGGCAAACGCGCCGTGCACCGTGCTGAGGAGTTAAGGGAAAGAGGGGCGGAGGCCATTGCCCTGGCCTCCTGTATCACGAAGGGCAATCCCATTGGCTTTCCCTGTCCCAACCGCGAGATGATGCTCGCCGCGATTAAGCGTAAGTTAGGGCCGGATTTTATGGTGCTTGAGCACACGCATTAAGCTTTGGGGTTGAGAGAAGAACGTTGAAGGCCCTGTCAGGCAGGGCCTCCGGTGAGAGGGGCTTAGAACCGTGGCGTGGCCTCAGTCGCAATTTCGCGGCTGTCGCGCTCCATGGCCTCCTGCATGGCTTTACGGGCGATTTCGCGCTGTCTCAGGATGAGAGCCGAGTCGGTGCGCTCCTTGGCGTGGAGTTTGAGCTCTTCAAGTGCCTGAGCCTTAAGTCCGGCGACGGAGAAACCTGGCAGCTTGGGCTTTGAGGTGCGGATCTTGGGTTTGTCCGAGGGCTGCTTGGGCAGCGGGGCGTCACCGATGGCGATGGGATCGCCTAAATACGTGGGCTGGCTGTTGAGCAGGTAGACGTCAAAGACGCACTTGATGCGGGCGAAGAACTCGCGCACCTTAACCTTGAAGTTGGCATAGAAAGAGTCAGGCGAGGCGGCATTAAAGCCTACCGCGTCAATGTTGTTGGCGCGGGCGATAAAAAGGGCGCGCTCGTTGTGAAAACTCTGGGAAATCACCGTCATGTCATTGAGCATGAAGACGCGGCGGGCGCGGATCACGGAGTCAATGGTGCTGAAGCCCGCGTAATCGGCCACGATGCGCTCCTGGGGAACGCCGGCCTTGATGAGGGCGCGGATCATCTGCCTTGGCTCATTGTAGGAGGGGTGACGGTTGTCTCCGGAGACCAGAATGTACTCAATCTTGCCGTGATGATAGAGGGTGGAAGCGGCGAGGATGCGGTTGGTGAAAAACTCGTTGGGCTGACCGGGGGCTACGTTGGACGAGGTGCCCAGCAGCAGGCCGACGCGGTGATAGGGGATCTCCTGATAGCTTTCATAAGTGTAGAAGGCGTTGGAGGAGATCCTGAACAGAGCGAGGACCATGAAGATGACAAAGGCCAGGAGCGCAATGGCTCCTAAATAGCAGATGAGGGTGAAAAACCGCGCAAATTCGTGGTTAAACCACACCTCATCGTCACGATCGCGCATACTCATGGTGCCTACAGGATATGGTAGACGTCGGGGTGTGCGGATACCTCGGCGTAGACCCGCCGCAGATCCGCGGCACTGTCCACCGTAATGACCAGACGGTGAGACTGATATTTGCCCTTGGATGAGGCCTGCTGGCCTAAGCGCGAAATGAGCTTATGGCCGGTACTTTTCTCCATGACGGCAATCACGGGGGAGATATCTTTTGCGGCCTCGATGATGACGCGGAAAGTCACGTCACAGGGGAACTGCATCAGTTCCTCAAAAGAAGCTTTAGGCATGGGCATCGTGCGCTCCTCGTTATTCGTCACCGGCGAAGAAAAGGTAGATCTTGTCCCAGAGACGGGTCAGGAAACCGCCTTCGGGGATTGCCTGACGGGCTACGAGCGGATAGGAGGCAAGGTTTTTGTCATCTAATCTGAACTCGATGACGCCTAAGGGCTGACGCTCGGCAATAGGGGCGAGGAAAACCGAGTTCTCCAGACGGTAGCTGACCTTGATGCGGGACTGGGAGCCTCTCGGGATGACTAAACGTACCGGACGGTCCACGATAAGCTCGACACTGCTGTTCTTGCCCATGCGCACTTCGCGCTGCAGAATGGTCTTGTTATCGTCAAAGGGCTGATAGGATTCAAAGAAACGGAAGCCGTAGGTGAGCAGCTGCTTGCAGAAGGAGGAGCGATCAGCCTCGGAATGGGCACCGATCACGGAAGCGATGAGCCGCTGACTGCCGTTGACGGCGGAGGCGACGAGGTTATAGCCTACCTGGGAGAGGTGACCGGTCTTGATGCCGTCGACACTCAGGGTCTCGTCCCAGAGCAGACGGTTACGGTTGTACTGGCGGATCCCGTTGAAGGTGAACTCCTTCTGGGCGTAAATGCTGTATTCCTCGGGCAGATCGCGGATGAGTGCGCGGCCTAAGAGCGCCATGTCATAGGCGGTGGAATAGTTCTGCTCGTCAAAGAGGCCGTGGACGTTCGAGAAGTGGGTGTGTTCAAGTCCCAGCTGCTTTGCGTAGGTGTTCATGACGCTGACGAAGCCTTCCTCGGAGCCTGCGAGGTGAATGGCCATGGCGACGCAGGCGTCGTTACCGGACTGAATGATAATGCCTTTATTGAGATCGCCCACCTTGATCTTCTTGCCGACCTCGATAAACATCTTGGAGGAGTCAGTGTAGTTTTTAGCCCAGGCTTCCTCGGTGATCACGACTTCGTCGTCGTTATGCAGACGACCGGCCTTAAACTCCATGCCGATGACGTAGGAGGTCATCATCTTGGTGAGGGAGGCGGGCCAGATCCGTTCCTGACCGTTGTGCTCCGAGATTACCTGACCGGTTTCGTAATCCATGAGCACCCATGACTGCGCGTCAAAGACGGGAGCGGCGGGAATGACTATCGGGGTGTCGGGGGCGGCAGCGGCCGGAGCGCTGTTAGAGGCACTATTGCCCTGCTTTAAAGCCGCAAAGGGATCGGGAATGGAGGGATCGGCGGCCTGTGCGCTTAAACAAAAGCTCGAGGCGAGAACGGCGCTTAGAAACGCCGCCGTGAATTTCTGCATGATTGCTTGTCCTTGTCTATCAGTAATTTAAATCAGCATTCAGCGTAGGTATTATTCAGAGCGCTATTGTACCAAAGGCGTCAGCGGCGGATGAATGCATCCGGATAGCCCAGGGAACGCATCTGCGTTAAGACGCTGTCCAGCTGTCCCTCAGGAACGGGGCCTACGCGCACGCGGTAAAGATTACCTTCGGCGATGACTTCCACCGGATAGGCGGTGGAGGGCTGCAGGGTGGAACGCACGTCCTGGGCGCGCTCGGAGGATCCGGAGGTGAAAATCTGCACCGTGCCGGTGACGTCATTCACGGCGGCCATGGTCGTGGTGCCTGCGGTGGAACCGGTGGTCAGCAGGTTCTGCTCCAGGGAGTTGACGTAACTTACCTGAGGGGAAGAATCGGCCTGTTCAAGGGCGTCAGAGGCGGCGGAAACGGCTTTAGCGACGGTGACGGCGGCTGCCACGGTGGTGGCAGCGGAGGGCTTCTTACCTTCCTTGAGGTTCTCAATGAGCTCGCGGATACTGTCGCGGTTGGCGCTGCCGGAACCTGGCAGAGAGGTGTGGGCCACGTTGGCGATGACATTGCCTTCACGGACGTTGATGTATTCGAGCTTGACCTTGGCGGTGCCCTTAGCGGTCATGTCAATGGCGCGGGCGGCACCCTCGGAAAGATCGATGATGCGCGAGCCGTGGAAGGGACCGCGATCATTGACGCGGACCACGACGGCCTTGCCGTTCTCGAGATTGGTGACCTTGAGATAGGAAGGCAGAGGCAGGTTCTTGTGAGCCGCGGAATAGCCTTTCTGATTGTAGACCTCGCCGTTAGAGGTCTTGTTGCCGTGAAAGCCCGGGCCATACCACGAGGCCGTACCTACCTCCAGATAGGAAGAGCAGTTCTTCCACACCTCGTAATCCTTGCCGAGGACGCGGTAGTCCTTGTTGCCGCCGCGGGAGAGGGGCTCGTATTTAGGCGTGACGCCCGGTACTCCGTTTAAATTGACTTCCTCGCTCTGCGGGTAGGGGCGGGTGTGATTAGGCCCGGACCCGTAAGTGGCCCCGCTGTCATCCTTCATGCCGTGAGTTGCATTGATATCGGGAATGGGAAGGCTTTCCCCTGACGAGGAGCAGCCCGTGAGGATGAGGGAGAGACTTAAGGTTAAGGCGCTCAGAAGCGCGGTCGTTTTGTAAAAAGTGCTGTGCATCAGGGACGTCTGCCTTCAGGGTGAACCACGATACCCTGTTCTAAAAGAACCTTGTCATGCTCCGTGCGGATGAATTCTGAGAGCTCATAGACGGCACGGGCGTAAAGCGGACTTTTGTTGTAGCGCATGATGGTGTAGAAGTTGTCCAGACCTACGCCGTAAGAGTCGGAACCGTCCTCCATGGCATAGGCAAAGAGGCGCACGCGCTCGTCTGGATCAAGATTGACCTTGGTGGAAACGCCACTCCTGACTAAGTCATAGCCGGTCAGGTTCCATTCCTGTCCGGTAAGTGCGGCAGCCTCAGGGGTTTTGACATAAGCGGGGTAAAAGATACCGTGACCCTGCTTCCAGCCATGGGCCCTGAAGTAACTGGCGACCGAGCCGATGGCGTCCTCGATGCTCTCAAAGAGGTTGACGTGGCCGTCACCGTCAAAGTCCACGGCATACTCAAGATAGGAGGTGGGCATGAACTGACCCATGCCCATGGCACCGGCGTACGAACCCTTAATGGTGTCGTAATCCCAGCCCTCGCGGGTGGCGAGTTTCACGAACTGGCCGAATTCCTTTGAAAAATAACTCTCGCGGGGAGGGTAGTGAAAGCCTAAGGTATAGAGGGCGTCGAGGACTTTCCACGTGCCCATGTTGCGCCCGTAAAAGGTTTCCACGCCGATGATGGCGCAGACGATTTCAGGGGGCACACCGTAGGTTTTCTCGGCGCGGGTGAGGGTCTTCTCGTGTTCAAGGTAAAAACGCACCCCTGCGTTAATGCGCGAGGTGGTGATAAAGAGCTTGCGGTACTGCCACCACGGTTTACCCTCGTAGGGCTTTTGCATGGTGTCGATAATGCTCTGCTGCAGCGTGGCCTCAGAGATGGCCTTACGGACAGCGTCCGCCGGAACACCCGCAAAGGAGGCAACCTCCTCCACGGAGGGGGCGGCGGTGGCGCTTACACATAAAGAGCCAACCGTCAGGGCGGTGATAAGCTTTTTGAACATACGGTATCCTTAGCTGACAACAGGCCTTAGCATAACACTAAAATCGCTTTCTCATCTAAAGGTAAAGTTACGCTTGTGCGTGTGCACGGACATGATGATGCCAAAACTGATGGCGAGGGTGATCATCGAGGTGCCGCCGTAACTTATCATGGGCAGGGGGACGCCCACCACGGGGAGAATGCCGCTGACCATGCCGATATTGACGAAGATGTAGAAGACAAAGGTAAAGGTATAGGTGGCGCTTAAAATGCGCTCGAAATTGGAGCGGGCCCCAAAGGAGATGAGAGTACAGCGCGTGATGAGATAGATATAGACCGAAAGCAGGATTAAAAAGCCGATAAGTCCCGTCTCCTCGGCTAAAACGGCGAAAATGAAGTCGGTGTGGGGTTCAGGGAGGAAATCAAGCTGTGACTGTGAGCCCTGTAGCCAGCCCTTGCCGTAAAGACCGCCCGAGCCGATGGCGATTTTGGACTGAATGATGTGATAGCCCGCGCCTAAGGGATCGGATTCGGGATCGATTAAGGTCAGCACGCGCTGTTTCTGATAGTCGTGGAGGACGTAATTCCACATCACGGGGATGGCGGCGGCTCCGGCGATGGCCCCGGCGGCCAGCCACCAGAACGAGAGGCCGGCAAGGAACACGGCGATAAAGCCCGAGACGCCCACGAGAGCGGCGGTGCCTAAGTCCGGCTGCTTGAGGATGAGGCCTACGGGAACGAGAATGAGGATAAAGGCGATCACGATATTGCCCGTGCGCGGGGGCAGATTGTCGCGGGAGAGAAAGGCGGCAATAGTCAGAGGCATCACGACCTTGAGAAGCTCCGAGGGCTGAATGCGCATAAAGCCGAGGTTAAGCCAGCGCTGCGCTCCCTTGGAGATATCGCCGAAGAGCTCGACCATGATGAGCAGGGCGATACACCCGATGTATAGGTAAATGGAGGCCCTGGCGTAAAAGCGCGGGGAGAACTGTGCCACCACGATCATGACGGAGAAGGCGAGGGAGGTGCGCACGATTTGCCGCCACAGCATCTCGGGATGCTGCCCTGAGGCCGAATACAGGACAAAAAGCGAGAGCAGCAGGGTCATGAGCAGCCCCAGGATGAGCGGCAGATCGATATGACGGCGCGTGAGCCACGAGCCGCGGGCGGCCACCGGGCCGTCATCGTGCAGGGTACGGGCGGAATTCTCGGTCATTGTACGGTAACGGTGCCCCCTAAACCGAATTTTTCAGTAACGCCGGTGCTCTCACCCATATAGCCGTTGGGATAGAGCTCAACGAGGTATTTGTCGATCATCTTGCGGGCGATGGGGGCCGCCTTGGCCGAACCGCCGCCTTCGTTCTCTAAAATCAGGGCCACGAGAATGCGCGGGTGCTTATAGGGCGCAAAGGCCACGAAGAGCGCATTGTCGCGGTGCTCGGCCTTGAGAGAGGCCGCGTTGTATTTCTCGCCCTGGCGGATGGCGACCAGCTGCGCGGTGCCGGATTTGCCGGCAGCCTTGTATTTGGCCCCGTAGAAGGCACGCCGTCCCGTGCCCTCCGGTCCGTTGACCACGAGATACATGCCGGCGCGGGCCACGTCCCAGTAAGCGGGATCGCGCACAGGGAAGATTTCGCTGTCAGGCCCCGTGGCTAAGGGGTGGCGGCGTAAGGGGAGCTCCGCCTCAGCCTTCTCTGCAGCGGCCTCCTGAGGAACTGAGGGTTCCTCCTCGGTGGCGGCCTTGTCATGCTCGCTAACCGGGGGTAACGGTGCGCTCACGTCCTCGGCGAGGGGGCCCTCAGCGACGAAGGCGGGATCGGGAGCGCCAGGGTTTAAGAAGGCGGGATCTAACTGCCCCTCCTGGGCTGAGGAACTGTCAAGGGGGGCGGCGCTGCCGGCGTTTAAGGCGTTGAGATCAAGGCTGACTTCCTCGGACTCCTCTTCTTCGGAGGGGGTGGAGGGCGCGCCGTTATAGGCAAGGGTCGCGGAGGAAGCCGCGGCGGCGCGGACACGGGCCTTTTCAGCATCGGCGCGGGCCTTGTCGGCCAGAGTCATTTCCTCAGGGGTTAACACCGCATCGTAAAGATGGGTGATGGTACCGTCGTCGCGGGCACGGAGCACTTCGTTAAAGGACATGACGCACTGATTGTCCTGCGAGGGATCAGTGACCTGCTTTAGCAGATGGGGCGTTATCTGATGGCCGTAATTGGCGAGCGTGGCATGGGCGCGCACTAACTGCAGGAGGGTGGTCGTCCAGTAGCCCTGGCCGATGCCGATGGGAACGGTGTCTCCCATGTGCCAGCTGTCCTTGTAGCGGCGCATCTTCCATTCACGCGAGGGGTTGAGACCTAAGGATTCCTCGGCAATGTCGATACCCGTGGCGCGGCCAAAGCCGTAGCGGTCTAAATAGTCATGAATGGTGTCGATACCGGCGCGGTGGGCCAGATCATAGAAATAGGTGTCCGCCGAGACCTCAATGGCGCGGTAGACGTCCAGCCAGCCGTGACCCCACGATCTCCAGTCGCGGAAGCGGTGGGAGGAGCCCGGGAGCATAAAGGCCGGACCGCCGAAATAAGTGGAAGTGGTGGTGATGAGTCCCTCGTTGAGGCCCATGACCGCCAGCAGGGGCTTTACCGTGGAGGCGGGACTGTAGCCGCCCTGGGTGACGCGGTTGATAAGGGGGCGGCCCGGGTGCTCTAAAAGATGCTTATATTCGCCCGAGCGGATCCCGCGCACGAAAAGATTGGGATCGTAGGAGGGGTTGGAGTAAAAAGCGAGGATCTCGCCGGTCTCCGGTTCAATGGCCAGCAGGGCCCCCTTCATGTTGCCTAAAAGCTCCTGGGCATAATATTGCAGGCGGATATCAATGGAGAGAGTGATATCAAGGCCGGGTTTAGGCGGATTGAAGTGCAGGGTGCGGATGACGCGGCCGTGGCTGTCCACTTCCACCTCGCGCGAGCCGGTGGTACCGTGCAGGATATCCTCGTAATAGCGCTCGATCCCTAATTTGCCTATCGCGGTGCTGCCTTCGTAATTGTCGATTTTGCCCTCCTCGGTAAGCTTATCCACGTCCGCCTGATTGATGCGCGAGACATAGCCTAAGGCATGGGTCATGATGTCCGCGAAGGGATAGAAGCGGTTGAGGTTAGCTGAGATCTGCACGTTGGGAAAACGGTGCCGGTTCACCGAGAAGGTGGCGATCTGTTCCTCTGAGAGCAGATCGGAAATTTCCACGCCCGAAAAACGCTGCCGCGTGCGGGAGAGGTAGATGAGATTCCCGATTTCGTCTTCTGTCAGATCAAGCTGTAACAGACTGTTGAGCTTTTCGATACTCTCGCGGGTATCGAGATCCTTACTCGGGAAGAGCACTAAATGGAAAACGGGGCGGTTTTCGGCTAAGACCACGTGATTGCGATCGTAGATAATGCCGCGCTGCGGCACTACGGGCAGGACGCGGATGCGGTTTTCGTTGGAGCGCACCGTGTAATCGTCATAGGAGACGATTTGCAGGTAGTAAAGATTGGCAAAAAGAATGCCTGCGGCCACAACGGAACAGAACAGACCGATGAACATGCGCGTGCGGAAAATGGAGTTCTCGAGCTCCACGTTCTTAACGCGGATCCCCTTGCCCGAGCGGTTTTTGCGCGGACGGTCCTTTTTGCTAAACAGCAGGCGTTCCTTGTGTTTACGGCGCGCGAACATGACTTAATCCCGGTGATATGGCAGACCGGCGCTGATGGAGTAGGCCCGGTAGAGGGTTTCAGCTAACACCACGCGCACCAGGGGATGGGGCAGGGTAAGCCTGCCTAAGGACCACAGCTCATGGGCGCGGCGGCGCACCGCGTCGGTGTGGCCCTCAGGGCCGCCCACGAGTAAGGCTAACTGTGAGTAATCACGTTTTAAGGCCGTGAGCTTGTCGGAAAGCTCATGCGAGGAAAATTCCCTGCCCCGCTCGTCCAGAGCGATGACATAGGCTCCCTCGGGGATGGCCGCGAGGGTGGCCTCCTCTTCCTTAAGGCGGGCTTTGGCGGTAGCAGCCGGATTAAGGCGTTTGCCGGGTGCAATCTCATGCAGGGTAAGGGTCATTTCAGGGGGCAGACGCTTCTGATACTCGCTAAAGCCGCTTTCCACCCACTTGGGCATTTTGTTACCCACGGCGATTAAGGTGATCTTCACTTAGGCGACGTCCTCAAGCGCGTTTTCGCTGACACCCGCGGCCATGCAGCGGTAGAGGGTGTCTAACTGATAGCGCTCGCGTTCCTCAGGGCGCAGCACGTGCACCATGACGTTGCCCACGTCGGCAATCACCCAGCCGCCGGCCTCGGAACCGGAGAGCGTGACGTCCCTGACGCCTGCCTTGTGTAAATGCTCTTCAAGGCGCTCGCAGATGGCGCTGACGTGACGGCTGGACGTTCCCGTGGCGATGAGCATGACATCGGTAAGCGAGGAATGGGCGCTCACGTCAATGCGGGAAATTTCCGCGGCCTTGGAGCTTTCGAGGCTCTTTTCGCAGAAAGTGGCTAAAAGGGTCGAAGTGCTGAGATCTAATGCAGTCATAGTAAGTCGTTAGCGTAAAGATGGGAGGAGAGAATGGTAGCACAGACTTCCTCCGGTAAATGGGTGTGCAGATAGTCAAGGGCCGCGCTGTCCTTTGAGGCATAGTAGTTAAGGATGCGGGCGCGTAGCTCTGAGGAGGAGACGTCCTCCGCTTCGCCCTCGACATACAGACAGTGCCCTGCCGGGGTGGCAAGCGCTTTGTCAAAGTCTCCCTCGTGGGAAAAGATAAGCCGGTCTTTAAGGTAGTCCCGCATCGTCTCGGAAGCATCGTCAAGGCTGTAGCCCGGCCTTCCGAGCACCACGAGATGGGCAAGGGAGGTCAGCTCCAGACCGTGATACCAGGTATCAAGGGCAAGGAGCGAATCAAGACCGATGACGAAGAATAAGGGGGTGTCCGGCCCTTTTTCCTCTCTTAGAAGACGCAGAGTCTCGTAGGTGTAATGCGGATGGCTGTTATCGCGCTCCAGGGTATTGACGTGAAGGTAAGGCTCGTTTTCAAGAGCGAGCTTCAGGAGAGCGACGCGCGTCTCGTAGGGCAGATGCGAGCCGTGCTTGTGCGGGGGCGCGGCGTTGGGGATAAATTCCACGCTCTCAAGGTTAAGACGTTCCTTAACGGCGTGCGCAAGGCGCAGGTGTCCCCTGTGCACCGGATCGAAGGCACCGCCTAAAAAAGCCGTTCCCGCCATTACCGTCCCTCTAGTTCCATCGCCTGAAAGTTGCTCATGCTCACGGCCATCTGCTGTAAGGTGAGATAGGCGTGTTCATGGTTAAAGGAAGAAAAATCCTTTGCAGCCTTAGACAGGCTTAAGGTCAGAAAGTTCAGTAAGGTCACGGGCATGGCGTTTAGGGCCTTTAAGACCGCCTGCTGCGCGCGCGGGGTCTTAATCCCGTGACTTAACATGAAGCGGGTGCGTTCGGCGGGGGCGCTTAAGTTGACGCCCTTACCCTCGCGCACGGCGCTTAAGGCTCCGTCCAGACGGCCAAGGAGCAGCGCCAGTGCCGAGGAAAGCGAGGAGCCGGGTCCGTTGCAGAAGGCATCCAGCACATTGAGGGCCCTCAGGCTCTCGCCGTTTAACAGCGCCTCGGTAAACTCAAAGCCGGTAAAGCGCGCGTCCTGGGAAAAGAAACGGTCCACCTCGGCCACCGTGATGATGGTACCCTGCTTCTGCGTCATCTGCATGATCTGCAGGGACTGATCGATGGAGATGAGATTGCCCTCACAGGCCATGGCGAGGTAATTGGCCGCCTGGCGGTCAAGCGTAAATCCATAGCGCTGACAGCGCGCGGCGATGAAGTTTAAAAGCTCCGTTCCCTCCGGAGTGTAGAGAATTTCCACGCTCCCGCCGATGCCCTTGATAAAGGCAAGCGCGTGCTTTTTACGCGTCTCAAGCTTTAACTTTGGCTCTTCCTTAAAGGGCAGGGGTTTTTCCTTAATAAAAGCGGAGTTAAGGCGCGGCAGATCGATGATGATGCACACCCCGGGTCTCCAGCGCCTTGCGATGAGGTTTAACACCTCGACGGCCGTGGCATCGAGATCCTTAAGGTAAATCTTGATGAGGCGATCCCCGCCGAAGAGCCCCTGGTCGATGAGTTCGTTCTCCAGCGCGGCGAGATTGGCCCCGCGGGTGGAGGCAAAATCGCTGTGTGTAAAGAGCATAAAGGCAGCTTCAGGCAGCTCCCTGCGCGCCTGTTCCACGATCTCCCGGGCCTTATCGTTCTTTAAGAGCGGATCGTCCGAGGAGAGAACGTAAACGGGGTTTAAAGCCATGCTCAAGCTACATCTCGGTGTCTAAATCCGCCGGAGCTTCATGCGTGAGCACGGGGGCTACGGGCGGTAAGACGGGAGTCTTACCCTCATCTAATACCTGACTGTGATTGTTGAGCTCGTCGAGGGTCACCTGCGTGCCTGAGGCCCTTTCGGAGGCATCCTGGGATTTGAGGGCTTCCATGACCGTCATGCCCGCGTAGGGGCTGTCGGCACGGTAATCCGAGTCTTCATTCTCTAAAAGTTCGGTCACCTGCGGTGCGACGTCCGTAGGATCGGACTGACGGCCCAGATAGCCGATACGGAGCACCATCTGCGCGGCGAGCTCATCTAAGGTCTCGTCGATGACGGTGTCCTTTTCGGTCTGCGAGGCGAGAGCGAAGCCGGATTTATTGAGCACCGAGCGGGTCAGGGAGTTGCGCATGAGCATGGGGCGGTTCCCCGGCACCGAGAGCGTGGCGGACACCGAGACGCGGATATTGTTCTCCAGGGCCTGGGCCATGGAATCTACCGCCACCACTTCCTCGGTGACATGGGGTGCGGGGATCATCAGCGTAGGAGCGTTCTCATACTTCTGATAAGAGGACGAACTCTCTGAGATCACCTCCACCCCGGCAAGGCGCAGCTTCTGCACCACGTACTTGTAGAAGTCCTCATGATAATCACCCTCGACGTTAAGACGCGGCAGCGTCGTGGCGAGGTTCTCCTGATGGGGCAGGTGAAAGCCGCAGGCCCCAAGCAGCAGGCTTAACGCGGCAATAACGGTAACGCGGGTGATCTTCATGGTCTGTACCTCTTTAAGCGGCTACCACGTTGACGAGACGGCCCTTGACGTAAATGACCTTGCGGATGGTCTTACTTTCAAGGTGCGGAACCACGGCCTCATCCTTTAAGGCGCAATCCTTAATCTCCTCCTCGGAAGCCTCGGGGCTCACGGTAATGCGGCTTCTTAAGCGGCCATTGACCTGCACCACGATAAGCATGTCCTCGGCCTTGAGGGCATCGGGATCGGCCACGGGCCAGCGGGCATCCTTATCAATGTCCTGAGTGTTGCCTAACATACCGTAGAGCTTGAAGCAGATGTGGGGCGTGATGGGATAGAGCATCAGCACCACGGCGTTGTAGATTTCGTACTTGAGAGCCACGGCGGCCTCGTCGTCACGCTCTAACTTCGCGACGGCATTTAAGAGCTCCATGATGGCGGCGATGGCGGTATTGAAGGTCTGACGGCGGCCGATGTCATCGCTGACCTTGTCGATGGTGACATGGAGCTGATGGCGCAGCTTGCGCAGCTCACTGTCGAGCTTGCTCTTGTCTAAGGCCACGGGAGCGTGAGCGGAGGTTAAGGCCACTACCTGGGAGTAGAGCTTCTTTAAGAAGCGGTTGGCACCCTCGACGCCGGACTGACGGAACTCCAGGGTAAGCTCGGCGGGCGATGCGAACATCATGAAGAGACGTACCGTATCCGCGCCGTAGAGGCGGACCATATCCTCAGGATCGATGCCGTTATTCTTGCTCTTGGACATCTTGATCATGCCCTCATGCACGAGCGTGTGACCCTCGGCATCGACGGCTTTGAGAATGTTGCCCTTTTCATCGCGGGTGACTATGGCCTTCAGGGGACTGACGTAGACGCGGGCCCCGGACTCGTTGACATAGTAGAAGGCATCGGCGAGCACCATGCCCTGGCAGAGCAGGCGCTTGAATGGTTCGTCGGCCTTGACCATGCCCGCGTCGCGCATGGTCTTGAAGAAGAAGCGCGAATAGAGCAGATGCATCACGGCGTGCTCAATACCGCCGATGTACTGATCGACGGGCAGCCAGTAATTGGCCTCGTCATCGATCATGCCGGTGGTGCAGCGCGGCGAGCAGTAGCGGGCGAAATACCACGAGGACTCCATGAAGGTGTCAAAGGTATCGGTCTCGCGGGTGGCGGGACGGCCCTTGTAAGTGGTCTTGTAGAAAGCGGGATCGGTCTTTAAGGGCGAGGTGATGCCGTCGATGGTCACGTCTGAGGGCAGCTTCACGGGCAGGTTTTCCTCAAGCTCCGAGACGATTTCACCGGTGTCATCAAGGGTGAGCATGGGAATGGGGGCGCCCCAGTAGCGCTGACGGGAAATGCACCAGTCGCGCAGACGGTAGTTGACGCGGCGCTGAGCCACGCCCATGCCCTCTAATTTATCGGCGATGGCGTTGAAGGCGCCCTTGAAGTCAAGGCCGTCGAACTCGCCGGAGTTAAAGAGCACGCCGTGCTCGACATAGGCGGCCTCGGAGATATCGGGAGCGTCCGCATCCACAGGACGGATGACGGGCACGATGTCAAGGCCGTACTTGGTGGCGAACTCATAGTCACGCTGATCGTGAGCCGGTACGGCCATCACGGCACCGGTACCGTAATCCATGATGACGAAATTGGCGACCATCACCGGCACGCGGCGGCCGTTTAAGGGATGAATGGCATAGAAGCCCGTGGGCATGCCCTTCTTTTCCATGGTCTGAATGTCGGCCTCGGCAAACTTGTGCGTGAGGCACTCCTGGCAGAAGGCGGCTAACTCGGGATTCTTCTCGCAGGCTTCGCGGGCCAGGGGATGATTGGCGGCGATCGCCATGTAGGTTACGCCCATGAAGGTGTCAGGACGGGTGGTGTAGACGGTGCAGGTCTCATCCGAGCCTTCAATCTTAAAGGTGATCTCGAGACCTTCGGATCTGCCGATCCAGTTGCGCTGCATGGTGCGCACGCGCTCCGGCCAGCCTTCTAATTTGTCAATGTCGCGCAGGAGCTCGTCGGCATAGGCAGTGATCTTCAGGTACCACTGCGGCATCTCGCGCAGTTCCACCTTGGCGTCGCAGCGCCAGCAGCGGCCGTCCACGACCTGCTCGTTAGCGAGCACAGTCTGATCGTTGGGGCACCAGTTGACGGTGGAGACCTTCTTGTAGACGAGGCCGCGCTTGTAGAGGCTCTCGAAATATTTCTGCTCCCAGCGGTAATACTCCGGATGGCAGGTGGCGATTTCGCGGTCCCAGTCGTAGGAGATACCTAAGGAATGCAGCTGGCGCTTCATGTAGGCGATATTGTCGTAAGTCCAGTCCGCAGGCTGGGCCTTGTTCTTGATGGCGGCGTTCTCGGCGGGCAGACCGAAGGCGTCCCAGCCGATGGGGTTTAAGACGTTCTTGCCTAAGAGGCGCTGATAGCGGGCGATGACGTCACCGATGGTGTAATTGCGCACGTGACCCATGTGCAGGCGGCCTGACGGATAGGGCAGCATCACGAGGCAGTAATACTTTTCCTTAGTGTCGTCCCTTACGGCGTGGAAGGTATGTTCTTCTTCCCAGTGCTTCTGAATTTCAGGCTCAATCTCGTGGGGATTGTACGCAACGTCATTGGTTGCCATCTTGTCGCTCCGGTAAATATGGTTCACTACGCGTGCTTATCACGCAAAATACCGCTTATTGTGCCACATCACAAGGCAATGGGCGCGGTTACGGGGCAACTATTTTAGGACTGCACCGCAGCGGTGAAAAGCCCTCCGCTGAAAAGTACCTCCGGGCGCGGATCTGCCTGTCCCTCAGCGTACGCCAGGAAAGGAGCTCGGGGGTGCTGTTGCTGGTGTTCTGTGTCCCTCAGCGTACGCCAGGAAAGGAGCTCACATACTGAATTTTTAAATCGGGAAAGGAGTTCACAAAACGCACCGTAAAATCGGGAAAGGAGGTGACGAACTGCCAGCGGCCGCACCTGTCGGGAAAAGAGGTGACTTTCTGCACCTTAAGATCGGGAAAGGAGGACACTACCTCAACATCAAAGTCCGCAAAGTTTTCCACCACCTTGACCTTACCGTAGAGAGGCACGCCGTTTAAGGTGCAGTCAGAGCCTACGGCCGCCCCGGAGGCGGGGGAGAGCAGGGTAAGACTTAAGCCTGACAGGATGCAGTAAAGGGCGCGCTGTGTTATAAACATAGCCGTTACTCCGTCTTTTCTGAATGTTTGCGGTATTCAGTGTAAACCAGGTCTGGGCACAGGATTGAAAATGGGTTTTAGAAAAATTGCGCTCTGTTTTGCAGGTGATGAGGAAATCGCGGCCATGGCGGAACTGGCAGCTCCTCTTACCCCCGAAAACACCGGTTCGGCTTTAAGCTGTTTTAGCGCATCCCTGGAGGAGAGACAGCTTATTCTGACCATGAGCGGAGTGGGCAAGGTTAACGCCGCTCTCGCGGCGGGCTTTCTCCTCAAACGCTTTCAGCCTGATCTTATTATCAGCGCCGGGGTGTGCGGCTCGCTTACGGGGGAGCTCGGTATAGGGCAGACCGTACTCGCTACGGGGGTGTATTACCACGATATGCAGATGAGTCTCCTGCAGGATTTCTATCCTTCGCTTGAGGGCCCTGAATTTGTCTGTGATCCCTCGCTTACGGATCACGCCCTTACTGTGTTCATGGAGGAAGACTGTGCCGTGAGAGCCGGTAAAATAGCCACGTGAGATGTGTTTGTCGAAGGCAAGGTGCGCGAAAGACTTGATTTAAGGGCCGGTACGCTTGCCTGCGACATGGAGTCGGCTGCTGTGGCGCAGGCGGCGCACGCTTACCGCGTCCCCTTCATGGCCCTGCGTACCGTTACCGATACTCCTGAGCACGAGGGACAGGATGTTTTTGGTAAGAACTGCCTCAGTGCCTCAAAGGTCAATGCCGCCCTGCTTGTGAAGCTTATCCTGAGCCTGCCTCATTAAGATCACGGCCGCAGGCGTCATTTCTCACGTACAATAAAGAGCGTTGGTAACGAGTGAGGATTCTCTGTGTTTAAAACTCTGCGCCTTGGTATGCGCTATCTTGAGATCTGGCCTGACGAGCCCGTCCTGGGGGCCATCTACCGTGAAAACCGCGTGCGTTACGTGTTAAACGCGGCCAAATATCTCATCCCGCCCTTTATTTTCTTTATTCTTATCTGGAATTTCATTCAGGGCGGCGGGCTTAAAGGCGTGGATTTCCTTTACACGCAGCGCATTAACTGGCCCATGAGCGTTATCTGCATTCTCTTTCTGCTGGCCCTGCCCCTGCAGGGCTATTACTGGGCAGGTAAAAGGGCTCAGACCGAACTTAACGTTAAGGAGAGGGAGTTTTACGTAAGTCTCTGTCAGCGTCTTGACAAGACTCCTGCGGAAAAGCCCGTGTTCATGGATCTGGCGCTGATTTTAAAGGAAGGTCTTACAAAATTGGGCCGCGAGATCCTCAATGAACTGTGATCTCTGATAGAATACGCCAGTTTTGAGAGTGTCTTTTACAAGTAGCGATCCTTTAATTTACCGTAAGTTATGCAAGAGTCCATTTTAAGAAAGCTCGATGCCCTGGTGGAGCGCCATCAGGAGGTGGAGCAGCTTATCGCCCAGCCTGAGGTGATTGCCGATCAGGAAAAGTTCCGTGAGCTAAACCGCGAGTATGCGCGCTTAGGGCATCTCGTCGAGGTCTACGGGGAGTACCGCACTGCCTCCTCTGACGTTGAGGAAATGGAGCAGATGTTAAACGGGGATGATCCCGATCTCAGGGCCATGGCCGAGGAAGAGATTGAGGAAACCCGTGAGAAGGCCTCAAAGCTTGAGTATGAGTTACAGCTGCTGCTCCTGCCCCATGACGAGCGCGATGACTGCAACTGCTTCCTTGAAATCCGTGCCGGCACGGGCGGTGACGAGGCGGCGCTCTTTGCCGGCGAGATGTTCCGCATGTATACCAGGTACTGTGAGTCCAAGGGCTGGCAGTTAGAGGTGGTCTCGCAGAGCGAGGGTGAGGTCGGCGGTTTACGCGAGGTCATTGCCAAGCTCTCGGGCGAGGGCGCTTACGGCTACATGAAGTTTGAGTCAGGCGGTCACCGCGTGCAGCGCGTGCCCGTCACCGAGACGCAGGGCCGCGTGCACACCTCGGCCTGTACGGTGATGGTTTTACCCGAGATCCCGCCTTCGAAGGCTCCGGAGATCAATCCGGCCGATCTGCGCATTGATACTTTCCGTGCCTCGGGCGCGGGCGGTCAGCACATTAACAAGACCGACTCGGCCATCCGCATTACTCACCTGCCCACCGGTATCGTCGTGGAATGCCAGGACGAGCGCTCGCAGCACCGTAACCGCGAACGCGCCATGGAAGTGCTGCTCTCGCGCCTTGCCAAATTAGAGGAAGACAAGCGTGCCGCCCAGGAGGCTGAGGCCCGTCACAGCATCTTAAGCTCCGGTGCCCGCTCCGATCGTATCCGCACCTATAACTTCCCGCAGAGCCGTGTCACCGATCACCGCATTAACCTTACCTTATATCGCTTAAATGAGGTGATGGAAGGCGATCTCGATCTCATCTTAAAGCCGGTGATTGAGGAATATCAGGCCGAACAGCTAGCCGCCATGGCCGGCCAGAACGGTCTTTAAGTTTTCAGACTTTAATTAAACGAGGGGGCGCTGCCCCTTTCTTTGTCTTACTATGCTGTCATCTGCCACCATTGCCACGATACACAAAGCTCTGCGCTCCCGTCTTGAGGAAAGTGCAGAGGTGGACAATCCCCGTCTCGAGGCACGCCTTCTTCTCTCTAAGGTAACGGGTCTAAGTTCCGCCGGCCTGATTGCCCATGATGAGCGCGTGTTAAGCGCAGAGGAACATGCCTCCTTGGAGAAGCTCGTGCAGGAGCGCCTGAAAGGTCGCCCCATGGCACAGCTTCTTGGCCACCGTGAGTTCTGGTCGCTTGATCTTAAAGTCACGGAGGACACGCTTATTCCCCGTCCTGACACCGAACTTTTAGTCTCCGAGGCCCTTAGCGTGCCCTTTAAGAGCGTGCTCGATCTCGGTACGGGTACGGGGGCCATCATTCTCGCCTTAAAAAAGGAACGGCCGGAGGCCATGGCCTGCGCGGTGGACAGGAGTGCAGCGGCGCTGGCCGTGGCCGGGGATAACGCACGCTTAGCGGGTCTTGAGGTGTGCTTCAGGGAAGGCTCGTGGTTTGAGCCTCTGGAGCGTGAGGGGGCAGAGGCAAGGGAGCTTTTTGATCTCATTGTCTCCAATCCTCCATATATCCGAGAGGGCGATCCCCACTTAGAGCAGAACGGACTTAATTTTGAGCCGCAGTCGGCCTTAGTGGCGGGAGCTGACGGTCTTGATGATCTGAGGGTGATTGTCGCTGCTGCTCCTCACTACCTGAGCTCAGGCGGACATCTTATGGTCGAGCACGGTTATGATCAGGGACAGGCCGTGCGCGCTCTCTTTGAGGCGGCGGGGTTTAAGGAGGTGCGTACGCTCCGTGATTTGGGCGGCAATGAGCGCGTGACGCGCGGTCATCTCTAAAAGCTCCGGCTAAACCTGCTATCATGAGAGGGTTAATTCGCGGTTTTTCTAAGGAGTAGCTATGACTGCAAAGAGCGTGCGCGTCGGGAATTTTGAGATCGGAAACGATTTGCCCCTGACCATTATCGGTGGCCTCAACGTCCTTGAGGATTATGATCTGGCCGCCCGTACCTGCGAGCATTTCGTGAAGGTGACGGAGAAGCTTAAGATGCCTTACGTCTTTAAGGCCAGCTTCGACAAGGCCAACCGCTCTTCGCTCTACTCCTACAGAGGCCCGGGGCTTAACGCGGGCATGCAGATCTTCGATAAGCTCAAGGCCGAGTTTAACGTACCCATTATCACCGACGTCCATGAACCCTATCAGTGCGATGTGGTCGCCTCCCACGTGGATATCCTGCAGCTGCCGGCCTTCCTTGCCCGTCAGACCGATTTAGTCACCGCCATGGGGAAGACCGGTAAGGTCATCAACGTGAAGAAGCCCCAGTTCATGGCCCCTGCGCAGATGCATAACGTCATGGTCAAATTCCATGAGGCAGGTAATGATCAGGTGATGTGCTGTGAGCGCGGCTCCCAGTTCGGCTACGATAATCTCGTGGTGGACATGTTAGGCTTTGGCGTCATGAAAAAGGTTACGGGCAACGCTCCCATTATCTTTGACGCCACGCATTCCCTGCAGTGCCGTGACCCCAATGCCGAGGCTTCTGGCGGCCGCCGCTCGCAGGTGCTGGATTTGGCCAAGGCCGGCGTAGCGGTGCGGATCGCCGGCCTCTTTATCGAGACTCACCCCGATCCGGATAAGGCTAAATGTGACGGACCCTCGGCTCTGCCTTTAGATCTGCTCGAGCCTTTACTTACGCAGATAAAGGAGCTGGACATGCTCATTAAGTCTCAGAGCGAGCTTGTCATCGGCTAGGAGCCCTCTGTTTACGACCTTGCGGATCCCGCCTTACAGGGATCCGCAATCCAGATGGGTTCTCGCGGCCATTTCTATTAAAGAAAACCCCGCGGGAAGCGGGGTCATGGACTCAGTCTTTGGTCTGGCTCTTAAGCGGAGCGTCCAGTTCGGGATCGTCACGATCCTTACCGTCCAGTGAAACGGAAACTTCCATGATGGAGGTCTCGTTCTTGCGGGCCACGTTGACCTCCACATCTTCCTCGGAGGCGATGGGTACGTACTTTTTAAGCACGGCGATGATTTCCTCACGCAGTTTAGGGAGGAAATCGGGCGTGTTCTGACCGGCGCGGTCATTGATGAGCACGAGGTGCAGACGCTGCTTGGCGGCCTCCCTGGCCGTCAGCTCCTTGCTCTTGCCGAAGATGGCGTCAGAGATGACATTGATAAGCGACATACGCCCTCCTTAGGCTCTGTTGAAGAGCTTGGCCCAAAAGCCTTTGGCTTCCTCAGTAAAGCGCAGTTTCACTTCGTTACCGAGAAGACGCTCGACGGCATCGGCGTAGGCAAGACCGGCATCGGACTCATGGTTAAGAATGATGGGATTGCCGGCGTTTGAGGCCTTGAGCACGTCGGGAGACTCGGGAATGACGCCTAACAGCGGGATGGTCAGTAATTCCTGCACGTCTTCCACGGAGAGCATCTCGTTCCTGGATACGCGGCCCGGAATATAACGGGTCAGGAGCAGTTTAGCCTGTACCGGTTCCCAGTCGAGTTCGGCGCGGCGGGACTTGGAATTGAGAATGCCGATGATGCGATCGCTGTCACGTACCGAGGAAACCTCGGGATTAGTGGTGACGATGGCCTCGTCGGCATAGTAGAGAGCCATTAAGGCACCCTGCTCGATACCTGCAGGAGAGTCACAGACGACGTATTCAAAACCGGCGTCATCAAGGCCGCGCAGCACACGGCCTACACCCTCGACGGTAAGTGCATCCTTGTCCTTGGTCTGGGAGGCGGGCAGCACGTAGAGATTATCAACATGCTTGTCCTTAATGAGGGCCTGATTTAAACGGGCCTCTTTGTGAACCACGTTAATGAAGTCATACACGACGCGTCTCTCGCAGCCCATGATGAGATCGAGGTTACGTAAGCCCACATCAAAGTCAATGACGCAGGTCTTGTGACCCTTCAGGGCAAGTCCCGTGGCGATGGCCGCCGAAGAGGTGGTCTTACCGACACCGCCCTTGCCGGAGGTCACGACGATAATTCTGGCCTTAAAGGGCTTTAAATCACGCTCGGCTTCCTTTTTCTCTGACTTTTCAGCCTGTTCGGTTTTCACAGCTGCGCTGTCCTTTTCCTTAGCCGCAGGAGCGCTGTCAGCGCTCTGTGAGGCTTCGGTCTTGACGTCCTTATCCACAGCGGAGTCCTGAGTCTTCTCCACGTCTGCGTTCTTAATATCCGCAGTGGCGTTTTTCTTGCTGTCTGCCATGCTCTTGTCCTTTAAAGCATTCTGGAATGATTAGTTAATGAAAAATCCTTGCCCCGTGTATACACGAGAGTTTTGCCTTTAAGGCTGACCACCACGTCCTCTTTCTGGGAGGCGAGGGGGCCTGCGAGAGGATCGTTTTCCATGTCCTCGGCGGTCTGATAATTACCTGCGATGGCGATGAGCGCAGGGTCGAAGCTGCCGGTGACGTGAATGAGGGCCGAGGTATAGCCGGGATCCTCATTGTCTCTGGGATTGCCGGCGTACAGTTCACCGCCTTTTAAATCCCCGTAAATGAAAATATGATGGGACGCAACTATGCGCGCACCCATACCCACCGTACCGAAGATCATCACCGAGTTATTGGGCGCGGAGATGAGCTCGCCGGAACGGATGGGACGCGTAATGACCTTTAAGGGCTCGGGAATGCGCACTTCATAAGGTACTTTGACCTCATAGGGTACTTTGACTTCCACGGGCACCTTGACTTCAAAGGTCTGAGTGACGATACGCGGGGTGAGGTTTTCCTCACGGGCTCTGGCGAAACGGTTGGAATTGACGATGGGAATGTTCTTATCCTGCAGGATTTTGACCCGCTCCTCGGTGACGATGCCTGACAGTCCCACTAAGTGCAGGTGATGGTCAAGGCAGATCTGCTTTAGCTTTGTAAAATCAAGGTGCTCAAGGTGGCGGATCTGCGATGCGTCCAGGGTAACCGCCTGATGCAGAAAAGCCGGCTGCGTATCCACTTTGGCCTTAAGCAGGGCGTCAAGATCCTCAATCTGCCCCGAGGGCAGTTCAATGGCATAAAGGGAGTAGGCACTACGCGACAGACCGCCGGAAAGTGCGGGGCCGGTTGCCTGTAACTTGCTCTCTTCCATACCTTTTGAACCTTATTAACTGAGTTTTACTTAAAACGTGAGAATTTTAGCATATGGAGGCACAAGGGGCTCAAAAAGCGCGGCATATACAGCTTCACTTCATCTGAGTTCTATGGCGGGTTCATAGGCATGATCGGGATCACATTTTTCACAGGCCGGTAAAACACCGGTTTCAGCTTAGTATGCAGTACCTGCCGTGCTGTATCTGTTCTTTAAAAATCCGTTTTATCCATGTGCTCCTCACAGTCGGTTTTCTTCGCGGCTCCTTTCAGAACCCGCCACTATGAGTCTGTTCTTAAAATGCGACGGGAGGATCAGAATCCTGTATTTTTAAAGGCACGCGCACACGGTAGCATTTATCGATCGTTCCGTGAAGGGTGTATATACCGACGTGTTACAAGAGTCACGGCTTTGAGGGAGTAAAGGTGGTGATGGACAGGGGCTTTGCCCAGGGAGACAGCATTGACGGTCTCCCGGATATGGGCATTGAGTTCGTTATGGGGGTGCCCTGCACCTTTAAGGAGGTTAAGGCAAAGCTCACGGAGTTCGGAAAGAGGAATTACCTGCCTTTCAGCTCCCGCGTCACGGATTTAAGACACGACGGCACGGTCTCTGAGGAGGACTGCTTCTGCGAAAGCTCTGACTATGGGTGGCGCGGCAGAAAACTCCGTCTCCACCTCTACCGCAGCGAAATGGAGAGCTCCCGTCAGCGCTCAGCCTTTACGGCAGGACTCCGTTACTGCCGCGACTATGCGTTAAGGCACGATGCCATGCCTGATCTCAGTCTGTACGCTGAGGCCGCCTCCTGCTTTCACCGTGAGAAGGGTAAAAAAGGACAGTGGATAATGGAAATGGATGAGTCCGCAGTCAACGATAAAATAGCCCGCATGGGCTGCTTTGCCCTCTTTTCCTCCCCTTCCGCAGACCTCTCCGGTGAGCAGGCCCTGCAGATCTGCCGCTCGCGTGAAACTGACGAAGAGCTGTTCAGCTGCCTTAAGACTGACAGCAGCGGTGCCCCGCTGCGCATCCACAGTGACGATGCTCTGGACGGTAAGTTCTTTGTGCTCTTTCTCTCCGCCGTCATCAGGCGCTTCATCCTTTCCCGCACCCGTGAGATGTTAAGGCAGGGAGGCCACAGCTTCCGCCACCTTACAGACACGCTTAACCTCATTGAAGTCGAACTCAGGGGCGACGGTTATCTGCATATGGTTAAGGACGTGTCGGGCATCACCCTTTCGGAGATGAGTCTCATCGTCGACCGTGAAGTGGCCGCGAAGCTCGGACTTAAGGACACATATACGGCAAGGCCAAAGCGCAGGGCCACTAAGAAGGAGATGGAGGAAAGAAGAAAGCAGCCTGAGCGTCCCAGAGGAAGACCGCGTAAGACTCAGATCGCAGACACCGTAGCTGAGGCTAAGGACAGCACAAGAGGCGATCGGCGATCGCAGGGGATCCAGTTAATACATTCCCCCGAAATTTAGGTTATACAGCGACTTAATGCGCACCACTCATAAATCCTTAAAGTAAGCATAAGGTCACCCGATAAGGCAGGTGACCTTTTCCGTATCTGATATCCTGTATTTAATCTCACCGCAATTTTC